>JAUNBM010000019.1 GCA_030527115.1 Clostridia bacterium
CCACGGCGTCCTTCCCTCAGCTTGATTTGCGCAGAAAAACTTGACACGAACGGCGTTTGCAAAAAATGTTGCGTAAGCCGCTATTTCCTGTTATAATGACCGCATGAGTTTTCTTAAAGCTTTATTTAAGCAAGTAGATAAGTACTTGATTGGACTGGTAATAGCCACCGTGCTACAAACCGTAGTGTTTTTTACGGTAGGCAATCTTTCCGATAATGCGCATGTGGTCTGGTGCGGCATGGACGATTATATCCCGTTCGTTCCGGTTTTTGCCATACCCTATGTGCTGTGGTTCGGCTATATCGCCGTGGGGCTGATCTCTTTCTGGCTCTTTAGACGGAGGAGCGAGCGGGATCATCGGGAGTTTGTCAGAACCATGTGGGTTTTGGGGCTCGGACTCATCTATTGCACGATATTCTATATTATAGTCCCGACAAGGATTCCCTATGCGGCAAAGCCGGTAGTTGCCGATGACGGCAAGTTTTTGTCATGGTTGCTCGAGGTGGTCTATGGAAACAACGTGGCAAACAATGCGCTTCCGAGCGAACATTGCTATGTTTCGATGGCGCTGTGCCTGGGATTTTGGCGCGCACCCGCGCTCATGGCAAGCAAGCACCGGTTCTGGGTGCTTCCCGCTTGCACGCTCCTGTCGCTGTCGATATGCGCCGCCACCGTGCTTATAAAACAGCATTCGATACTCGACTTCTTTGCCTCGCTGATGCTGTTCGTGGTTATCTGCCTGATAGTATACCGGATTCCCTGGGGCAGGACGAACTCAAAGGAACAGCCCGCTAAATAGAAGTCCGGCGCACCGCGTTTTTAGCCTCCTTCCGCCCTATGGCGGGCAGGGGGCTTTTTTTCGCTCGCATTCCGGCGGCGGATTTTGGAGGATTCATAGTAAAGTTACAAATGCTACGCTTTTAATCCGCGCCAAAACCTTGTTGTCCGCCCGATTCGGTGGTATAATTCATATAATGGTGAGTTGTAGGGCCTTGAGGTTCTTTTAACGTCGGGGGCTTGAATGCGAAGGAGAGGCAATGGAATACGGAAAAAAGAAGATTAGAATCGAACTCATACTCTTGATCGTTGCGGTAGTCTGCATATTAACGGCGGTTATCGCCGCGATAGCCGTATCCGGCGGCGGAGAGGACGAGCCCGAGCCCTCGCCCGCCTCGGCCGAACCCAGCTTCACACCCGCGCCCACGCCTACGCCCTCGCCCGTGCCGCTCACCCCTGAGACCCCGGTTGTTGCGGACTTGGACATCTATGAGGATATCATCTTCCCCGAAGAACCCTTGGATCTCTATATTGGGGAGACGGGACTGGTTTTGCAGGGGATTTTGAGCTATACCGGCAACTACCTTGAGGACGGTTCGGATTCGCCCGTTCAGGGGGTCTGCGCAATCAAGCTTTTAAACGATTCGGGCAAGGATATAAGCTACGCCACCCTGCAGTTTGCGGATCAGCTCGGGCGCGAACTATCCTTCACGTTCTCAAATCTGCCCGACGGCTGGAGCATAATCGTGCTGGAAGCCGAAAAATCCTTCTATATGAACGATATGATGCTGTCCTTGGCGGGACAGCTAATTTCCGACGAGCCGCTCGATTTAATGCCTTCCGAAATATATATCGAGGACGGCGGTGATAACAGCCTCATAGTTCGCAATATTTCGGACGCGGACTTTTCAAATCTGCGCTTCCATTATAAATATCTCTACGACAGCGAAACCCTTCTCGGCGGCATCTCCTACTCTTGCAGGGTGGGCGAGCTTATAATGGGGGCGGCAGTTTCCGTGGCTCCGACAAGGTATGTGTCGGGCGGATGCCGCGTCGTGAGAATCTTTGACGGAGATGGAGAATGAAAATTCTGATGAAAAAACTTTTGTCGCTGTTGCTTATAATTTGCGTATTGCTCCCCCTGCTTCCCGCTTCTGCGGAGGACGGAGCTTATTTGCTCGGCGATGCGGACTGCGACGGCACGGTTTCCTCCGCCGACGCTTCGATTATACTCAGGCATCTTGTGAGATTATCCGAACTTAGCGAACAGGGGCGGCTTAACGCCGACGTCAATGAGGACGGCTCGGTTTCCGCCGCCGACTCCTCCGCAATTTTGCGGTATATCGTCCGCCTCGACTCCCTGCCGCCCTCCGGACAGGTGATCGTTCATCCGAGCGTGCCGAAGATTGAGTTTGAGAGCGCCTCTTTGACCCTTGCCCTCGGAAGTAGCGTCCTCCTGAGCTATACCTATGAGATGGAGGAGCTTCCGGCTATCGCGTGGACGTCCTCCGACAGCGGAATCGTCTCCGTGGACTCGAACGGCCTCGTAACCGGGCTGTCGGTGGGAACTGCCGTGATAAGCGCCAGGCCGGAAGGCGGCGTGTCCTCGTCCGTTTCGGTGACTGTGGAGGAGGCTCTGCCCCAGATAAGCTTTATAAACGCCTCGTTCCCCGAATCGGGGGCGCAGTATCAGCTTGGAACGGGCTTTGCGCCCGAAGGGACGATAGTCTCCGATTCCCCGATTCTTGCAATCAGTTGTCAAATCTATGACTTTGAGAGCCGGCAATCCGTCGCCTCCTCCTATGTCGGCTATCAGTCCGAACAGAATGTGCGCGTCTATCGCATCGAGGGCGACGGCTCGCTGATAAGCGCATTGAAGCTGAAAACCCTGTCCTCCGGGCCAAAGCGCCTGATATTGAGCTGTACCAGCGCCGAGGGGACGCTGGAGCTGTATCGTTGCAGTTTTACCGTCGTCGATGGAGTCTCCACCCTCCGTCCGGTCGAAACGGCGTCCGTGTCGAACGAGAACGGCCGCTTCGTCCTCTATTCCTCCGACGCCGGCTGGGAGGAGGCGCAGGCATGGACGCGGCTGAACGGCGGCTCGCTTGCCATAGTTGCAACCCGAACCGAAAACGGCATCGTCAGCAACCTCGCGTCAAATGCCAAGCTGGACTGCTATCTCGGCGCATCAAAGGGCGCGGGCGGCTGGTCGTGGGTTCAAAATGAGCCGTTCATCTATACCAACTGGGCGGCGGGCTATGATGAAAGCTCCGTCCTGCCCGGCTATCTGACGCTTATCGGGAGCGGGGAACAGAGCGGAAAGTGGACTGCCGCGACCGCCTCCGAAAAGCTCGGCGCATTTATCGCCGAATACCCGCTTATCACGCTAAAGGTGGTTCAAAACAAGCAACAATACGAGCTTAACGAGAAGTTCAACGCCGCCTCGGATATCAGCGTTTATGCCGTATACGCGGACGGCACGGAAACGCCCGTGTCCAACTACAGCCTGTCAGATACGGTTTTAAACAGCGAGGGCAGGAAGGTCATCGCGGTGCGTTACGGAAGCGTTCAGGCGGTATTTACCGCGCTGGTGGGCACGGATGCGGTTTTGGAGGGAATCTGGTTTGAACAATGCGAGCATCTTCCGCTCCCGCAGGATAACGAAACCCTCTACTATGAAACCCCCTTCAATCTGCACGGAACGGTTCACAGCACCGAGCCGCTGTCCAAGGTTATCTTAACGATAGAGCATGAGTCCTCCAGCTCAAGCCGGTATCCCTATGTAACAACTGCCAGCTTCAGCGCCGCCGACGAGCTGTATGCCTACGATTTAAATACCGCTCTTGCGAGCGAGGAGCTTTCCTTCAACAATACCGTGAAATTCCAAAATCTTGAGACGGGCAACCATAGCTACAGGCTGGAGGCGGTCGTTTTTGGCAGTACCGAGCGGGTGTTGCTGGCAAGCGGAACTTTTCGCATAGTCAGGGCGGGTTCAACGCGACAGCTCACCTGGCGCAACTTTGGGCATAACTACGAACAGGTGCTGGAATTTTTCGACGGAGATACCTCGCAGTTCCTGTTCACCTATTCCTTCGGGGAGGGCCGCTATATCAATATCAGCTCCGAATGGAAGCGGAAGTATCTTACCACAACGCCGGGGTATAACGGCCGCACCTGGGAGGTTCACAAAAAGTCCGTGTCCTACTATGAGGAGGCGCTCAACTACCTCAATACCGTCTATCTCCGCGTCCACGGAACCAATGGGGACAGCGGGGTTATCAAGCTCGGTACGCTGGTCAACGAGCAGAGCGGGCCGCAGGTTTCGCGGTATCAGACCGGCAACAAGATTATCAGCCACCATGCGTTCGGGACGGCTATCGACATCAATCCGAGCATGAAGCCCAACGAAAATGCGCTCTCGAATCAGTCGCTGATAAAATTCGAGGTGGGTTCGTGTTTGACCTATAACGGAATCCTCTTTGACGGAACGCGCTATTACTACGATTTTACTTACAGCGGCGCATATACGAGCCGGCTGAAGCGGGTCCCCGAGTCGATTATCAACTACCTCATCTATGAGCTTGCCTTTTTCCGCGCAGGCTTCCGCTGGGGTTGTTATTTCGATCATACCTCGGACGCCATGCACTATACGCTGATGGAATCGAGCATGGAGAGCCATGAGCCCGAATACGGCGGGCTTAGAAAAGTTTACAGCTATATAGAGGGGGAATAGCCGGGGCTAAGGCTTTGGCAAAGCATTATGCGACAGGGTTTTGACAATCAAAAGTATCTGAAGGTGCAGTCGAGCCACATTTCGGAGCGAATCGGTCAGTTCGGCAAGCTGTATCTGGAGTTTGGCGGCAAGCTCTTTGACGACTATCACGCCAGCCGCGTGCTGTTGGGCTTCGCGCCCGATTCCAAGATGCAGATGTTGCGCGAGCTGAAGGACGAGGCCGAGGTGCTGGTCGTAGTAAACGCCTGTGACATCGAGTCGAACAAGCTGCGCTCCGACTATGGAATAACCTATGAACTCGACGTTTTGAGGATAATCGACACCTTCCGTGCCGCGGATATGCAGGTTTGCGGGGTGGTGATAACCCGCTATGCCGAACAGCCCGCCGCCCGCGCCTTTGCCGAACGGCTTTCAAATTTGGGCGTGCGCTCCTATTTTCACTATTCCATCCCGGACTATCCCACCAATATCCCGCTCATAATGAGCGCGGACGGCTATGGCAAGAATGATTTTGTCGAGACGGACAGGCGGCTGGTCGTCGTAACGGCGCCCGGGCCGGGGAGCGGCAAGATGGCGGTCTGCCTCTCCCAGATATATCACGAGCATCTTCGCGGGGTGAAGGCGGGCTATGCAAAGTTTGAAACCTTCCCCGTTTGGAATCTTCCGCTCCGTCACCCGGTTAATCTGGCGTATGAGGCGGCGACTGCCGATCTCAACGACGTAAACTCCATCGACCCCTTCCACCTCGAAGCCTATGGACAGACGGCGGTTAATTACAACCGCGATATCGAGATCTTCCCCGTTTTGGACGCGATGTTCAAGGAGGTCTGGGGCGAGAGCCCCTATAAGTCGCCCACCGATATGGGCGTGAATATGGCGGGCTTTTGCATCTTCGACGACGAGGCGATAGAGCAGGCCGCCAATGCGGAGATAATCCGGCGGTATCTCGGGGAGGTTTGCGCTCAAAAGCGGGGGCTGTCCAACCGGGAGCGAGTAAACAAGCTCTATCTGCTGATGAAGCAGGCCAACCTTGAGGTGTTCGACCGCTCCGTGGTCGCGCCGGCGCTCAACCGGGAAGCGGACGCGGGGGTTCCCGCCGCCTCGATAGATCTGGGCGACGGCAGGATAATCACGGGTAAGAGTTCCCATCTGCTCGATGCGGTCGCCGCCATGCTCCTGAACGCGCTGAAAGCGCTCGGCGGCATCCCCGACGAGATTTTGCTCCTTTCGCCGGTCGTAATCGAGCCTATGCAAAGGCTCAAGCGGGACATCCTGCTCAGCGAGGACGACAGCCTTCATGCGGACGAGATCCTGCTCGCGCTATCCATATGCGCGGCGACGAACCCGCTGGCGGATTTGGCGCAGAACCAGATTCCCAAGTTGCGCGGCATGGATATACACACCACCGTTATGCCGTCGGCCTCGGATTTGGCGCTGTTTCGCAAGCTGAATTTACAGGTGACGAGCGAACCCAGGCTCAAGTCCGACCGGCTTTTTTGGGAGTAGCCCGCCTTAGCTCTCGAAAGCTAAGAGTACGGGCGGAAAAGCCCGTTTTAGAGAATATGAGCTTGGGCATGAATACAAAAAGGAGAAACAACCGTGACCGAACTTGAAGCCGTAAAACTCCGGCATTCCGTGCGAAAATATCTCAATAAGCCTTTAAGCTCCGAAACGCTGGAGGCGATCAAGGAAAGGGTCGCGCTCTGCAACCGCGAGAGCGGGCTGGCAGTTGAGCTGAACACCGACGAGAAGGGGGCGTTCGGCGGGTTTAAGGCGAAATACGGCGGCTTTGAAAACGTCAGGTATTATCTGGCGGTCAAGGGGCTTCCCTCGCCCGATCTCTATGAGCGGGCGGGATATTACGGCGAACAGCTCGTGCTGTTTATTCAGCGGCTGGGACTGAACACCTGCTGGTCGGCGGGTTCGCATTCCAAAAGGAACTGCCCCGTCCCCGAGGGGGAAAAGCTCGTTTGCACCATCGCGCTGGGCTATGGACAAACTCAGGGCAAGGAGCGCCGCTCGAAGCCGCTGTCCGCGCTGTACCGCGCCGATATCGAGCCGCCCGCCTGGTTTTTAAGCGGCGTTGAGGCGGCGGCGCTCGCGCCTACGGCCATCAATCAGCAACGCTTCCGCTTCGTTCTCGAAAGCGGACGGGTTCGCCTGGAGGACAGGGGCGGCCCGTTTTCAAAAATTGACTTAGGAATAGTGCGATATCACTTTGAGCTGGGGTCGGGAAAAACCCTCGATCCCTGACGGCTGATGCGGCGGGGAAAAGGCGATTAAATTTTCGGCACAGGCTTCAGCCGGCTCACAGCTTACTTAGAATACCGCTCACGAGGCGGTATTTTTCATCGGCTTTTTCGGCAATCTCGGAATCGTGCGTAACCACGATCACGGTGGCGTTCCGCTCGCGGGAGAGGGCGATAAGCAACGCCATGATGGCGTGCGCATTTTCCTCGTCGAGATTTCCCGTCGGCTCGTCGGCTACTATGAGCGGGTATTTTCCGGCGAGACAGCGGGCTATCGCCACGCGCTGTTGCTCGCCTCCGGAGAGCCTGCCGGGCAAACGATGGTAGAGTTCCTCCGAGAGCCCCACGGCTTCCAGGCAGGCGCGGGCTTCCGTTCGGGCTTTTGCGCGATCCAAATCGCCCAGCTCAAGCGGATAACAGACGTTCTCAAGCACGGTTCGCGTTTGAAAGAGGAGGAAGGATTGCGAGACGATCCCCGCCTCGTGGCGGCGGTACTCCGTCAGCCGGCTTTTTTGCAGTTCCTGCCCGTCCCAGAGAATCTTCCCCTCGGGTGCGGAGTCGAAGCCGGCTATGAGGTGAAGCAGGGTGCTTTTTCCCGCGCCCGAACGACCGCGTATGGAGCTGACCGTTCCCGCGCTAAAGACGGCGTTGCAACCGTCCAAAACCCACCGCTTGCTCCTGCGGTAGCGGTAGCGCACATTGTCCAATATCAGTTCTGCCATGCTCTTTACCTCCAAAATTATTCGTTGCGGCTGCGGGATTGATACAGTTTAATCAGCCCGCCGCCTCCAAACAGCCATACCGTAAGCCAGGCGAGGGGCGGCAGGGGCAGGCTCAAGGCGAGGGACAGCCCCGCCTGTTTAAGCGCACCGCCGGCTTCCAGCCCCAAAAGACTGCAAACGAGCAATGCCAGCCCCGTAAGCGCGATTCCGGGGAGCATTCCAAGCAGGATTAGCCCCCATTCCGCGCCCATCGCGACAATGCGGCGCTCCCCAAAGACGAGCCTTATCACCAGATCGTTTTGACGGGACAGTGCGAGCAATATTGCCAGCAGGGCGCAACCTGCCATTAGCGCCAGTTGCAGAAGCGGGAGGAGGGTGCTCTGCGTTTGAATCCGTTGCTCGAGCGGCCCGACGGCGTTTTGCAGTACGCGGCTGTCGCTGTACAGGACGAAGTCGGTCGTATTTCCGAGAGCGGTCTGCAAAGTCGCCTGCGCTTGAACATAGTTCCGGTTATGCTCGGGGTTAAGCGTAAAGGCAAACTCCGTGTAGTGTTGCCAAAGCCTTTCCATGTCGTCGCTGTACAGAAAAGCCTCGCGCCCTGAAAACAGCGCGTCGGGAACTATCACGGATTCGGAGAAGGTAACGTTTCCGCTCGATTCATATACGCCGGCAATCGTCAGCGTCAGCGTTGGGGCTTGGGGTTCGATAACAAAGTTTATCCGGCAGGGGACGATGAAAAGCTCGTCGCCCGGCGCGAGCCCATAGTTTTGAGCGAGGCCGCTCTCCATGAGGCAGAGGTCTGACGAGGCGTCGAAAGCGGCGGAGTCATAGCCTTCGCCGTATTCCACGCTCAGCTGGCGGTTCTGATCAAAGACGTCCGAACTGCTAACGCCATAGGCGGTTTGAAAGGCGATTACGCCGTCGCCGGAGGCGGTGAGGACGGGGCAGTTTCGCTCGGTGTAGACGTTCTGGGCAAGCCCCGTGTCCATAACGGCGCGCGCCCGCGAAAGCGGCAGTTCCAGTCCCGCCGGAGCGGAGGTTCCGGGCAGAACGCGGAGCTGGATGCGGGTATTCTCATACATCTCGTCCACCGTGCGCCGGTTTTGCGCCATGTTCTCGCTAAACAAGAGGGTGAGCGCGACGCCCAAGAGCAAAAGCAGGGCGTAAACGGCGGGGAGCAAGGGTTTTCGGAACAGCTGTTTCATATATTCACCCCCTCAGGACAGAAGCTTTTGCAGGCTCTTTCCCCGATTCGGGAGGATTAAGAGCCACAGCACAAGATAGTTGAGAACAAGACTTATCGCCGCCACCAGCGCGAGTAGTCCTAAAACGTCCCCCGCGCCGAGGGCCTGGCTCGGAGCAATCTCCGCAAGTCTTGCGGGCAGGGTTTGCGCGCACAGGGCGTAGCACAGCGCCACCGCTCCGGCGTAACCCGGCAGAGCCGTGAACAAGAAGGGGGCCGAGAAGCTCAGGTGGGCGCGGCGCATGGGAGTTCCGAGGGCGCGGCGCAGGGCAAACTCACGGCGATAGAGGAAAACGAGCAGGAGGCTGTAGGCGAGCACGACGACGGCAAACGCCAGCACCGAACCGGCAAAGCCCAGCGCATAGCGCCCCTGCATGAGCGTATAGGTTTCCTGGACTTCGGGCCAGTCCGAATCCGTCATATGAAGCGCATAGCCCTCGCTCATAAGCGGAGCTTCAACCTGGTTTAAAAAGGCGTCATAGTCGTTGCCCTGCACGCGAAAGCTGTAGGTATAGGGACGGGCGGGGGTTTGTTCGCCATCGGGAAGGGCTTGCAAAGGCACGAAAATATCGTTAAAGGAGGCCTGATAGTAGTCCTGCGCGTTTCGGTTCACAAAGTTGTAAGTGCCGATAATCGTAAAACTGCCGAGGGAGCTTTCGCTTCGAGTAAGGTCGCGCAATATGTCGGTTCTGTCCGGAAAGCCGCTCTCGATTCCGGCAACGAGTTGCGTTTCGCCGGAGGTATAGGCATAGTCGGCGCTGAACAGGTTTATACTGTCACCGACGGAAAGCCCGTTCGCATTGGCAAAGTGCAGGCTCACGACACAGACGTTCGCGCCGGCGTCGCCGGGGTTGATGCCGCGTCCCTGGGTATAGAACAGCGAGCCGTCCGCCACGGGCAGGAGCATGGACATATCGTTTGTGCCGCGCAGAGTAACGCGGTCGTCGAGGGAGTTGATGACCTCGATCATATCCGCAAGTCCCCTGTCTTCAAGCACCGCCTGCCCGGCGGCTATGGCCTGCTCCGTTGTCAGCGATGTGGAGACCGGAACAACCCCGTTTTGATCCAACACCTCGTCAGAGACCGTCCCCGGCCAGATAGTCGCGGGCGGCTCGATAAAGACGTGAAGCCTGAAAAGCTCGGGACGGAAGCCGTTGTTGCCAAAGGCTCCGATAAAAAGATAGCGCCCGTCCTTTTCGAGAAGGGGCTCCGCATCGAGGGGCCGCGAGGCGACGACGAGCATCTCCCCGTTGCGCGCCTCCGTATCGGCGCGTCCGGCATAGACATACTCCACCCTTACCATAACCTCCTCGTTGAAATAAAGGGAGGTTTGACGCAATGCGGGCGCTTCGCTTACCGTGCCCAAGAATATGCAAAAATCATCGAGAGCGCGGCTTAAAAAGGAGTCCGGAACGTTTATTGCACCCTCAACGCGGCCAACGCGAGTGACGCGCCTGTCCTCGGCGGACAGCAGGCCGGTCGCTTGCAGGCTTTCGATAACCTCGTCGGGCAGGGCTTGCACGTCGGGCAGTTCGGCGTAGGTTTGCCGCACCGTGCCAATATAGGAGTAATGTTGCTCGGCATATGAAAGCCCCAGCCCATCCACATAGGTCTGCAAAAACAACAGCATGGACGCAACGGCGGCCGCGAACAGAAAAAGAAACAGCGGCAATATCTTCTGTGGACTGCGTAGAATTATTTTGAGTTCCATAGCCTGACCTCATTTGACGAAAAGGGGAACAAAACTCAGCGGGAGCGCTGAAGCTATCTTTAGTATAGCAGATGAGGGGGGCTGTCAAGACCCGCCCGCAAGCGGGATAAAAGCTTTTGCTCCAAAACGGATTTTACTTTGGCAAGTTACTGGCGGAGATTCGGCGTCGCGTGGGAGGAGAATCCTCCGGTTTGGGTTGCCATTTTAGTCAAAACCGCGTATAATAAGATGTTAATGTGATTTAAGGAGAATTCCATGGCAACTTTGGATGAGGCAAGGAGCATATATTTTGTTGGGATCGGCGGCTGCAGCATGAGCGGGCTCGCCCAGATTCTGTCGTATCAGGGGCACTTGGTTCGCGGGAGCGACCGGGAGGAGAGCCAGTTCACGCGAAAGCTGGCGCAGGACGGGATTACGGTTTTCATCGGGCATAAGGCCGAGCAGGTGGGAACGGCGGATCTTTTGATATACTCCGCGGCAATCAAGCCCGACAACCCTGAGCGCGTGTTTGCGCGGGAGCATGGGATTCCCGAGATGGAGCGGAGCGTTGCGCTGGGCCAGATATCCGAGCGCTTTTCCCGTGTTGCCGCCATTGCGGGCTGTCACGGAAAAACCACCATAACCTCGATGCTCGCCTATATCAACGAGGCGGCGAGGCTCGACGCCACCGTACACGTCGGCGGCTTTATGGAGCTTTTGCAGGGCGGGGTGAAGGTTGGAAAAAGCGACGTTTTCATTACCGAGGCTTGTGAGTATGTCGAGAGCTTTTTAACGCTTTCCCCGACGATTGCGCTAATCAACAACATTGATAACGATCATTTGGACTGCTACCGCGATATCGACCATATTGTTTCGGCGTTCTTCCGCTTCTGCTCGCTCGTGCCGCCGGAGGGAAAGATTATTGGGTGCATCGACGACAGCCATGTGCGCGAGTTGCTCCCGGTGGTTGACCGGCAAACGGCGACCTATGGACTGCGCGAGGGCGACTATCATGCCGACAGCATCGAATATGACGGGCTTGGCAACCCGTCCTTCGACCTGATCGACAACGGCGAGCGGCGCGGCAGGGTTGAGCTTTCGGTTCCGGGCACGCATAATATCATCAACGCGATTGCGGCGTATGCGGTCAGCAAGGAGCTGGGCGTGCCCTTCGGCATATATACGCGGGCAATCTCGGAGTTTGTCAACACAAAGCGAAGATTCGAGTTTATGGGCGAGAAGAACGGGATAAAGGTTTTTCACGATTACAGCCATCATCCGAATGAGATTCGGGCAATCCTGGAGGCGGCGCACCGCGTTCCGCACAAAAAACTGTTTTGCGTGTTCCAGTGCAACAGCTATACGCGGGCAAAAACGCTGTTCTGCGAGAACGTCGACTGCTTCCAATATGCCGACGAGGTGCTGGTTCCCGACATCTATCCCGGACGGGAGAAGGACGACGGCTCCGTTCACGCCACGGATATGGTTGAGGGCATCAACAGGGGCGGAGGTTTAGCAAGCTATATTCCGACCTTTGAGCTGATAAGGGACTATCTCGATAAAAACGCGGCGGAAGGCGATATCGTTGTAACCGTAGGGAGCGGCGACGTATACCGGCAGACCGCGAAACTGCTCTGAGCGCATGAAGAAGCGCAAAAAAACGGAGTCGCTAAGCCCCTTCGACCTCTTTCGCCAATCGCTGAGCGAAGGCGAAAGGGCGGCGCTTTGCGCTTTCTTTAACGAGTTTGATACGCACTGCCTGCTTCCGAGGAGCGAGAAGGAGCGGCTTAAAACGGATTTTGAAAGCGCCCTGCTCCGGTACAAGGAGCTGAACGTTGACCTTCAAACCGCCGTGGAGCGGCTCGATATTGCAAATCTCGGCGGCTTCTATTCGCGCCCGCCTATCCTCTGGTACGCCTTGGACGATGCGGCGAAGATATATCCGCTGTCGATGCGGCGCGGACAGATGGCGGTATTCCGGTTGTCGGTTTATTTTTATGAGGACGTAGTGCCGGAGCTTTTGCAGATGGCGCTGACCTTTACGATGAAACGGTTTCCGAGCTTTGCAACCACGGTGAAGCGCGGGTTCTTTTGGCACTACTTGGACACTTCAAAAAGGCGCTTTGCAATCGAGCCGGACAGCGGGCTCCCCTGCCGTGCGCTGAAAATTGCCCGGAGCGGGTCGCAGTCCTTCCGGGTGATGTACTATAAAAACCGGGTCAGCGTCGAGTTTTTCCATATCCTGACCGACGGTGTGGGCGGCATGATATTTCTCAAAACGCTTGCCGCAGAGTATCTTCGGCTATGCGGCTATCCGGCTTCCCCCGCTGAAGGCGTGCTGGACGTTGGCGGACAACCCACGCCGGAGGAGGCCGAAAACGGCTTTAAGTTCTCGGAGCGAACCTATAAGGCTTCGGGCTTTGTGGACAGGCCCGCTCTGCAAATGAGCGGAAAGCTGTCGCGCTCAAAGCCCTACCGGGTTTTGCATTTTAAGATGGACGCCGAGCGGCTCAAAAGCGCCGCTAAGGGCATGAACGCCACCGTAACCGCCTACGTTTTGGCTCAGATCTTTCTTGCCGGACGCTTTGCAACCGACGAGTTGAACGGGGATATGAATATTCAGGTTCCGGTTAATATGCGAAAGTTCTATCCCTCCCAAACGCTCCGCAACTTCTCGCTGTATTGCGGCGTCCGCCTGCCGGTTCAGGATATAACTTCGGCGGCGGAGATAGTCCCGGAGATTGCGCGCCAGCTTTCGCAAAAGGCGACGAAGGACGCGATGAGCGAGATGATGAAGGGGGCGCAGGGGCTGGTTAATGCGGTTCGCTATGTGCCGCTGTTTATCAAAGCCCCGATTGCGAGGCTGGTATACGGCTTCCTCGGAGATAAGATTTTCAGCACCACTTTGTCCAACCTGGGCGTGGTGAATATGCCCGAGGAGCTTGCCGGGCACATAGAGAGCATGGATTTCACCCTCGGAACGGCGCTCTCCAACCGGGCGAGCTGTTCCATGGTGACGTATGGGAACATAGCCACCCTGTCCATCGCAAAGATGACCGCCGATCCCTCCTTCGAGGAGCGGCTGTTCGAGCTGTTGGCAAAGGATGGGGTGGAAGCCGAAGTGGAAGGGAGCGCGCCCGATGAAAGTTAAGCTCAGCTACCCCCTGCCCGAGAAAAGAACTCAGCATTGGAACCGGCTCGTATCGGCGCTGAACTGGGCGTTTCTGTTTACCGCCTATATCTGCCCGATAGTCAATCTGACTACCGGAGGCAAGGCATGGAGCGTGGTTGTGCTGTGGTCTTTGTGGATTCTCCGCTCCAATGTCGTTGCGCCCGCGCTGGTGGAATATAACCGCATCAGTCAGTTCATCAAATTCATCGTTCACGCCTGCGTTCTGCTCATCCTTATCGACGTGTTTTTATCGCCGGGCTGGGCGGTTGAGGTGGTTCCAATCGTCTGCTTTTCGGGGCTGATTATCGCGGGCTTCCTGTTCTTTACGAATCTTCAGCGGCAGAAGCAGAATATGTTTCCAATGCTGGGGCTGATTGCCGTGTCCCTGGGCTGTACCATCGTCGGGCTGATAGTATGGCGCGAGGAAAGGCTCTGGTCGCTGGTCGTCATGGGCGCGCTCGCGTTTGCCTTGCTTGCGGGTTGCGTTTGCGTCCTCGGCTTGGACTTCCTCCGCGAGCTGAAAAAGCGGTTTCATGTCAAATAAAGCGGGCAAAGCGCCCCTCAATCTTGCCGACCTGATTACGCTGAGCCGCATAATTGCCGCCCTCGGCCTGTTGCTCCTCCCCCCGTTTGGCATCGCGTTCCAATGCTGTTATGCCTTTTGCGGCGTCAGCGACGTTTTGGACGGCTTCGTGGCGCGGCGATTGAAGGTGGCGGGCGAGAGGGGAGCGAAGCTCGACGGAGCGGCGGACACGGTTTTCTTCCTCATAATACTGGCGCTTTCGATAAGATACTTAGAAATCCCGACTTGGGCTTGGGGCTTGGCGGGGGCTGTTCTGCTCATAAAGGTTGCGGGCGGCGTCGCGGGGCTTATCAAGTTTCGAGCGCTCCCCTTTTTGCATACGCATCTGAACAAGGCGGCGGGGGTTGCGGTCTTTCTGTTCTTGCCCCTGTACCGGCTTGCGGGCGCGGCGGGCGCGCTGATTCCCGTGCTTTTAGTCGCCCTGCTTGCCGCAACGGAGGAGCTGTTGCTGGTTTTAAGAGCCGGGGAGTTGAACCGCGAGCAGGCGGGGATTTTCCGCATTAAGCCTTGACTAAGCGGGCGGGGGCAGGTATAATATATATGTAGAGATTTGCGGACATTTCCTGACGAACGGGATAGAGCGATTCTTTGTACCAGACTCTTTGAAGAATGATAGAAAGAAGGTGCCCTTATCAACAAAAGCGAGTATATTAAAAAACGCGCCCTGCTGGCGGAGAAGATCAAGGAGGCTGCCGTATCGGTAGTCCCGATTATTGCAATTGTAGTTATCCTGTGCCTGTCCATCACCCCCGTCCCCACCGACTTGCTCCTGTCGTTTTTGATAGGCTCCGTTATGGTTGTAGTCGGCATGGGGCTGTTTTCGATAGGCGCGGAGACCTCGATGACTCCGATAGGAACGAGAATCGGCTCCGCCCTTACCAAATCGCGCAAGCTGTGGCTCATTCTCCTCGTAAGCTGTATTCTTGGAATAGTAATCACGATAGCCGAGCCCGATCTTCAGGTGCTGGCGACTACCGCTCCGCATATCAACAGCACCGTTTTGCTATTGACCGTGAGCGTCGGCGTGGGGCTGATGCTGGCGGTCTGTATGTGGCGCATACTGGCGGGAGTGCGGCTTAGAAACCTGCTTATCATTCTGTATGCGGTTGCCTTTATCCTCGCTTTTTTCTCCGATAAGAGCTTTTTGAGCATAGCGTTCGACTCCGGCGGGGTAACGACCGGGCCGATGACGGTTCCCTTCATCCTCGCGCTCGGCATGGGCGTTTCCCATATCCGAAGCGACAAGAAAGCCGCCGCCGACAGCTTTGGACTGGTTGCGCTCTGCTCCATCGGGCCCATCATCTCCGTGCTTATCCTCGGCCTCTTTTATAAGGGCGACGGCGCATCGGCTCAAATATCCACCGTCTCGTGGGGCAACACGGCGGAGATAGGCGCTTCCTATATAGGCGCGATTCCGCATTACCTGTCGGAGATGGCGGTAGCGCTTGCCCCGCTCGCCGTAATCTTCCTGCTGTTTCAGGTTTTCTCGTTTAAGCTTGCCCGGCGGCCGTTTTTAAAGATACTTCTCGGCTTTTTGTTCACCTATGCCGGCCTGGTGCTGTTTTTAACCGGGGTCAACGTCGGCTTCTCCGCGCTCGGAACGGTTCTCGGCGCGGGGCTTTCGCAGGGCTGGCAAAAGTATATTCTCATTCCGCTGGCGATGGTTTTGGGCTGGTTTATAATCTCCGCCGAGCCGGCGGTATACGTCCTTGAAAAACAGATTGAGGAGGTAAGCGCCGGCGCGATTCCGGGCAAGGCGATAAAGCTGAGCCTTTCGATAGCCATCGCTGTTGCGATGGGGCTTTCCATGCTCCGCGTGCTAACCGGCGTGTCAATACTCTGGTTTTTAATCCCCGGCTATGCGATAGCGCTGTTGCTCACGCTGTTCGTGCCGGATATCTTCACCGCGATAGCCTTCGACTCCGGCGGCGTGGCTTCGGGGCCTATGACCGCCACGTTCATGTTGCAGTTTGCGCTGGGAGCGAGCGTGGCGCTCGGCGGCGAACCGGTTACCGACGCTTTCGGGCTGGTAGCCATGGTTGCGATGATGCCGCTTATCACGATACAGGCGATGGGCTTTATCTACGGCAGGAAGAAGGAACTCGAAGAAAAACCTGTCTACGGCGACCTCGATATCGTCGAGCTTTGGGGGTGAGACAATGAACCTTGTGATCTCGATTATCAACCCGAACGGAGTTTCAACGCTCAGCGACATTCTCCAAAAGCTCAAGCTTCCGCTGATGCTGACGCTGATGGGCCACGGAACGGCAACCAAGGGGATGCTGGAGCTTTTGGGCATGGACTCCAAGGAGCGGCGCGTGGTTTTAACCGCCGCCGACACGGAAAAAACCCGCGAGCTGATTCAGGCTCAGCGCAGAAGGCTCTATATAGACGCGCCGGGGAACGGAATTTTGTTAGCGGTACCGATTAAAAGCGCAGGAGGAGGCAAAACGATGGAAATGCTCAGCGAAGGTCAGGTGGTAAAGCAACCGCCCGTATTCAATCCGGATTATGAGCTTGTGCTCGCCATAGCCAACGAGGGCTGTAACGAGCAGGTTATGGACGCCGCCAGGGAGGCGGGAGCCCGGGGCGGCACGGTTTTGCACGCCAAGGGCACCGGCGCGAAAAAGGCGGCAAAGTTCTTCAAGGTATCCATAGCGCAGGAGAAGGAGATAGTTTTGATCGTCGCCGCCTCCGACAAGAAGTCCGATATAATGAAAGCCATATTGGAAAAGGCGGGGCCCGGCACGGAGGCGGGGGCAATAGCTTTCTCGCTTCCGGTGAGCGAGGTGGTGGGCTTCGCCACGATGAATGTGGAAAAGGATACGGATTGAGCTTTTTAGCGGAGGGTTAAAAAACCTCCGATTAAAGCTTCTTCGCCGCAGATAGAACTCTGCGGCTTTTATTTTGCGTGTTTACGCCAGACTGCAGGGGAGAACAGGAGCAACACCGGGAAAAATTCCAGCCTGCCCAGCAACATATCGAAGGACAGCACCAGCTTGCTCAGCGGCGAAAACACCGAATAGTTGCCGACCGGGCCGATAACGTCGAGCCCCGGGCCGATGTTGTTGACGCAGGCGAGAACGCCGGAGATGGAGGTGTCCATGCTGTGATTGTCCAGCGATACTATGAGCAGGGAGGCGCAAACCGAAAGGAAGTACGCCATGGAGAACCAATGGACTGAGGCGAGGTTCTCCCGGTCGATCCGCTTTCCGTCGAGGGTAATCACCTTGACGGCGTTCGGATGGATGAGCTTTTTCATGCCGTAACGGAACGATTTAAACAGCACCAGCAGTCTCGATATCTTGAAGCCGCCTCCGGTCGAGCCTGCGCAGGCGCCGATAACCATGAGGACGAGCAACAGCATACGGGATAATTCGGGCCAGAGGTTGAAGTCCACGGTTGCAAAGCCCGTCGTTGTCATTATCGAGACCACCTGAAAGTAGCCGTGATGGAGCGCGTCAAAGAAGGAGGGGAAGGATTTTAGCGTGTTGAGGGTTACTATAAGGGTAGCTGCCAATATCAGGCAGAGATAGGTACGAAGCTCCTCGTTCTTCCAAACCCGCTTGAGCTGACCCAGCAGAACCAGGTAGTATATCGAAAAGTTCACGCCGAACAGCATCATAAAGATGGCGACGACGGTTTGACAATAGTGGCTGTAGGACGCCATGGAGGAATTGAGAACCGAAAAGCCGCCCGTTCCCGCCGTGCCGAAGGCGGTGGTAACAGCGTCGAACAGCGGCATCCCGCCCGCGAGCAAAAGCAGGGTTTGCAACACGGTTAGAGCGACATATATGAGGTAAAGAATGCCCACGCTCTGCTTGAGTTTTGGGGTGAGCTTTCCGGTGTCCGGGCCGGGGCTCTCCGCCTTTAAAAGATGCAGGGTGCTTCCGCCGCCCGACAGGGGGAGAACGGCGAGCAAAAAGACTAAAACGCCCATGCCGCCGAGCCAATGGGTAAAGCTCCGCCAATACAAAAGCCCCATCGACAGAGCCTCAACATCCTTTAAGATGGTGGCTCCGGTCGTGGTAAAGCCCGACACGGTTTCAAACCACGCGTCGAGCAGCGAGGGGATCTCCCGTGAAATATAGAAGGGAAGCGCGCCGAAAAACGAGAGCAGAATCCACGAGAGCGCAACGATTATAAAGCCCTCGCGGGCGAAGATGCGCCGGTCGCGCGAGGTTTTTATGTGCAGAAGCAACGAGATAGCCGCCAGCAGGATTATCGCGACGGCAAACCCGCGTACCGCGCTCCATTCGCTCTTTAAGAGCGAAAGCAGAAGCGCCGGAAGCATGAACAGGGCTTCGATGCGGAGGATATGACCGAGAAAGAAGCGTATGGCTCGATAATTCATCTCTTAATCCCTGAATATGTCATTAAAGTCCAGGATGGGCTTTCCGTCCGCCGCAGTTACGACTATAACGGAATCCCCCTTTTGCAAGGCGTCGGCGCCCTTTGGAATTATCACCTTGCCGCCGCGGTTGATGCTCGCCAGCAGGATATCGGGCTTTATGGGCAGGCGTGACAACGGCTCTCCGAGGTGGCGCGTGGAATCGTTTATGATGAACTCCGACGCTTCAACCCTGCCGCCCACGATGCGGTACAGCGTCTGCACCGAGCCCTCGCCGGCGTTTGCCATGGCGCGGACATAGCGCACGATGAGGTTTGCGGTCGTCTGCTTGGGGCTGATAACGCTGTCGATGCCCCGCGAGGAGAACAGGCGGGCATAGGAGCCCTGATTGACCTTGGTTATAACGGTTTTCACTCCCATGTGCTTGGCATAGAGCGAGAGGATGATGTTCTCCTCGTCCATGCCGGTAAGCGTCACAACCGCGTCGACGGTTTCGATGCCCTCCGCCGTTAAAAGCTCCTGGCTCGTGCCGTCGCCGTGGATGATAAGCGCGTCGGGAAGGGCTTCAGCGAGAACCTCACAGCGGTCGAGCCTTTCTTCAAATATCTTAACCGAGATATGCCCCGCCAAAAGCTCGCGGGCAAGATAGGTGGTTATCCGCCCTCCGCCGATAATTATCACCGAATGCACCTTCTGCTGTGCGATATTTAAAAGCTTCATGAGCTTAACCAGGTCTTTGGCGGGCGCTACGATGGTTATCTTGTCTTCGGGCTTGAGAACAAAACTGCCGGAGGGGATGGCTATGTCGCCCCCGCGGTCGACGGCGCAGATCAGCGCGGTCTGCTTGAAAAGCGCGGGCAACTGGTTGAGGCTCAGCCCTGCAAGCGGGCTGTTCTCGGAGATCTTTACTTCAACCATCTCCACGTTGCTCTTGTAGAAGGAGTCGCGCTTTAAAAAGGAGGGGAATTGCAAAAGCCTGGAGATTTCCTCCGCCGCGGCGCGCTCGGGGTTGATGGTCATGGAGAGGCCGAGATCCTCGGACAGCGCCAAAAGCTGCTCGTCATATTCGGGGTTGCGAATGCGCGCTATCGTATGCGGACAGCCGAGCTTGCGCGCCGTTATGCAACAGAGCAGGTTCACCTCATCGTAGGAGGTGGCGGCGATGAGCAGCTCGCAATCCGCAACGCCAGCCATGCGCTGAACGTGCATACTCGCTCCGTTGCCCGCCATAACCATCACGTCCAAAAGCTCCTGCGATTTTTCCAGCACGGAGGCGTCGCTGTCGATGATAACGACGTCGTGCTTCTCCTTTGAAAGCTGTTCGGCAAGCGTATAGCCGACCTTACCGTCTCCGACGATTGCAATCTTCATGATAACCATCCAGATAGTGTGAGATTTTGAGAAATTGTATCATGGAGGCATAAAAAAAGCAAGCCGCCTGAAGCGACCGCGTTAAGAGTTTTGATTTGACGGAGCAATAAGGCTCCTTTGGCGGGGAAAGCTTCGTTTTCCGGATGCCTTTGCAGGCGGGCGAAGCGGGACGGGCTACTCGCCCACCTCGGTTTGAAGCTGGATTATGTCTGCAAAAGCCTCGGCAAAGTAGGGAACGCTGTTTAAAACGTCGTCGAGGGTGTTGGCGTTATGCCCCAGCTCCAAAAGCAGGCACATATCCGAAACGTGCTGGTTATAGCGGCCCACCTTGGTTCGGATATCGAGCGCAAGCTCAGGGTCAATCTCGCGCAACCGCTCCGTTATCGACAGGGCGAGCCGGTAATTCGCCTCCCAGTTTGGTGCAACGTCGTATTCGCCCTCATAGGTGCCTATCCCGGTTCCGACGACGAAGAACATCTTGGCGCAACGCTCGTCGTTGAGCATCACAACATCGTCGCTTTTAAAGCGGACGTTGGCGGCGTTGCGGTGCAGGTCGATAAAGATATCCGCCTCCGGATAGCTCTCCATAACCTTTAGCGAGCGGCTGTACGCGCTCAAAAGCTCCGGCGGCTCAACGTCGGTGGTATCGTGAATGACGGTAAAGCCGTAGCTCTCAAGCGCCTCCTTCAGCGCAACCCCAACCGCCACGACATTCTTTTCAACATCGAGCGTCCGGTAGCTGTTTTTCTCAGTTTCCTCGTAGGTATAATCGCCCTCCTGCCGGTAGGCTTCCTCGGCGTGGGTGTGGTATATCAGGATCACAACGTCCGAGGGCACGGCATAGGTGGTGGGCGTAAGCTCCGCAAGCAGGCCCTCGTTGATAACTATATCGCCGCTGTCGTCCGGCTCGGAGAAGATGGGCGTGGGGGAGGGTTCGGCGGTGGGCGCGGCGGTAGGCGTGGCGTTTTCAATGATGAAGGTGTTCAAAGAAACCGTCGTTTCGGGGGCGACTTCCACCGTCTCCTCGGCGCAACCGAGGATGAACAGGAATGAAAAAATCAAATAAACCAGCCGCTTCATGGAGCAATTATATCACAGAAGCTTTTATTTTGCTTAAAATACTTGCGTTATTTTTGTAAACCCTCAAGCGAAAGCCAATAAACGGAAAGCTTTGGAGGGGTGCGACCATTTGCTTGCTCCGGCTTAGCCGTTCTGCTATACTCAAGGCAAAGGAAAGGCAAAGCCCATTTTTTTGGCGGGGCGCTGAAACGGGTTTTAAAACTGAACCGGGGAAAGGAGGGCGGAGTTTGAGCGATATATGGAATCCGTGGCATGGGTGCAGGCGGTATTCGGACGGTTGCAGGAATTGCTATGTATACAGGCGGGACGAGTCCATAGGCGTGGACGCTTCAAAGGTGCGCAAGACGGCGGCGTTCGATCTGCCGGTGCGCCGCAAGAGGGGCGGCGGGTATAGCGTTCCGCCCCAAAGCGCGCTGTTTCTCTGCATGACCTCGGATTTTTTCATCGAGGAGGCGGACGAATGGCGCGGGGATATATGGCGGATGATCCGGCTTCGCAGGGACGTTTTTTTCACGGTGATAACTAAGCGCATCGCGAGGCTTCCCGCCTGCCTCCCTCCCGACTGGGGCGGGGGCTGGGATAACTTCCGCCTGATCTGCACGATGGAGAATCAAAGGGAGGCGGATAATCGCCTGCCGCTTTTGCTGGACGCTCCGATAAAGCACAAGGGAATCGCCTGCGAGCCGCTGTTATCTCCGGTTCGCTTCAACCCGCCCTTGGACGACAGGATTGAAATCGTAGTCGCCGGAGGCGAAAGCGGAGTAAATGCGCGCCCGTGCCGCTACGAGTGGATATTGGACATACGCGAGCAATGCAAAAATGCCGGAGTGAGTTTTTGGTTCAAACAGACCGGCGCGAACTTCATAAAGGATGGCCGCGAATACAAAATCCCGCGCAGGCTTCAGCATGAGCAGGCAAAAAAGGCAAATATCAATCTGGATTAGCGGGTCTTGCTTTGGGCTTTGCGCGCCGTTTTTTAAAAAGGCAACGCGACAGCCCAAAAGAAGGGGTGAGGCTACTTGCTTCCCCTTTCGATATAGCCGCCCAGGGCGTTGAACTTATGCTCCAAATGCTCGTAGCCGCGGTCAACATATTCGATGTTCCGCACCGTCGTCGTGCCGTGGGCGGACAGCCCCGCAACGATCAGCGCCGCGCCCGCCCTAAGATCGGTTGCGGCAATCTCCGCGCCTCGGAGAGCTTCCACGCCCTTAACCTTGGCGATGCGCTTGGACACCGATACGGACGCGCCCATTCTTCGCAACTCCTTAACATGGTTGAAGCGGTTTTCAAAGATGTTTTCCTGTATTATCGAGGTGCCCTGCGCACAGCACAGATACGCCATCATCGGTTGCTGGAGATCGGTGGGGAAGCCCGGATACACCATGGTTTTCAGGTTGACGCTGCGCGGGCGCTCGTTCATGGTGACGCGGAGGTAGAACTCCCGTCCGTCGTCGCCCTCGATAACCCGTGCGCCGCTCTCCATCAGCTTGGCGGAAACCGCCTCCATATGCGTGGGAATCACGTTCTTTATTATAACGTCTCCGCGGGTTGCGGCGGCGGCTATCATATAGGTGCCGGTTTCAATCTGATCCGGTATGACCGCATAGGTGCAACCGTGAAGCTTGTTTCTGCCGATGATGCGGATAACGTCGGTTCCCGCGCCCTTTATCGAAGCGCCCATCATGTTTAAGAAGTTGGCAACGTCAACAACGTGCGGCTCTTTTGCAACGTTTTGCAAAACGGTCTGCCCCTCCGCCTTGCACGCGGCGAGCATGAGATTTATAGTTGCGCCAACGGAAACGATATCGAAGAAAATCTCCGCGCCTTTAAGTCGGGTCGCCTGCGCCCGAACGACGTTGCGCGATTCGTCCATATAGACTTTCGCGCCCAGAGCGCGCATACCCTTGATGTGCTGGTCGATGGGCCGCTGACCTATCACGCAACCTCCGGGCAACGCCAGCTCGACCTCGCCGTAGCTTCCGAGCATCGCGCCCAAAAGATAGGAGGAGGCGCGCATATCCCCAACCTCGTCAAAGGTTGCGTCGGTCGTTTTGATGGCGGTAGGGTCGATGGTGAGACAGTCGCCACGGGTATAGTCAACCTTTGCGCCGAGCTTTTCAAGTATGGTTTTAAGCCGCTGAACGTCGGCAATATGGGGCAGGTTTTCAAGGATACAGCATTCGCCCGCCAAAATAGCGGCGGGGATGATGGCGACAGCGGCATTCTTCGCGCCGCTTATGGTCACTGTTCCCTCAAGACGGCGACCTCCCTGTATGGTATAAAACTGTTTCATCTTATCTCTCCAAATTATTCCTTGATACTATACCAAAGAATCTTCAAACCGTCAAATACGACTTTTCCGCGTTCGCCGCGATTTTAAAAGGGAGGCGGCGTCCTTAGCGCAGGCCGTGTCGGGCTTGCAGATCTATCAAGGTTTCGTCCTGCGCCCAGCCGATGATAAGCTCATCAATCAGCTCCAAAAGCACCTTGTTGGACGAGGCCGCCACCGCGTAATAGTACAGCGTGCCGACCGGACGCGGGTATATCACCCAGTTGATATCCTTGTAGGTCTCGGCTACCGAGCGCGGCATACAGAGCGCGTCGACCCTTCCCGCGCGGAATGCGAGCAACATATCGTAATATGCCGCGCTCCGCACGATAATCAGCTCCGGCTCGACGTTCGCCTCATATTCGCACAGCAGGTCGTAGCTCGGCGTGTTCTGCAAAACGGCGACGCTCGCGCCCTCCAGATCCAAGCTCGCATCCATGCACATCAAAACGCAGTCCTCCGCAAAAAAGGGCTGGGCGCTTTGGGCGTAACCGTTATCGCTGACTCCGGTTAAGCTCATCAGCAACATATCCACGTCCCCGTCCTCTATGCTCATCAGCGCGGTATGCCGGTTCACGGGAACGAGCGTTACGCAGTCGTCGGCATTGAAGATCGTCTCACCGATAAGCTCCGCCAAATCGCGCTCATAGCCCTCCCCGTTGCGATACAGCCCGGCGACATTCTCGTCCACCCCTATCCTGAGCGAGCCGCGGCTTTTAAGCACCTCTATCTCGGGGCTGTTCAAAAGCGAACCGGAGGAGCCGTTGAGCAAAATCAGGGCGGCGAGCAGAATTAACACGACCGCACCGAGCAGGATGGGCTTTATCGGAAGCCGCTCCTGCCAGTCGCTGCGGCGCGGCCGCCGCTCGCCCTTTGGCAACTTCTTGTTGATCTTTGTCTCCACACCGGAAGTATAGCATAAACTTGGGCTCTTGAACAGCCCGGCGGACGTTTTCCCCTTTACGAATGCCAAAAAATGCGGTAGAATATGGCAAGCATACAAGGAGATTACGGAAATGAAATTTGTGGCGTTTGATTTGGACGGAACCCTCTGCGATACCATCGAGGACATAACGGACTCGCTGAACCGCTCGCTTGCGGCATATTCCTTCCCGACCTTCACGGTCGAGCAGGTGAAGGGGATGGTGGGCAAGTCCATCTCCTATATGTGCCAGCGCGCAATGCCGAAGGGCCATGAGAATGACTGGGAGAAGGTGCAGAAGGACTACTTCTCGGACTATGCGGAGCATCTGTGCGACAAGACCCTGCCCTATCCGGGGATTCGCGAACTGCTCAAGGAGCTTAAGGACGAGGGCTATACCCTTGCCGTCGTGACGAACAAGCCCCATGCTCATGCGGTGAAGATAGTTAGGACGCTGTTTGAGCATAACGGGGATATCTTTTCGGCGGTTCAGGGGCAGGCGGCGAAGTTTTTAACCAAGCCCGACCCGGAGAGCCTGGAGTTTGTTATGGGCTTTCTCGGAGCCGACAAGGGGAACGGCGTTTATGTGGGCGACTCGGACACCGATATCCTCTTTGCCAAGAATACGGGGCTGAAGAGCATCGGCGTGAGCTGGGGCTATCGCGACACGGAACTGCTGAAAGCTACCGGCGCAACCGCTATTGCAAAAACCCCCGCCGATATAGCGGGGCTGATACGGGAGCTTATCGGCTGAACCTCGAAGGCAACTTTAAAAAAAGATCGGCTTCCCCCCTCATTTATTACTTGCGCGGGCTTTTGAAATTGACCGCGCTTTTTTTGTATGCTATACTATAATATGAGAGAGAAGGTGGACGCGATGTTTCTTTCGGACAAGTGGAAGGATTATTCGATTATCGACGCGGGCGACGGCAGTAAGCTTGAGCGCTGGAAGGACGTTACCCTTTTGCGTCCCGAACCGCAGGCGGTTTGGCCGATGAAAAACCACAGCGCGGACGCCGTCTATATCCGCTCCAAGAGCGGCGGCGGGCATTGGGAGTTTTTCCGCGATTTGCCCGAAAGCTGGAGGATTTGCTATAAGGATCTCGCCTTTATCGTGCGGCCCACCGGCTTTAAGCATACGGGCTTGTTTCCCGAACAGGCGGTAAACTGGGACTGGATGCGCGGGCTGATAAAAAAGCGTTCCGCGCCCGTCAAGGTTTTGAACCTCTTTGCCTATACCGGAGGAGCGACCTGCGCTCTTTTGAAGGAGGGCGCGGAGGTCTGCCATGTGGACGCGGCCAAGGGAATCGTAAGCTGGGCAAAGGAAAACGTTGCGCTCAACGGACTGCAGGAACGCAAGGCGCGTTTTATCGTGGACGACTGCGTGAAATTCGTCCGGCGCGAGATAAGGCGGAACAACCGCTACGATGCAATCCTGATGGATCCGCCGAGCTATGGCAGAGGCCCCACGGGCGAGATGTGGAGGATGGAGGCGGATTTGTATGCCCTCGTTAAGGACTGCGCCACGCTCCTGTCCGACGAACCCTGCTTCTTTTTGCTCAATTCCTATACGACCGGCCTTGCGCCGTCGGTTTTGTCGAACGTGCTTGAACTGGCGTTGCCCAAGGGAACGATAGCCGCGGAGGAGATCGGACTTCCGATTGAGCGCGGCGGGCTCGTCCTCCCCTGCGGAGCGAGCGTGCGCTGGACTCCTGCCAAGGATTAGATTGGAGGTACTTATGAAAAAAACTTTGATTATCCTGCTCGGCCTCATGCTGATTTTTTCGGGTTGCCGGGTGCTTGACGACGCGAGGGAGCTTATCGCTACCGCAACCCCGACCGCCACGCCTACCGCGACCCCAAGCCCAACGCCGACGCCGACTCCAACTCCAACCCCCACCCCGACGCCTACGCCTACCCCGACGCCGACGCCCACTCCTACCCCCACCCCAACGCCTACGCCCTCGCCTACCCCCTTGCCCGAACCGTATGTAGTTCAATCCGACGAGGGTGGCTTTACCTATACGAGTACGGAATACAACTTTACAATCGCGATTTCAAATGCGGACTGGACCTATGGGATGGCGGAGCTTTCGCCTTTTGGAGTTGAAACAAACGGAGCCGTGTTCCGGCCGCAGGACGCTCAAAAGACCGCGCTTTTGCACCTTAGAAGCGCTCTGATTGCCGACGTTGCCCCGAACGCCCTGTTCCAAGACAATATCAACGCATTGCGCACTTCGGAGGGCGTTGCGGTTGCGGCAGTATACTTCCTGCCCGTCCCCAATGCCGACGACGATGCTACCCAATGCTATTATACCCAGCAGATAGACGGCGGGACGATCCATGCGATCGTAACCTACTGGTCGGTGGGAGCGCGTTGCTATACGCTGACCGCCACCTATGACGAGACGACCCGGCTCGAGGTTGAAACTTTGATTGCGGGCATACTGGAGAGCTTCGTTCCGGCGTTTGAGGAATAATTTGAAAATTCTGTATGAGGACAACCACCTGCTGGTTGTGGACAAGCCAATAAACGTGCCTGTGCAGGCGGACGCAAGCCGCGACGACGATCTTTTGACGTTGCTCAAGGCCTATGTCAAGGAAAAATACAACAAGCCCGGCGATGTATATCTCGGACTTGTCCACCGCCTTGACCGTCCCGTGGGCGGGGTTATGGTTTTTGCGCGAACCTCCAAGGCGGCGGCAAGGCTTGCCTCACAGTTTAAGAGCGGACGCGCCAAGAAGCGCTATATAGCCATAGTCGAGGGCGAAGCAAAGCCGGACGACGTTCTCGTTGACTGGCTCAAAAAGGACGAGATAACCTTTTCGTCCTCGGTGGTTACCGAGCAGGACAAGGGCGCGAAGCTCGCCCGGCTCGCCTACCGCCGCCTCGCGCAAAGCGGCAATACCTCCCTGCTCGATGTGGAGCTGTATACCGGACGGCCGCACCAGATAAGGGTACAGCTTGCCCACGCAGGGCTTCCGATTCAAAACGATCAGCGCTACAATGCCAAAGCGGAGATTGGAGCGCAGATCAGGCTCTGGGCTTACGCGCTAACGCTGACGCATCCCACGCTCAACGAACCCATGACGTTTTTCTCGGTTCCGGACTGGGAGGAATATCCGACTCAGCTCAAATACCTGCCCGCGTTTTCGGTTTGCAACGCCGTATACGAGGACGAGGAACTGCTGGTGGTCGATAAGAACAGGGGCGTGGAGGTTACCGAGGGGCTGTACTATGAGCTTTTGAGCATCACGGAGCCGCTGTATCCGGTTCACCGGCTGGACGCGAATACCGAGGGCCTCGTTGCCTTCGCCAAGACGGAGCGGATGAAAGACCTCCTTGAAGAAGATTTTTATGAGCATAGGGCGGAGAAGCTCTATCTCGCCATTGTTGCCGACGGAGGCCTTCCCGACGAGGGGAGGTTGCTCCACTTTGCCAAAAAGGACGGCGAGGGGATGCGGCTCTGCGACAAGGGCGAGGCGGGCGCTCAGCGGATGGAGCTTTTTTATCGGGTCGTTGCGCGAAAAGAGGGACTGTGCAAGGTGAGGATAAGGCTGATTACCGGCAGGACGCACCAAATCCGGCTTCAGTTCATGGCGATAGGACATCCCGTTTTGGGCGACGACCGCTATGGCGATCATGAGCTGAACCGCCTGCATAAAAAAAGAACCCAACAGCTTTTGGCAAAGCGGCTGACGCTTCAAAACCGGACGTTCGAGAGCAACAAGGAGCCGGAGCTATGAGCCTTGAACGCACCGAACTGCTCTTTGGAGCGGAGAATATGCAAAGGCTTAAAAGGGCGAAGGTCGTCGTGGTGGGACTGGGTGGCGTTGGCGGTCATGCGGCTGAGAGCCTGGCAAGGAGCGGCATTGGCAGACTGCATCTTATCGACGCCGACATCGTTGAAAGGAGCAATCTCAACCGTCAGCTTTTTGCCTGCAAGTCCGCGATTGGCAGGGACAAGGTTTTGGCGGCAAAGGAGAGGCTGGAGGAGGCGTCCGACTGCATAATCACCGTTGAGAAGGCCTTTTTAACGGCGGAGAATGTTGAGCGGTTGATTCCGCCGGATACGAGCTTCGCGATTGACGCGATAGACAGTCTTTTTTCAAAGGTCGCTTTAATAAAGTGTTTAAAGGAGCGGCAAGTTCCTTTTATCAGTTGCTTGGGAGCGGGAAACAGGCTGGACCCGTCCGCCTTTACCGTTACCGATCTGTTCAAGACCGAGGGTTGCCCGCTCGCAAGAAAATTGCGGAGCGAACTTAGAAAGCTGGACGTTTGCGATGTTCCTGTGGTATTCTCAAGGGAGAAGCCGAAACGAACGGGAGCCATTGGGAGCTTCGCGCCGGTTACGGCGGCCTGCGGTCTGCTGGCGGCGGCTTATGTCTGCACACAACTATCTATATGGGAGGAAGGCTTATGAACGCATTGGAACGCTATCAAACCTGGCTGAACAGCCCGCTCGTCGATGAAAAGACTAAAGCGGAGCTGTATGGAATCAAGGACGATATGCACGAGATCATCGAGCGGTTTTACACGGAGCTGAGCTTTGGCACGGCGGGGCTGAGGGGAGTTATCGGCGCAGGGGACAACCGCATGAACGTTTATAACGTTCGCAAGGCGACCGAGGGGCTGGCGCGGTATCTCAAAACGCTGGCAATAGCTCAGCCGAGCGTATGCATCGCCTACGACAGCCGCCGCTGTTCGGAGCTTTTTGCGCGGGAGAGCGCCTGCGTTTTGGCGGCGCACAATATCAAGGTCTATCTGTTTTCCACCCTCCATTCGGTGCCGCAACTGTCGTTTTCCATCCGCCACCTCGGTTGCGCCGCCGGAATAGTGATCACCGCGAGCCACAATCCGCCCAAATATAACGGCTACAAGGTCTACTGGTCACACGGCGGTCAGGTTGCGCCCAAGGAGGCGGATGCGATTTTGAGCGAGATACGGAAGGTGGAGGACTTTAAAACCGAGTATGTAAGCTATGTTTCGGCGGTCAAAAACGGCGGGATAACGCTTATCGGCGAGGAGGTCGACGAGGCCTATTATTCCGCGACTCAAAGCCTGCTGTTACAGCCGGAGCTTTTAAAGCGCAAGGGCAGATACTTGAAGCTCGTTTACACCCCGTTGCACGGGAGCGGCAACGTTCCGGTAAGAACCCTGCTCGAGCGGGTCGGCGTTACCAATGTTCAGGTGGTGCGGGAGCAGGAGCTTCCCGATTGCGCCTTTCCTACGGTTTCAGCCCCGAATCCCGAAAATCCGGAGGCATTCACGCTTGCGATAAAGCTTGCGGAGCGAACCGGAGCGACGGTCATTCTTGCCACCGACCCCGATTCCGACAGGCTGGGGGTCGCGGTCAAAAAGCAGGACGGCGGCTGGGCGGTTTTGACGGGCAATCAGATTGCGGGCATCCTCCTGCATTCCCTGCTAACCGGCTATAAAACGACGGGCAGACTGCCCAAGGACGGGCTTGTAGTAAAGTCGCTCGTGTCGACCCGGCTTGCGGACGCCATCTGCAAAAGCTTCAACGTGGAGATAAGGGAGGTGCTTACAGGCTTCCGCTTCATTTCGGAGCTGATTGACCGCTGTGAGAAAACCCATGAGCGCAGCTTCCTCTTTGGCTTCGAGGAGAGCTACGGGTTCCTTGCCGGTGGCTTTGCCCGCGACAAGGACGCAATCTGCGCCTCCATGCTTATCGCGGAGGCCTGCGTGGTCTATAAGGAGCGCGGCATGACGCTCTACGATGCGTTGCAGGAGATATACAGGACTTACGGGTATTTCAAGGAGCAGGTTAAATCCTATACCCTCGAGGGCAAGGCGGGAATCGAAAAAATCCAGGCCGCGATGGCAAGCCTGCGCAAAAACGCGCCCGCTTCGGTGGCGGGAGTTGAGATATCCCGAATCGAGGACTATGAAAGAACTGAGCAAACCGGCCTGCCCGCGTCCAACGTACTGCGCTATTCCTTAAAAAACGGCGCATGGATAGCGGTGCGCCCGAGCGGCACAGAGCCAAAGCTCAAGCTCTATATAGGCGCTAACGCTCCGGGGGAAGCCGAGGTTGACGCGCTGTTGAACTCGCTGTTCACCGATATGGATTCAAAGCTCTCAGCCCTGCTTAAAATATAGCCCGGGACGGCGATAATCCAACAACAGCTAATAAACGAAAGCGGGCGCAAGGCTCGCTTTCTTATCCTTTGGCTGTTCGCTAAGCTTCGGTTGAATCGTGGCCGCCCGGCTTCCGCTCCCTCCGCGGCCTCCGCCTTTTTATCTCGCCAAGCTCGATTTGAGCGCGTTGCAGTTTTGCATTGCAATCAGCATATTCCTCGTAAGCCTCGCGGGTTCTCTTGTCGAGCCGCTGAATCTCAAGCTCAAGCTTTTCAATATCATAGGAGGAAAGCACATCCTCCGCATTGAAATCGTTTTCCTTATAGAGCCACCACATTACAAAGAACAGGAAGATGCTTCCCCCTATAACGCAGGTCGCCTCCGTGATCCATTTGGCTCTGAAAAAGGAGAACAGGGTTATCATCGCGACTATAAGGCAGGACATCGCGGCCGCCGACTTGTGAAAAAGTCGGGGATAGTCGCGCCGGAACGTCAAAACCAGGATGCAGAGCGTTCCGACCAGAAAGACCACCGAAAACATCGCGACATAATTGTGCAGTTTTGCCAAAACCGGATACTTGTCCGGAAAGAAGGGGATTGCGTTGGTGAAGAGAAGCAACCAGGTTCCTATCAGAATCATCCGCCGCATCGCCTTTGCGCGAATGTTACGGGTAAGTATGACGATGGCGAACACGGCGGCGGAGAAATAGGCGCAAAGCGCGAGCGTCCATATTATGAAGGCGAGCCGCATTCCCTCGCTGTTTCCGATGGCGGAAAATGAGTCCTCAAAGGGATTGCCGTGCAGTCCCAGGGAAAAAGTGAGCAGAGGAACGACAACGAACGACAAAACGCCGAATATCCACAGCAAAGCCCGCATTCTTCGCTGGTACTCAAATCGGTTCTTCCTTCTTGCCGTTTCGTTCTGCCGTTTCATCGTCTCCCTTGCTTCGCTTCTTTGGCTCAGCGGGTTATCATCGACTCAATCAGCGCTTTCAGCTCCCCAACGGCTGTGTCGGGGGCGATATCGCGCTTGATGCTCTTATCCCTCGACGCCAGCTCGTAGGCGTTCCGCGCCAGAGTCTTGGGGCTTATTATCACGCGCAGGGGCACTCCGAGAAGGTCTGCATCGGAGAACATAAAGCCCGCCGAAACAGCCCTGTCGTCGATTATCGTTTCAACGCCGGCGGAGGTAAGCTCCAAATAAAGGCGCTCCGCTTCCTCCTTTACCCGCGGATCGTCAACACGCAGGGCGCAGATATGCACCTGCCAGGGAGCTATGCTCATCGGCCAGATCGGGCCGTAATCATCGTGCTTCGCCTCGCAGACCGAAGCCATCAGCCTGCCCACGCCGATACCGTAACAGCCCATGATGGGGTATTGCCTGCTACCGTCCGCCGCATCGTACTGCATCTCCATCGCCTCGGTATAGCGCGTGCCGAGCTGGAAGATGTTGCCGACCTCGACGCCGTTTTTAATCGTAATCCCGTGCTTTTTGCAGTCGGGGCAGATGCCGCCCTCCATCGCCTTGCCAACATCGACCGTTTCGACCTTGCCGACGTCCCGAAGGAGATTCATACCCGAATAATGGTAGCCCTCGCGGTTGGCTCCGCAAACGAGGTTTTTGCGGGAAAGAAGCGAACGGTCGAAAACGGCGGTTACGCTCTTTGCCAGACCCACAGGCCCGATGTTGCCCGCGCACAGCTCGTGGCTTTCCAGCTCGATTGCGGGATGTATTTCCGATTTCAGGTAGTTGCGGAGCTTAGTCTCGTTCACCTCGATATCCCCGCGGATAAACACGACCACATAGCTGTCGTCGGCGTTGCGCTGGTAGACCACAGCCTTACAGCTCTTTTCGGCGGGGGCTTTGAGGAAGCGGCACACCTCCTCTATCGTCTTATGCTCAAAGGTTTCGACCAAGGTCAGCGGCGCTTCCGGCTCATCGTCGAGTTCGTCAACGATACAGTCGGCGGCCTCCATGTTGGCGCGGTAGCCGCAATGGGGGCAGAGCGCCAGGGTGTCCTCGCCGATGTCCGCAAGGAGCATAAATTCGTGGCTCACCTTGCCGCCCATCATGCCCGAATCGGACTTAACTGCGATAACCTCGGGAATGCCGCAACGCGCAAAGATGCGCTCGTAGGCATGAAAGCACAGCTCGTAATAGCGCTCCAAATCCTCCTTGCTCGTGTGGAAGGAATAAGCGTCCTTCATCGTAAACTCACGAACGCGAATCAGCCCGCCGCGTGCGCGAGGCTCGTCGCGGAATTTGGTTTGTATCTGATAGATCATAAACGGGTACTTCTGATAGGTGCCTGCAACGTTGCTTGCAAGATGCACCGCCGCCTCCTCGTGGGTCATGCCAAGCACCATGTCCGCACCGCTCCTGTCCTTAAAGCGGAGCAGTTCGCTGCCCACCGATTCAAAGCGGCCGCTCTTTTGCCAGAGCGAGGCGGGCATCACGACGGGAAAGAGAACCTCCTGCCCGCCGATTGCATCCATCTCCTCGCGAATGATGTTTTCAATCTTTCTTGCAATCCGCTTTGCCGGCATAAACAGCGAGTAGATGCCGTTCCCCACCTGCTTGATATAGCCGCCGCGTGTCATTAGGTTCTGGCTCTCTATCTCAAAAGCGCGCTCCTTGTAACGCTCACCCAAAAGCTGACTTACTCTCATGTTCCCTCCAAATAAGAATTCATTGCTCTACATTATAGCATCATCGTTTGCGGCTTTCAAGGCTTGACACCGAATGAAGTTTGCGCTTGCAGTCGAAACTTCCTTTTAGCGCAGTTTTTAAGCTAAGGCACGCTCAGGCTCCAACTTTGCAGGCATTCTGCGCCCGGGTCGGAAAGGAGATCGGGTAAAAAATACTTGACAGTTAAAAACGAATTCGCTATAATCAATTAGTCGCGGCGGCGTAGCTCAGTTGGCCAGAGCATTCGGTTCATACCCGGAGTGTCATCCGTTCAAATCGGATCGCCGCTACCATAAAAGAACGGTAATTTTGATAGAAAGTTACCGTTCTTTTTCTTTGCCCGAAATGCCAGTAATATGGGCATTTTCCGCACTTTGGCACAAATTACGCAACCGTTATGGAACTTTTACACAGCGGTTTTTGTGCTTATTTGGACGGATAGTCATGTCCATAGCCCCTGCTATCGTTAAATTATTGGGGTATCGTTGATTTTATGGCTATCGTTGAATTATTCCTCAATTATCCGTCCACATTTCACACTGCCCGATGACAGTAGCTATGGCATCTTCCATGCCTTCCGGTGGGTATTTGTATTTTTTAAGGAGCTTCTTAACCATGCGACGCATACCGGCACGGGCAGACTCTTTCTTTTGCCAATCAATCGTGCGACTCCTTCGCAGTAGGTCTGTAAGCTCGCGAGTCATAGATACAAGCTCATCATTCTGGTAAATATCCTTAATAGCTTCAGGCCGCGTTAAGGCGTCATAGAATGCCATTTCTTCCTCTGTTAGCCCCATAGCATCGCCTTCCGCTTGGGAGTTTGCCATATCTTTCGCCATTCTCAACAGTTCTGCAATAACCTCCTCGTTGGAAAGCATGCCATTAAGGTACGCTTTCATGGCACGGGATAGCATTTCTGAAAATTTCTCGCTCTTGACGAGGTTCGTTTTACGGTAGAGCGACACTTGTTCGGCGAGCAGCTTTTTCAAAATCTCTACAGCAAGATTCTTTTCCTTCATTTTTGCGATTTCGTCAAGGAACTTCGGATCGAACAGGGAGAAGCCTGTGTCCACATCCGAAAACAAATTGATAACGCCTTCACTCTGTATGCTCGCTTTCAGCAGCTCATTGATACGAGCATTTATTTCTTTTAAAGACAAGGGCTTCCCTTCGCCGGTGATGCGAGTGAGCAGAGTTCGAACCGCCTCAAAATATGCTGCCTCAAAACGTTGTTCCGAATTGAGCAATGACCGGCAAAGAGACAGTGCCTGACGCAAAAGCATAGCTTCTTTGATAAAGGCTACCTTTTTCTTCTCTTTCGGAACGCCGGACAGGAAGTTTACGCCGCCACTTATGGCCTTGGCGCGGGACAGGTCGGTAGCGTTTGCCTGCATGAATCCTGAGTAGTCGAAGCCATGTAGCAGGTCACGGCAGACCTCCAGTTTTTCAATAAACTTCGGCAGGGCTGTCTTGGCAATGTCCGTATCTCCATAATTGTGCTTGTCACGGTTAGTATAGTCATTCATCGCCTGTTTCAGTGCGGAAGCGATTCCAACATAATCGACTACTAATCCGCCCTCTTTATCCTTATAAACGCGGTTGACACGGGCAATTGCCTGCATAAGGTTATGGCCGGACATTGGTTTGTAAACATACATTGTAGCAAGCGACGGTACATCGAAACCCGTCAACCACATATCCACGACGATGACAATCTTCATCGGATCATCGTTATCCTTGAACCTTTTTGCCAACTCGTCGCGGCGGCGTTTATTGCCGATTACGCTGCGCCATTCTTCGGGGTCTTTATTGCTCTCTGTCATCACAACACCTACCTTCTCCTCCCATTCGGGGCGGAGTTCAAGCAGCTTGCGGTAGATTGCCATTGCTATAGCGCGAGAATAGCCAACAATCATTGCCTTGCCTGTAAGCTCATACTGGCGGTTATCCTCGTAATGCTTTACGATATCCTCACACAGTGCGGTAATGGTCTGTTCTGCACCGAGGATAGATTCCATTTTGCCAAGCTCTTTTTTGCTCTTTTCAATTGCGAAGTTTTCGGCATTTTGCGCCAAAATGTCATATTCGGCATCAATGAGATGCAAAATATCTTCGTCCAGTTTGAGGTGAATAACGCGGCTCTCGTAGTAGACGGGCCGCGTGGCGCCATCCTCCACAGCTTGGGTCATATCATAGATGTCGATGTAATTGCCGAACACTTCAATGGTGGAACGGTCTTTACTGGAAATCGGCGTTCCCGTGAAGCCGATATATGTGGCATTGGGGAGACTCTCCCGAATAATCAGTCCGAAGGACTTCTGTATACGTCCGGTTTTGCTATCCACCCGCTCATCAATAAACTGACTGCGATGTGCTTCGTCCGCCATAACGATGATGTTTCTGCGGTCGGAGAGGCAATCGGAGCTTTCTTCGAACTTTTGCGCCGTAGTAAAGATGATTCCGTTTGCCTGTCGCCATGCGAGTAGTTCTTTCAGATGTAAGCGGCTTTCGGCTTGTTGTGGCACTTGGCGCAGGAAGTCGGAACATTTGGCAAACTGGCCGAAAAGCTGGTCGTCAAGGTCGTTGCGGTCGGTCAGAACTACTATGGTCGGAGAATTCAGAGCCTCTTGTAGCAGATGGGCGTAAAAAACCATTGACAACGATTTACCGCTGCCTTGTGTATGCCAGAACACCCCGCCCTTGCCGTCCGTAATGGTTGCGTTGACGGTAGAAGCGACAGCTTTTCTCACAGCGAAATACTGGTGATAAGCACCAAGGATTTTTGCTTCGCCGGAGAAACAAATAAAGTTCTTGATAATATCGAGTAACCGTGCCTTATCGAAAATGCCCTCAATAAAGGTGTCAAACTGGGCGTATTGCGTGTTTTCGTAGCTGCCGTCCTTCGTTTTCCATTCCATGAAGCGATCTTCACCCGCGGTGATCGTCCCGGCTTTGGAGATGGCGAGGTCGCTCATAACGAGAAAAGCGTTGTAGATAAAAAGCGACGGTATCTCGTGCATATAGTTCCGAAGCTGAAAGAACGCCTCCGATGCATCCGTTTCCTCACGGCTTGGTGACTTTAACTCAAAGATAACCACAGGTAGACCATTTAAGAAGACAATTACATCCGGGCGTTTCTCGCTGTTCTCGACAATCGTCCACTGATTGGCTACAGTAAAGGTGTTGTTGGAGACGTTTTCATAGTCCACAAGACAGACCAGAGCCGTCCGCTGCTCGCCTTTGTCGTAAAAATTGACGGATACGCCGTTTTGCAGGTAATCCATGAACTGGATATTCTTCTGTAGCATTGTTCCGTTTTCAAAATTGCGAAGCTTATAAACCGCCTCGGTTATAGCGGTATCCGGCAGCTTCGGGTTGATGCGGTGCAACGCAGATAAAAGCTCATCGGAATAAAGCGGGTCGGTATAATCTCGCACAAGGTCTGGAGCATAGATGTAATTATACCCCAGCGTGTCGCGGAATATCTCGATTACCGCATTTTCATAGTTTGCTTCAGTGTATGGCATAAGGGCAGCCTCCTTCTTAGTCTATCAAAACGCACATAGGCGGTAAATCATCATTTAGCGGCTTGATCCTTGAGAACCGCATATTGCCTTTTCC
>JAUNBM010000020.1 GCA_030527115.1 Clostridia bacterium
TAAGTCGGGAATCTGCCCGACTGGTTACTGAAGTTTTTTTCACAGGATGATATTGCCGGAGGCGAGAATATGGGAAGGATGAGATTGGAATTGCAATTTCTGCGTGCAGCTGACGGTATGCTTAGAGAAGGAATCGATAAGCATGCATTGAAGCGTGACGGGCTGATGCTCGATTCATCGCTGATAACGAGCTACAAGTCCAAATACAATCTTACGGATTTATCGGACAACTTTTGCGACTGGGCAAGGAAAGGTGGCAGGAATATCAAGTATGTCAAAGACATCACCGTAGAGGATTGGAATGCGTTTTTGGCGGAGAAAGGCAAAACAGCAGGCATTGCGACCCTGAAAAGCTATGAGAGCCGCATAAAGAAATGGGAACGCATAATAAATAACTTCTATCGGGCGGCAAACGTGCGCTGGGCAGGTGGTATCGTGCTTGCGGAGGTCAAGCGCCTGGCGAGCTTTGCAAAAAGGTACGAGAACGAATTTGCCCGGGAGGTCATGCAGTATGCCGAAAAAGCCGAGCGCTCGGAGCTGGAAAAGGCGAAAACGAAGCTTGCAAAGATGGAAAAGCGTATGCTTGAAATAGACAACATCATACAGCGTCTTTACGAGGATAATGTTTCGGGCAAGATAACGGACGAGCGTTTTGTGAAGATGTCAAGAAGCTATGAAAAGGAGCAGGACGAGCTTCGGGAGAAAAGCATCATTTTGAGTGAACGGGTGGAAAGGGAAAGCAATCGCCGTGAGTCGGCAGACGCCTTTCTAAAGGCAGTGAGGAAATATACGAGGATACGCAAGCTGACGCCCGAACTGTTAAACGAACTCATTGAGCATATCGTGATATATCAGGAAGAAAAAATTGACGGCAAGCGCGTGCAGAAGCTCGATATCGTATACCGCTGCATAGGCACGATAGAAATACCCGACCTTATCCCCGATGTGGCGCTGGAGGTGAATACGCGAAAGGGCGTATACCTCACCTACAACTCGAAATCAAGCAAGAAAGAATAACCGCAACTAAAAATGCTCTTAGAGGAATCAAATCCTTTAAGAGCATTTAGACTGGTCGAGGCGACAGGATTTGAACCTGCGGCCTTTTGGTCCCGAACCAAACGCGCTACCAAACTGCGCTACGCCTCGAGGTGGAGCCAATGGCAGGACTCGAACCTGTGACCTGCTGATTACGAATCAGCTGCTCTACCGACTGAGCTACATTGGCTTGACAACCTCATACATTATAGGTAATGAGTTGGAGCTTGTCAAGCTTTTTCTCAACGTAAAATTCTCAAAATCAACGCAATTTATCGCCCAAATTGTCCCCTTAATCGTTCTGCCCATTGCAAAAGCTTTTATCGAAGCCGCCGATGAACCCGCCCGAACGCGAGGCGTTTTTGGGCTTGGCCTGAGTTCGGTTTTTGCGCTTGCGCCTGTTCGCAGAATGTAGTATAATAAGCTGATATAATATGCGAGGTAGATGAATGGCTCAGTCAAAAAAGACAAAGAAAAAGCAGACTGTTAAAAAGGGAGCGGTAAAGAGCAAGGCCGCCTCTCAAAACGAGCTTAAGGAGCGGCGTTCCAAACGTAATTCCGACGTCTTGGGCGTGATCTTAATCGCGCTCGGCATTCTGCTCGGCATATACCTCTATAGCGCGCCTACGGGCTGGATAGCCTCCTGGCTGATCCCATTTTTGACCGGCAGCATGGGCCTGTTCGCCTATGCGATTCCCGTTATCCTCTTTGTGCTGGGCATATTAACCATAGTCAGCCGCAAAGCGGAGCGCATAACCGGAAGCAAGGTCGTAATCGTTCTTACCGTCGTCTTTGTCATCGCGCTCATCCATCTTGCCTCCTCCATCCCCTACCAGACCGACGAGGCTAACACGAAGTTCGGCGCATACGTCGCAGACGCATGGACTCGCGGGCAAGCCGGCAAGGGCGGCGGCGTTATCGGCGGCGTCATCACCTATCTGCTTCAAATTATCGGGGGCAACGCGCTCGCCTATGTCGTTATTATCGCCGCGCTCGTAATTTGCCTGATGCTCCTAACCCGAATCTCGCTAAAGACTTTCGCGGATATGTTCCGCCAGAATATTTCTCATGTTTTGGACAGGATGGATCCTGTCGACGACGAGCAGGCCTCCCCTAAGCAATCCAAGCTCTATACCGCCCCGGTAAACGAACAACCCCCGCAGAAGCGTGCCAAACGGGCGAGCCGGAAGAAGCCCTCCTTCGAGGAGGCGTTTACCGTTCCTGAGGTCGAACCCGTTTCAGACCGCGCCGACGACCCGCTGACCTTCATCCCAACGAGCGGCAAGCTCGAAAAGCGGCCCAAATCCGAATCCCCCGCACAGAACGAGAATCCCCCTCCCGTGCATGAGCTGGAACCCGTGGACGATGTGCTGATAATCCCGCCCGCCGCGGACGAGAAAGCGCCCTCGCGCGAGAAGCCCGCTCTTGAAACCCCCGTTCCCGATATCCGGGTGGACACAGCTCCGCCTCCCGCCTATATCCCCCCTTCCATCGACTGTCTGAACCGGCCGCGCATCAGCTATGCCAAGCCCTCGGAGGGCCCTCAGGCTACCGCGAAGCTGTTGGAGGAGACGCTGGCAAGCTTTAGTATCTCGGCAAAGGTCGTGAATATTGCCGTTGGGCCGGTAGTGACGCGCTTCGAGCTTCAGCCTGCGCCCGGCGTTCGCGTCAGTAAAATAACCACCCTGTCCAACGATATCGCGCTCAACCTTGCCGCCCCCCGCGTTCGCATCGAAGCTCCGATTCCGGGCAAGGCCGCTATCGGAATCGAAATCCCCAACAAGGACGCGGCAACCGTGTTGCTCCGGGACATAATCGAAAGCAACGAGTTTATAAACGCAAAGTCGCCCATTACGATGGCGCTGGGCAAGGATATCGGCGGCAAGGTGATCGTTGCAGACCTCGCCAAGATGCCGCATATGCTTATTGCCGGTTCCACCGGCTCGGGCAAGAGCGTTTGCATCAACGACCTGATTATCTCTATGATATACAAGTCCTCCCCCGCTGAGCTGAGAATGATATTGGTCGATCCCAAGATGGTTGAGCTTTCGGTTTTCTCGGTTCTCCCGCATCTTTTGATACCCGTGGTCACCGATCCCAAGAAAGCCGCCTCCGCCCTCCGCTGGGCGGTCAACGAGATGACGCTCCGCTACAAGAAGTTCAGCGAGCTGGGCGCGAGGGATATTGCGCGCTTTAACGAACTGCAAACGAATCCTTTGGACAAGTTGCCCCAGGTGGTCGTCATCATCGACGAGCTTGCCGACCTCATGATGGTCTCGCCCGACGAGGTTGAGGATTCCATCTGTCGCGTCGCCCAGCTTGGCAGAGCCGCCGGACTTCACCTCATCGTCGCTACTCAGCGTCCCTCAGCCGACGTTATCACCGGCTTGATTAAGGCGAATATCCCCTCGCGGTGCGCCTTCGCGGTCAGTTCCGGAATTGATTCGCGCATCATCCTCGATTCCACCGGCGCTGAAAAGCTTTTGGGCCGCGGCGATATGCTCTTCCATCCGAACGGCTCAAATAAGCCCGTGCGTTTGCAATGCGCCTTCGTTTCCGACGAGGAGGTGGAGCGCATCGTCTCGCATTTCAAGCTGAATGCGGAACAGCAGTTCGATCAGCGGGTTATGGACGATCTCAACAGCGCCCAAAAGGGCGGAGCTTCGGGAGGCGCTTTTGGCAACGGAAAGCAGGAGGACGAGCTTTTAGCCGAGGCGGTTCGCATCGTTATCGAAAGCGAACAGGCCTCAATCTCGATGATACAGCGGCGGCTTCGCGTGGGCTATGCCCGCGCCGCCCGGCTCATCGACATCATGGAACAGCATCACTATGTTTCGGGCTTCGACGGAAGCAAACCGCGCAAGGTTTTGATCAAGCGCGAACAGTTTGAACAGGAATTTGGCGAGACTTTGGAAGGAGTTCCCACGGAAAGAACGGAAAAATGAGGGTTGGCGTAATTTCGCTCGGATGTGCGAAGAACCAGGTTGATACCGAATATATGATGGGACTGTTGCGGGCGGGCGGCCATGAGTTTACCTCCGCGCCCGAAGCCGCCGAAGTCCTCATCGTCAACACCTGCGGCTTTATCCTCCCCGCCAAGGAGGAGTCGATTGAGGCGGTCTTACAGCTTGCCGAATATAAGCGCAACGGAAGCTGTAAACTGCTTGCTATGACGGGCTGTCTCGTTGAGCGATACCGGGACGAGCTGAAGAAGGAGCTGCCCGAGGTCGATATATTTCTCGGAGTGCGCGAATATGAAAAACTTCCGCTTCTTTTGGGAAGTGAAGCTCCGAAAAAAGCGGAGCGGTTTTTGCTCAACTCGCCGCACCGCGCCTACCTGCGCATAGGCGACGGCTGTTCCAACCGTTGCTCCTACTGTGCCATACCCTTGATTCGCGGCGCGCTGAAAAGCGAGCCGATGGACGCGCTCGTGGACGAGGCAAAACGCCTTTTGGATCTCGGCGTTACGGAGCTGACGCTCATTGCGCAGGACACCTCGGGCTATGGAAGGGATATCTATGGAAAGCCGATGCTGATACCCCTGCTCAAGGAGCTGGACAGGCTCGAAGGACTGCATTGGATCAGGGTTTTGTATACCTATCCGGACACGGTGAACGAGGAGCTTTTGGACGTTCTTTCCGGCGGCAGGAGGCTCGTTCCCTACCTCGATATGCCCTTACAGCACATTAACGACGATATGTTGAAAGCCATGAACCGCCGCGGGAGCAAGAAGCATATTTGCCGGGTTTTAGACTACATTCGGAAAAACTATCCAAACTTTACGCTTCGTACCACTATGATGGTGGGCTTCCCCGGCGAGACGGAAGAACAGTTCTCGGAGCTTCTCCGTTTTCTGAAGGATTATCCTTTCGACCGCGTTGGCGCTTTTTCCTACTCTGCGGAGGAGGATACCGTGGCGGCGGATATGAACGGTCAACTGCCTGAGGACGTTAAACTTCAGCGGCTGGATGCGTTGATGCGGTGGCAACAACCCATATCCAAGGCGTTGAACGAGGCGCGGATCGGGGAGGAGTGCGAACTTTTAATCGAGGATATGGACGAGCGATACAGCTACGGCCGCTCCGTTCGCGAAGCGCCGGACGCCGACGGGCGAATCGTTGTGCCAAGGAAGGCGCATCATTGCATCGGTAACTACGTTCCCATCCGATTGGTTGAGGCTGACTATTATGATATGCGGGGTGAATCACTTTGAATTTTGCAAACAAGCTAACTATACTCAGGATACTGTTGGTTCCGCTTTTAATCCTCTGCTTCTACATTCCGGTTTCGTTCAGAATGTGGATAGCGACCGTCGTTTTTATCCTCGCGGCGGTTACCGACGCTCTGGACGGAAGATATGCCAGAAAGCATAACCTCTGCTCCGATTTCGGCCGCTTTCTCGATCCCATTGCGGACAAGCTTCTGGTCTGCTCCGCGCTTATCATGCTGATAGAGTACAAGAGCCTTCCGGCGGTTATCGCCTTCGTCCTCATCGGCAGGGAATTCATCATATCGGGCTTCCGCCTGATTGCGGCGAATCACGGTCAGGTTATTTCCGCCGGAATAATGGGCAAGATAAAGACGGTCTTTCAATGTATCATGATTCCGTTTTGGATGATGAAGGATGAGGCGGTCTTTAATTTCGCTCCCGTCGTAACCACTATTTTCCTGATCTGTATGTGGACGGTTACAGCCATATCCGTGATTGCTTCCGTCTATTCCTGCATAGACTACCTTTATAAAAACAGAAAGGTGATTTCACTAAAATGACCGCTGAATTGATCTGCGTCGGAACTGAGCTTCTGATGGGTCAAATTTTAAACACCAACGCTCAGTTCATCTCCCGCGAGCTTGCGCCCCGCGGAATCGACCTCTACCACCAGCTCGTTGTCGGAGATAATCCAAAACGGCTCAAGGAGGCGACGCTTACCGCTTTGAACCGCGCCGATATTCTCATCTTCTCCGGCGGTCTCGGCCCCACCCCCGACGACCTCACGAAGGAAACCGTTTGCGAAGCCATGGGACTCCCCCTCGTCCTCTTTGAAGGCGAGTGGGAAAGGATAGTCCGCTACTTCGAGAGCAAAAATCGCTGTCCCTCTATAAACAACAAAAAGCAGGCGATGTTTCCCGAGGGCGCTAAAATTTTGGATAATCCCAACGGAACCGCGCCGGGGTGCATCTTGGAAAAGGATGGGAAGGCCGCAATCTTGATGCCCGGGCCGCCCAGGGAGATGCAACCGATGTTTTTAAACCACGTTCTGCCCTATCTCGAAAAGCGAAGCGGGCATATACTCTACTCCCGCGAGGTGCGTATCTTCGGCATGGGCGAAGCCGATGTGGCGGAACGGCTCAAGGAGCTTTTCGACAACGAAAACCCCACCGTTGCGCCCTATGTGAAAACCGGCGAGGTTACCCTTAGAATAACCGCACGTTGCCAAACCGAACAGGCGGGCCTTTTGATGGTGGCTCCGGTGATTGCAGAAATACGGGGACTGCTCGGCGATCTCGTATACTCCGTCAATGGGGAAACCCTGCCGCAGGTTTGCCACAACGCCCTGATTGCTCGAAAAAGCTCGCTCGCGGTCGCGGAGAGCTGTACCGGCGGGTTGCTCGCCTCCGCTTTTATCGACCTGCCTCAAAGCTCAAAATATTTTATCGAAGGCGCGGTAACCTACAGCAACGATGCAAAAATCCGCCGCCTCGGAGTTAAGCATTCGACCCTTAAGCGTTTTGGCGCGGTCTCCGCCGAATGCGCCGCAGAGATGGCGGAGGGCATGAGAAAGACCTCCAACTCCGAACTCGCGCTCGCAACCACGGGCATAGCGGGCCCCGACGGAGGAAGCGACGATAAGCCCGTTGGGCTCGTGTATATCGCCCTCGCCTCCCCCTCGGGCACCATCGTGAAGGAGCTGAATCTTTTTGGAGACCGGGACAGAATTAGGCTCGTAGCGGTATTGAATGCGCTGGACATACTGCGCCGGTATATGGTATAATTAGACGTAGCTTTTGAAAGGAACGAAATAGGATGGGTATGGAAAAGGATAAGGCATTGGAAATTGCCCTGTCGCAGATTGAAAAGCAATTTGGCAAGGGCGCTATCATGAAACTTGGGGACAATTCCGCTCGAAGCGCCGTGGACGTGATTCCAACCGGCTGTTTGGAGCTGGATCTGGCTCTCGGCGTCGGCGGACTTCCGCGGGGCAGAATAATCGAAATTTACGGGCCTGAATCTTCGGGCAAAACCACGCTTGCGTTGCACGTTGTCGCGCAGGCGCAGGCTCTCGGCGGCAACGCCGCCTTCATCGACGCGGAGCACGCGCTCGACCCCGTATACGCCGAAAACCTGGGCGTTTGCGTCGATGAACTATATGTTTCCCAGCCCGATACCGGCGAGCAAGCTCTGGATATCACCGAGGCGCTGGTTCGGAGCGGAGCGATTGATATTATCGTCGTCGACTCCGTTGCCGCCCTCGTTCCCAAAGCGGAGATTGAGGGCGATATGGGCGACGCGCACGTTGGACTTCAGGCGCGGCTGATGAGCCAGGCGCTTAGAAAGCTCACCGGAGCTATCTCAAAGTCGAACTGCGTACTCATCTTCATCAACCAGCTTCGCGAGAAGGTTGGCGTTATGTTTGGCAACCCCGAGGTTACCCCGGGCGGCAAGGCGCTGAAATTCTATTCCTCCGTTCGTCTCGATGTTCGCAGGATTGAGAGCATCAAAAACGGAACCGACTTTATCGGAAACCGCACCCGCGTTAAGGTCGTGAAGAACAAGGTCGCGCCGCCGTTCCGCACCGCCGAATTCGACATGATCTTCGGGGAGGGCATTTCTAAGGAAGGCTCCATATTGGATATGGCTGTGGATCGCAAGATAATCAGCAAGACCGGCTCGTGGTTCTCCTATGGCGAGCTTCGGATGGCGCAGGGACGCGACAACGCGAGGCTGTTCCTCCGCGACAATCCTGAGCTTTGCAGGGAGATTGAGATGCTCGTGCGCGAGGATGTAAAAAAAGCCGCCGCCGATGCTAAAGAAAAGGCCGACGCTAAGCGCGCCCTGCACCGCACGGCGCCCACCGACCCTATAACCGGCGACAATAACTGATTTAAAGGGTTTTGGAGTTTTCATCTCACATAGCCGAACAAAAAGTTTATCACTTACGGCAAGGCGAAAAGAAAACGCCTTGCCGCTTTTTTATTCGTCCATAAAATAATAGCAGGAGTAGGGCTTATCCAAATGATAACCCAGCTTCTCGGCAAGCGCCACCGATCGCAAATCATACGCATCCCAGCTCGGATAAAGCCCGTTATCGAGGCAGTGCAGAATCAGCTTTGCGCCGCACGCCGTTGCAAGCCCCCGCCTTCGATAATCGTTTCGCGTATCTATCTCAATCTCTATCCCGCCCTTATAGACAGCATAGGAGGACGCTCCCGAAACCAGCGTTCCGTCCTTTAGAGCCGCAAAGCCGATTCCCCGCTTTAAAAAATCGTCACAGTCCAAAAAACCCGCGCAGAGATCCTCCGACCACTCCTCCTTCATCGCTTGACGGCAGATTTCCTCGTCGAATCTTTTAAACTCGAACTCTCCGTCAAGGGAGGCGGCATAGCCCTTTAGCTTATTACGGTCAAAGACGTCCGGCTCTTTTTTTATCGCGTACCGCCGTTCCTTGATTACCCGCTCGTTAAGCTCGCTCTCTATCAAATGCTCCCACGCCTCGTTTTGGGGAACGATTATAATGGCGGAGATGCGCTTTAGCAGTTCGGCGTTGGGCTTGCCCGCAAGGAAGCAGAAGTCGGCCACGGTTATCATGGCCGACTCCGTTTTTCCCTCGTTGCGAATCTCGATGGACTCGCCCATCTCGCCGTCAAGATGCGCCCAAATAAGCGCCTCGTTCCAGCCTGAGAACAGCTCTCTCATTATACAAGACTTTCTATCAGCCTATAGGTCGCCTGAAGCGACTCCACGTGCGTCCGCTCATAACCGTGGGTCTCTAAAACCCCCGGCCCAACGAGCCCGTGCCGGACGTCGTGTCCCGCCCTCAAAGCAACGTCGGCGTCGGAACCATAGCGTGGGAGCATCATATCGAGCGCATAGGCTATCCCGTTTTCGACCGCCTTCTCCACCATTTCGTTTACAAAGTCGGTATGATAGGGGAAGGAAGCGTCCTTAACGCCTATCGTCACCTTGCGCTCATGGGAATAATGGTTCTTACCGACACAGCCTATGTCCACCGCCAAAAAGTCGCGGGTTCCCTCGGGAATGCAGGCTCCGCCATGCCCAATCTCCTCATACTCGGTGAACAGCAGGCTGACCCTGCGCCTGAGCTTCACCTCGCCCGCTCCAACCTTTTTGGCAAGCGCGAGGAGGATGGCGCAACTCGCCTTATCATCCAAAAAGCGGCTCTTGATGAAGCCCGACGGCGTTTCGATATAGTTCGGCTCGACCGCAACGCAATCGCCGCAACATATCCCCAGAGCCTGGGTCTCCGCCTCGGACTCGGTTATCTCGTCGAGGAACAAAAACAGGTTCTTCTCATAATCGAGCTTCGCGTCCCGCTCCTCATCGCTCATGAGATGTACGCTCGGATTTGCCCTGCGCATCACCCCCGTATAGGTTTTGCCGCCCCGCGCATAAACGCGCACGTTTGCATCCAGGCAATAGAAGGGATGCAGTCCGCCGAGCGCCGCCACCGTAAGGGTTCCGTCCGCATTTATCCGCCGCACCATCAATCCTATCGTGTCCGCATGAGCCGCTATGCAAAGAGGATTCCCCGAGCCTCCCAGCTCCACCGCAACTCCGCCCTTGTTCTGGCGCGTCGGTTCAAAGCCGAAGCCTTGTAAAACTTCCGCTATATAGTCGTCCGTCCGGTGGAAAAACCCTGTTGGACTGTCAATCGCAATAAGCGCTCTCAGGTGTTCAAGTATCTCCTTCATAAACCCTCCGCTATGCCGACTTGATTCTTTCCCACGCCGTGTTGAAAACCTCGGTGAAGTCCCCCAGATCATGGAATACCGTACAGCGCGCACGAATCTCCTCGCTCGGATTGTAGGTCTCATTTTCGGTGAAATAAGGATCCAACAGCGCCATAGCCGCAGCGTTGGGCGAAGAATAATAGATGTATTCGGTATTCTGCTTTGCAACCTCGGCGTCGCAGAGGAAGTTTATAAACTGCTCCGCAAGCTCCTTGTTGTCCGAAGTCTTGGGGATTACGATATTGTCGAACCAGAGATTGCTTCCCTCATTCGGAACTACATACGCCAGATCCGGATTCTCCTCACAGCAATAGAAGGCGTCGCCCGAATAGATAACCGCCATCGCGGCGCGGTTATTTATCATCGTGGTTTTGATATCGTCGGTTCCGTATGCCAAAAGCACGTTCTGCTTCTGCCAGATAAGCTCGTCACGCGCCTCGGCAACCTCGTTTTCATTGCGCGTGTTGATGTCGTAGCCCAGCCGCAAAAGCGAAACGGCAATGGAGTCCCGAACGCTGTCATACATAATTATCTGACCCGCATACTTCTCATCCCAGAGTATGTTCCAGCTGTCGACGGGATCGTCCACCATCGTGGTGTTGTACAGGATTCCCACCGTCCCCCACATATACGGCACCGAATATTCGTTGCCGGGGTCGAATGCGGAGGTTATCTCCATGATATTGGAATCAATGTTCGCAAGGTTCGGAATATTCTCCTTATTGAGCGGGGCAATCAAATCCTCAGCGAGCAACTTCTCTATCATGTAATCCGACGGGAAACAAAGGTCGAAGATGTTATCGGAGGAGCGAAGCCTGATCAGCATCTCCTCGTTGCTCGGCAACTCGGCATAGTTGACCGTCACCCCATATTCCTCCTCAAAGCGTTCGATGAGTTCGGGGTCGATATAGTCGCCCCAGTTCAGGATATTCAAGGTCTCGGAATCGTTTCCGCGGCAACCGCCGAACAGGACAAGACAACTGCTAAGAAGCAGCACCGCCAGGATACAGCTAAGTGTTTTTTTCATTTCATTTACCTCCGTTTTTCATTTTTACCTTTTTATTTTGAATCTCGTAGTTCCGCTCCTTGCGGATGTTCCTGAGATTGACCGCGAGCAGGAGCGCGACCAGCGGAATGAAGATTATCGTTGCCAGCGCGGGATTCACCCCGTGCGAGCCCTTTGTTGCCGCCGAATAGATATAGACCGAAAGCGTGCTATGCTCGCCCGTTCCGGCGAAATAGCTCACGACGAAATCGTCGAGCGACATGGTGAACGCCATGATGAAGCCGGAGGTTATGCCCGGAAAGATATCCGGAATGACCGCTTTCCAAAGCGCTTGAATCGGCGTACAGCCCAAATCCAGCGCCGCCTCATAGAGCATATCGGAGCTTTGCTTCATCCTCGGCAGTACCGAGAATATCACATAGGGAATGGAGAACGAAATATGCGCGATCAGAAGTCGGAGCATATCGTCGATCTTTGCCATATTCATCCGCACGAGAAGCGAATTGACAAAGGCGAAGAGCATCATAAAGGTTATGCCCGTAACCAGGTCGGGATTCACCATGGGCAGCTGGCTCACGTTCAAAACCAGCGTTCTCGACCGCCGCTTCATGGACTGTATGCCAATAGCCGCCGCCGTCCCGATAAGCGTTGCCACGATGCTGGAGATGATTGCAATCTCAAGCGTTATCAGGATGGAGTCGAAGGCGTCGCCCCTTAAAAGCGCGGCATAATTCGCCGTCGTAAACCCGCGCCATCTCCCCAGATTGGAATAGACAACCCTGCCCGAACCCGTTGTGAAGTCGTTGAACGAATAGACTATCAGGTAGATTATCGGGATGTAAAGGAAGAAGAAAAGTAACGACAGGTATGAGCCTTTGAGTATCTTTCTGAGCTTGTTCACCAGAGCTGTCCCCCTTCCTTTTGATTCTTGTCCATGCGGTTCATCACCATGGTGCTTACTATAACGAGTATGAACAGCACTATCGCAAGACTGCTTCCATAGGAGTAGTTGCCGTCCGACGACAGCGTTTTAAACGCCCGCTCTATCATATTCCCGTAAAGCTCGGACTTGCCGCCGCCCAGCATAGCCGGAACGGTGAACGCGGTTATCGACGGAATAAAGACCATCGTAATCCCCGAAACTATGCCCGGAACGGACAGCGGAAGCACGACCCGGAAAAAGGTTACAAAGCCGTTCGCCCCCAGATCCCGCGCCGCCTCAATATAGCTTTTGTCGAGCTTGGACAGGGTGGTATACAGCGGCAGTATCATGAACGGGAGAAAGTTATACACGAGACCCAGCATCACCGCCGCATCGGTATACATTATGCTCGAAAGCCCCAAAACATCGGGCACAAAATCGCGCAATATCGCCTGCCACGCATAGGTTCTAAGCACAAAGTTCATCCACATCGGCAGAACCAGCAACACCGAGAGCAGGCCCGCCGTGGATTTTTTCATGTTGGAGAGGATGAAGGCGGCAGGATAGCCGATGAGCAGGCATATCAGCGTGGTTATCAGCGAAACCACGATGGAATCGCCCAGGCTCCTCCAGGTATCGGCGTTGGAAAAGACCGTCCACGCTCCGGACAGCGTAAAGCTGCCCTCGATGTTGACGGCATAGTAGAAGATGAACACCATCGGCGCGGCTATGAACAGCGCCATCCAGACGATATAAGGATAGGCAAATATACGGCGTTTCATGGCTTATTCATCCTTATTGTGCGAAAGATACAGCTTATCCGCCGGCACGACTATGCCGACCTCCTCGCCGTCCTCCATAAAGTCGGGAGAATAGGCTATCCAGTCGTTCTCCTCGCAGGAAACCGCGACCTCATAATGCGTCCCAAGGAAGATGCAGGCCTTCACCGAACCGGTGAGCTTAGCGTCCTGCGGGGCGGTGAGCTGTACGTCGGCGGGAAGAATCTGCACCAGCGCCCGCTCCTTGCTCTCAAAGCCCTCCACTCCGACGCAGTCGAACGGTTTATCCTCGATATAGATCTCGTTATCGTCCGGGTAGACCTCGCAGTCGAAGATATTCGTCTGCCTCGTCTTTTTCATTATATGAATCGCATCCTTCGGAATCGAAATCCCAACGCGCTGTCCCTCCTTGACCTCCTCGGTGGTATGCACTATCCACTCGTAGCCGCCGCAATCGACGCAAACCTCATAATGCACGCCCATGAACACGACGCTCGCCACCGTGCCGGCTATCCTCGCCTTTTCCGGGTCGACGATGTCGATATCCTCGGGCCGGACGACAACGTCCACCTCGACGTTTCTCCCAAACCCCGCGTCGACGCAACGGTAAACCGCGCCGTTCATCCGAACGCGATAGTCCTCAAGCATTATCCCCGCGATAATATTGCTCTCGCCGATGAAGTCCGCAACAAACACGTTCTTCGGCTCGTTATATATATCGGTAGGCCTGCCAATCTGCTGAATTACCCCGTCCTTCATAACCACTATCGTGTCGGACATGGTCAGCGCCTCCTCCTGGTCGTGGGTAACATAGATGAAGGTTATTCCGAGCTGTTGCTGCATCCGCTTGAGCTCCACCTGCATCTCCTGCCTGAGCTTCAAATCCAGCGCGCCGAGCGGCTCGTCGAGCAACAGCACCTTCGGCTCGTTGACGAGCGCCCGCGCTATCGCCACCCGCTGTTGCTGCCCTCCCGAAAGCTGGTCAATCCAGCGCCTTCCATAGCCCTCCAGATTGACGAGCTTCAGCATCTCGTTGACCTTAACCTCAATCTCAGGCTTTTTCATCTTTTTAATCTTGAGTCCGAACGCAATATTGTCGAACACGTTCAGATGCGGAAAGAGGGCGTACTTTTGAAACACCGTGTTGACCTCGCGCTTGTAGGGCGGAATCTTGGCGATATCGACGCCGTTCATCTCGATGCGCCCGCTCGACGGCATGATGAAGCCCGCAATGAGCCGCAGCATCGTTGTCTTGCCGCAACCGGAGGGCCCCAGCAGGGTGATGAACTCCCCATCCTTAATATAAAGATTGATATGCTCAAGCGCAACGTCCCCGTTGTAATCCTTGGACACATCTATAAGCTCTATCAGATGCCTGTCATTCATATCTAATCCCCCCTAAAATGATGGCGGCGCGCTAACCCACAGCACCCTTGCCTCGGTTTTTCCGGCGTTTTGGAGGCAATGGACGCCCGTAGGATGAAAGTAGAAGCAGTCGCCCTTCCTTATTCTGAATTTTCTGTCTCCGTCAACCAAAGTTACGGAACCGGAAAGCACATAGCCGAACTCCTCGCCCTCGTGCGGGTCGTCCTCATAGGTCTGTCCTCCGGGAGCAAGCGTTAAAAGTATCGGCTCGATTGCATTCTTCTGCGCACAGCTAACCAGCCAGCAGATTGACGCGCCCTGCTCCGCTTCCTCCTTTATAAACATATCCTCCTGCCTGTAAACGACCTTCTCCTCCGGCTTTTCGTTGAAGAACGCCGCGACGTCGGAGCCTAAAGCTTCGAGAATATCCATCAGCGTCGCTATGGACGGAGAGGTTATGTCCCGCTCCAACTGCGAGATGAAACCCTTAGTAAGCTCCGTTCGCGCCGCAAGCTCCTCCTGAGTAAGCCCAAGCCGCAAACGCATACGCTTGATCTTTTTTCCAATCTCCACCGCGGTCAATCCTTTCTAAACTTTGAGTTTAGAGTTTCTAAACTTTCTCCTCAATTTAAACAGATTCCAACGAAAAAGTCAATACAAAAAAAGAGGCTTTTTGCCTCATCATGAAATATATTTTACAAAACGGAGAGATAGCGCTCGCCCGTGTCCGGCAAAACCGCCACAAGGGTCTTATCGCGCCAGCCTTTCCTTTGGGCGAGCTTTGAGGCGGCGAAGATTGCGGCTCCGGAGGACGTCCCGCAGAACAGCCCCTCCGTCCTTGCCAGAAGCAACGCCATATCCTTCGCATCCGCGCTTGAAACCGGCATAATCTCGTCGATTAGCGACAGGTTTAAAACATCGGGCGTAAAGTTCGGCCCAAGCCCCATGATATCGTGAACCCCTACCTGCCCCAGCGTAAAATAGGGCGCTTCGGCAGGTTCCACGCCCAAGCAAAAAACCTCGCCGTGCCGCTTTAGCTCCTGCGCCGTCCCCGAAATCGTCCCCCCGCTGCCTATTCCGGCTATGAAAGCATCGGGAACGCCCAAATCCTCCAATATCTCCTTTGCGGTGGTCTCTAAATGCGCTTCGGGGTTGCTCATATCGGAGAACTGATCCAATAGAAGGCTGTTTTCGATGGTTCGGGCAAGTCTTTCCGCCGTTTTCACCGCTCCCTTCATCCCCTCCGAAGCCGAGGAAAGCTCGATTCGCGCACCGTATGCCTGCAAAAGCCGCCGACGCTCCACGCTCATATTCTCCGGCATGACGATTATCGCAGTAAGCCCAAGAACGGCGGCGGTCATGGAAAGACCGATTCCGGCGTTTCCGCTCGTCGCGCTTATCACAACCCCGCCCTCGCGAAGCCTTCCGCTTTGCAAAGCGGTCTTTAGCATACTAAGGCTCGCCCTGTCCTTAACGCTCCCCGACGGGTTGAAGCGCTCCGCCTTGCCGAAAAGCCTGACCGGCAACGAAAGGTGCGCGGTCAGGCGATTCAAAGATATGAGCGGGGTTTTTCCAACTCCGTCAAGCACGGAGTTCCATATCATCGTTTGAGAAGCTTCAACGCTGTCTCGGCTATCCTCCTGCCCGTGAAGCCATACTCCTCGAAGATACGCTCGGCGGGCGCGGACGCGCCAAACCCCTCTATGCCGATGACAGCTCCATCCAGCCCCACATACTTGTGCCAGCCGAACGGTGAAGCCGCCTCCACCGCAACGCGGGCGCGGATGGCCTTTGGAAATACGCTTTCCTTGTATTCCTCGCTCTGCATCTCGAACAGCTCAAAGCTCGGCACGGACACTATCCTCGCCGTATAGCCTTGAACCGAAAGAATGTCCGCCGCCTTGAACAGGCACTCGACCTCCGATCCGCTCGCCATGAGGATAACATCGGGAGTTCCCTTCGGTTCGCGCAGAATATAAGCTCCCTTTGCCGCCTCCTTGCCGCTCCCCTCATACAAGGGCAGGTTTTGGCGGGAGAGAATCATCGCCGTCGGCATCTTTGCCGTCAGCGCGGCAAGATAGCCCGCCGCAACCTCGCGAGCGTCCGCAGGCCTAAAGCTGATGCAGTTGGGCGTTGCCCGAAGCATTGCCAGCTGTTCGATGGGCTGATGCGTCGGGCCGTCCTCTCCAACTCCGACGCTGTCGTGCGTCAGCACATAGATCACCGGCAATGACATCAGCGCCGACAAGCGCAACGCCGGCTTCAAATAATCGGTAAAGACGAAGAAGGTAGCACAGAAAGTTCTTAGCCCGCCATAGAGCGCAATCCCGTTGCAAGCCGCCGCCATCGCAAACTCGCGGATTCCAAAGTGCAGATTCTGCCCCAGGTAGTTCTCGCCGGAGAAGTCGCCCCTTCCCTTGAGATAGGTGCAGTTCGACGGGGCAAGATCCGCGCTCCCGCCAAACAGGCTCGGAATCCTTGCCGCCAGCCGGTTCAAAACCTCGCCGCCCGAAGCCCGCGTCGCCATCTTCCCCTCGAATTTCCAAAACTCCTCGTCCTCGAAAATATCGGACGGAAGCTCAAAATCGTGCGCCCTGTCCCACTCGGTTGCAAGCTCGGGATAGACCTTTCTGTACGCGGCAAACAGCTCGTTCCACTCGTCCTCGGCTTTTGCGCAATCCGCGGTCAGCGCTTCATAATGCGCATAAACCTCCGCAGGGATATCGAAGGCCTCATCATTCGGCCATTTATAGGTCTCCTTCAAAACGCGGATATTCGCATCGCCCAGCGGACTTCCGTGTGCCTTTGCCGTGCCGGCAACCGGCGTTCCGCGCGCAATAATCGTCTTGTAGATGATAAGCGAGGGCTTATCGGTCACGGCCTTAGCGGCCTTAATCGCCCGTTCAATCGCCGCCGTGTCCTCCCCGTCCTCGACCGTTTGAACATGCCAGCCATAAGCCGCAAATCTCCCTGCAACGTCCTCCTTAAAGGTGATATCGGTATCGCCCTCTATCGTTATCCGGTTGCTGTCGTACAGCGCGATAAGCTTGCCAAGCTTCATCGTTCCCGCCATCGAAGCCGCCTCCGCCGCAACGCCCTCCATCATACAGCCGTCGCCCATGATGGTATAGGTAAAGTTATCCACTATCGGGAAGCCCTCGCGGTTAAACTTAGCGGCAAGGTGCGCCTCGGCTATCGCCATGCCCACCGCCATCGCAAAGCCCTGACCCAGCGGCCCCGAAGTCGCCTCAACCCCCAAAGTGTGTCCATGCTCAGGATGCCCCGGGGTTTTACTCCCCCACTGGCGAAAGTTCTTAATATCGTCCAAAGTCAAGCCGTATCCGAAAAAGTGCAACAGGGCGTATTCGAGCATCGAGGCGTGTCCCGCCGAAAGCACGAAGCGGTCTCTCGCCGCCCAGCCCGGATTCTTCGGATTGTGTTTCATCTGCTTCCACAGCGTATAAGCCGCGGGCGCGCTCCCTATCGCCAGCCCGGGATGCCCGCTGTTCGCCTTTTGTATGGCCTCCGCCGCCAAAACTCTAATGGCAGTTATTGCAAGTTGTTCCATAGTCGTCTCCTTTGCATATTTCATCAATATATAGTATACCATGCCCCGCACGTCAATGCAATCAAAATCCCGTCAATCCGCATCCCCGCCCGTTCAAAATACCGTTTCCAAAAAATAAAGGGCCGCGCTCTTTTAGATAACGCGACCCATACTCTGCCGTTTTCTTTTCTTATTTTGCGTCTACGGAAGCCATATAAGCGATCAGGTCGAGAAGCTTATTGGAATAGCCCATCTCGTTGTCATACCAGGCGACGACCTTTACAAACGTATCGGTCAGCGCGATTCCGGCTTTCGCATCGAATATCGAGGTGCGCTTGTCGCCGATAAAGTCGGACGAGACGACCGCATCCTCGGTATAGCCCAAAATACCCTTCAATTCGCCCTCCGATGCCTTCTTCATGGCGTCGCAGATCTCCTGATAGGTTGCGGGCTTTTTGAGGTTGACCGTCAAATCGACTACCGACACGTCCAGCGTAGGAACGCGCATCGACATTCCGGTCAGCTTGCCGTTAAGCTCAGGGATAACCTTGCCAACCGCCTTTGCCGCGCCGGTGGACGAGGGAATGATGTTCCCCGAAGCCGCTCTGCCGCCGCGCCAGTCCTTGCTGGAAGGCCCGTCCACGGTCTTTTGCGTTGCCGTCGTTGCGTGAACCGTAGTCATAAGCCCGTCCGCGATGCCGAAGTTCTCATGCAGAACTTTTGCAATCGGAGCCAGGCAGTTCGTCGTACAGCTCGCGTTAGAAACTATATCCATGCTCTTGTCGTAAGTGTGGTTGTTTACGCCCATTACAAACATCGGCGTGCTGTCCTTCGACGGAGCCGACATAACGACCTTCTTCGCGCCGCCCTTGAAATGCGCCGCCGCCTTCTCTGCGGTCAAAAATACGCCGGTGGATTCCACAATGTACTCCGCTCCGCACTCATTCCACGGAATCTCGGCGGGGTCCTTGCAGGCATAGACTGCCACTTCCTTGCCGTTTACGACAAGCTTGCCGTCCTTTACGAACGCTTCGCCCTTAAAATGCCCGTGTACGGTATCGTACTTCAACATATACACCATGTAATCCGGGTCGATAAAGGGATCGTTTATCCCAACCACATCAATGTTATCGTTTTCCACCGCCGCGCGGAAAACCAAGCGTCCGATTCTGCCAAATCCGTTGATACCAACTTTTACCAGTGACATAATTCTCTTCTCCTTTGTATTTTCAGTCGTACTATACTATAACATCCCAGACGGGATTGCAAGTAATTTTCTTGTAAAATCTATTCCAAGTTCAGCTCCTCCGCCACAATATACAGCGGTCTGCCCTTCACCTCATCATAGATTCTGCCCAGATACATTCCCTGTATACCCATAAAGCAGAGCGTCAGTCCCTGCAAAAGCGCCAGCCCGTCCACCGCCCAAAGCCAAGGCGCAACCCCGCAGGTGCAGGCCAAAACTATCAGCGCAACAAGCCCCAGTCCCGACAGCGCGCAAAGCCCGATTCCCAGCTTCCCCGCCAGCGTCAGCGGCTTTGCGGAGAACCCGGTAATCCCGTCCATCGCGAGCTTGAGCATCTTTTTCAGCGTGTACTTCGTCTTCCCCGCCGCCCGCTCCTGCCGCACATACTCTATCGCTTCCTGCTCAAATCCCATCCATGCTGACATCCCGCGCAAAAACCGCGAATGCTCCCGCATCTTCAAAAAGCAGTCCGCAACCTTCCTGTCAATCAGCCGAAAATCGCCCGTATCAAGCGGTATGGGATAGGCGCTCATCCAGGAAAGCAACCTGTAATAGCACGCCGCCGTTACCTTTTTGAATATGCTCTCCCCTTCCCGCTTCACCCTCTTGCCATACACTATATCGGCGCCGTTCTTCCATCTCTCGACCATCTGCGGTATAAGCTCGGGCGGGTCTTGCAAATCCACGTCGATTATTATCAGCGCCTCGCCCTTTGCCGCGTCCATTCCGCAGGTCACCGCAAGCTGATGCCCGAAATTCCGCGAGAACGACCGCACCTTTACCTGCTTGTTCTCCTTTGCCAGCCTCCGCAATATCTTCATCGTCCCGTCGCGGCTTCCGTCGTTTACATAGATGATCTCATACGGATGCCCCGTTGCCCTCATCGCGGCGTCCATCCGCAGAAACGACGCCTCGAGCACCTCCTCCTCGTAGTACACCGGAATTATCAATGACAAAAGCCTGCCGTCCATATCGAATCTCCTTTTTTTATCAGTATACCCCATTTCACGCCGTCTTGCAATTCCCCGCAGTCTGATATATAATAATAAAAAACCTAAGGAGAAACAACATGGCTATTGTTACCAGCAAAGAAATGTTTGAAAGAGCCTACCAGGGCGGTTACGCCATCGGCGCTTTTAACGTCAACAACATGGAAATCATCCAGGGCATCACCGAGGCCGCCAAGGAGCTGAATTCCCCCCTCATCCTCCAGGTCTCCGCCGGCGCGCGCAAGTATGCCAACCATACCTACCTGATGAAGCTCATCGAGGCCGCCATCATCGAGACCAACCTCCCGATCTGCGTCCACCTCGACCACGGCGATTCGTTTGAACTCTGTAAGAGCTGTATCGACGGCGGCTTTTCCTCCGTCATGATCGACGGCTCCCACCTCTCCTATGATGAAAATGTCAAGCTGACCCGCCAGGTCGTCGAATACGCCCACGACCACGGCGTTGTCGTCGAGGGCGAGCTGGGCAGGCTTGCCGGCATCGAGGACGCCGTAAACGTCTCCGATAAGGACGCCTCCTATACCGACCCCGACCAGGTTCAGGACTTCGTCTCCCGCACCGGCGTGGATTCCCTCGCCATCGCCATCGGCACCAGCCACGGCGCATATAAGTTTAAGCCCGGCTCCAAGCCCCAGCTTCGCTTCGATATCCTCGAAGAAGTCGAAAAGCGTCTGCCCGGCTTCCCCATCGTCCTCCACGGCGCCTCCAGCGTTATCCCCGAATTTGTCGAGATTATCAACCAATACGGCGGAAAAATGCCCGACGCCATCGGCATCCCCGAGCATATGCTTCGCCAAGCCGCCAAGATGGCTGTCTGCAAAATCAATATCGACTCCGACCTGCGCCTCGCCATGACCGCCTCCATTCGTAAATATATGGCCGAGAACCCCTCCCACTTCGACCCGCGTCAGTATCTCAAGCCCGCCCGTGACGCAATCAAAAAGATGGTCGAGCATAAGATTTCTAACGTCCTCGGAAGCGACGGCAAGGCGTAACTCGCCGCTCACGCGGTGGGGGTTCTTTACTTTTTTCTTTGTGGAAAGAAAAAAGTAACAAAAAAGAAACATACAAGAGGGATTTTTTAAACCCTGTATGGCGATAATACTTCCGCCATGCCCCGGACATCGGGCATGGCGGAGTGCTTTTTTGGCTCGTTGTCATTAAGGCTGATTAAGAAAAGGAGACGGTCGAAACCGTCTCCTTTTGGGTTTGTCATTACTCGATAGTCTTAGACAACAGGTATCAGCTTGAGTTTGAACTCATATTCTGCGTTATCCATGTTGGTCTGAGATGTCGAATAGTTTCCAAAGATTGCAAGCCCATCTCCGGAGAATCTACGGAAAGTGAATGCGCGATCTTCAGCAGACTTCAGATACTTGTTGGTAGCATCCCATGTCCATACTGTCGGTGTAGCGGTTGTACTCACATTCAAATTCGTACCAGTACTAGAAGCAACGAGGTAATAGGTCGTGCCAGAAATCGTCGTACTAAGGGTGAATCCGTTTCCGCTTACAGTAGCCGTCCAAACCGCAGCATCAGTCGAAGAGGTGGTGGCATTAAGTTTGTTCTTATTACCACTTTCGCTTGCGCGGTCATAAGACGTTGCATAGTAGACAGTCGGAGAAGCCTCGGGACCGTATTCAACAGATATCACCCAGTTTCCTGCGGCCATATCAGGATACGGATCAGCCGGATCCGGATCGGGATCCGGATCAACGGGATCGACGGGGATTGCCGCTGCAATCAGCTCGAAGTCGAGCGCGAAGGTGTAGCCGGCAGAACCGTCATTCGACAGCGCGTAGTTGCCGAATACGCCGTTATTGCTGGTGCTGAACGCGAGCGCTCTGGTTCCGGAGTAGAGGTGCTTGTTAGTGCCATCCCAGCTCCAGATCGTTGCCGCGTCCGGATCAGCGGAGAACGTGAAGTTAGTTCCGTCGGTCTCTGCTACCAGATACTCACCGGCTTCATTCGCGATCTTGTAAGTATAGACCAGGGCTCCTTCATAGGAGGACTCTCTCTCGACCGTGATTACGGCGGCGTTTGCCTTAACCGAGGATGCCTGCAACTTACCGCGCACAAGCTGATCCGTTACATAGAAGGTGAAGTCGCCGCTCTGTGCCGAGACATAGTAGGTTCCCGGTACAAGAGCATCGGAGATTGACGCTTCGGTTACGAAGAAGATTTCGCCTTCGCTTGCTACCAGATACAGGCCAACGTCATGCTCGGTGACATAGGTCGGGTCTCCGCCTTCCTCCTCAGCAGGTATCTCTACCTCATAGGGGAAGTCGAGCGTCGTCAGAACGAAGATTCCGGTGAGCACGTCGCCAGCAACGATGTTCCTGCCGTTAATCTGCGGCAGATTGTATGCCAAGAAGGTGACGAGTTCGCCATTTTCATCCATAACGCCATTGGTCAGCGTGTAGATCTTCTTCTCGGTGTCAACTTCGACCACGCGGAGCTTGCTCGACTCGGTGATGCAGTTGATCCAAGTGTTAGTTACAACATCGTTATCAACGTTGAAGTAGTAGTGTCTGCCCTCAACGAAGGTGAAGTCGTCAGCCGTTGCACCGGAGGTCGGAATGACCCAGTCAACGCTATTCTCGCCAACAACCGGCTCGAAGATTGCGAAGTCATAGGTGCCTGCGGGGATACGGACGGTTACAGGCTCTTCGCCGGCAACTATCGTTCCTTCCACATCCGCCGTAATCGGCAGGGTGAAGCCGTCGGTGAAGTCGGGATCCGTCAGGAACTCTTCCGAATCGAACATCACGCCATAGGCTTCGCCGGTTTCGTCAATCAGCATCTGATAGCCGGAGCCGCTCAGCGTTACGTAGACATAGCCCTCGGGCACATAGCCCATGTCGATCCTTGTGAGCATCATGTCGGTGGTAATCTCATCGAGACCCTTGACATAGTAGCTGTACGGAACGGGTGCGTCGACCGCAACATTCACAACCGTGGCGCTCTTGAGCATCGGCAGAGCCGTGTACTCCTCAACCGCGGTCGTTCCTTCGACCTCAACGAGATCGCCAAGCGACAAGCCATGCGCTCTGCTGAAGCTTACCAGGATACCGGTAAGTTCGCCGCCGGCGTCAACGTCGTCGTTGGTGGACTGCAGATAGACGGTCTTATCATCAACGATGTAGTTGACGATGCCATCTACGAGATATTGCTCATCGACAATCTCGGCGACTTCGATGCGATCAACAATCTCCTCAATCGTCGGGTCATGCAACTTGACCGGCACCTCATAGGTGATACGGTTGGTTGCATAGTCGATCAGCTCGATATAGAGCATTCCGTCGATGCTGTTCTCACGAACGGCCTGGAGGTCGGAAACCACATCATAGTAGTTGCCGGAAGCATAACGCTCAGCCTCAAGTTCATCTACGCCATTCCTGTCGATAATGTAGACAGGCTCAATCTCTTCCTCGCCCTCTACCAGGTAGTAAACCCAGAAGTTGGCAAGCATATGATTGTCGGTGACGCGGATTTCATAGTCATCCGAATCCTCGCCGGTGTATTTAACCGAAACCAGCGTCGGAGCCTCATAGTCGACGAGAAGGCTGGTAACAAATTCGAGTCTGCCGGGGTCTCCGGTTTGAGTCTCGAAGTCTTCCCTGCTCTCGCCTTCAAGAACCGACCAGAATACGATATATACCTCGGTTCCGCTCTCAACGTAGCTCGGCTCGGGCGCAGTCTGCTCCTCTACCGGAGTCTCGAGGGTTGGATCGGGCTCCCAATCGAGGTGGTAGTCGAGTCCGTTCCAGCCGAAGCTCGTTGAAGGATTGTACAGGCTGGTGTTGGTATTGTATACCTGCTTACGCGCATACTCGGTATCGTCCTCATAGAGAACTCTGCCAGTCTCAACATCAATAACCTGCATAATCAGGTTACGAGCATTTCTCGTGAGAGCCGGCAAAATAAAGACGGAGTCTGCATAGTACCTATCAGCATCGGTGTTCGGGTTGGAGATGGCTTGCTTTTCAGGAGCGTAGTCTTCCAAAGTAAAGAAGTTATCTCCGAGATAGTAGTAGTAATAGCGGCCGTAAGTTAGTGCGCCAGTTTCCTCGTCATATCCCTGATCGATTGCCGGATAGACTTCGGTAATGCCGTTATTAACCTCAAATCCGAAGCTATCATAGTAGTTGAAGTTATAGTAACGGTATCCGAGATCAAAGTAGCCCAGCTCCTTCAACAGGTTGTGGTAAGCTGTGAAGTAACGATAGTCATACTCCTCCATGACGGGCTTGGAAGTCCAATCGCCAATATAGCCCATGAAGGTTGCATGGAGCCAGGCGGAGGTATCTTCGAAGTCCTCAATCGCAACAACCTTGGAACGGCCGGCGGCTGCCTGCTCATTCATCTGACGGTTGTACTCCTCGATCGGGAACTCGTCGATCAGGCGGACGACATAGCGGAGAATTGCCGCGGCGTCGGCTGCCTTCAGCTCGTCATAGTTCGGGGTTACAATCGCGTTTTCTATACCCTGCTCGGTAAGCGTACCGAGTTTGACAAGGTAGCGCAGAACTGCCGAAGAGTCAGCCGCGTCAACCTCGCCGCCGCAGGTGGCGTCGCCATAGAGGATGCCCTCATATACAGCCTTGATCTCCGGGTCGATTACATCGGCGTAGATCGGGGCGGTAAGATCGTAGTCCCAATATCCGCGCTGTCCATAGATATGCGGAACTTCGGGGATATCACAGTCTTCAAGAGCGTCGCCGTAAGGTACCCAAACGACGTCGCCGGTCTCGAAGTGAACCTCATAGTAGGTCAAATCGGCACGGAGAGGCACGAGGAAAACGAAACCTTCAAAATAGGTCTCGAATGCGTCGATACCATACTGGGCGAAAATATACTCCCTATAAGCCAGATAGTCCGGATCAACGGTAGCTTTCACCGTAATCGTGCGCTCGCCTTCCGCCGGTACATAGAAGGCGTCTATCGGCTGGCTGTAACCATCGGCATAGTACTCATAGCTATCCATGTAGATATAATCGGCTTCGAGCGTATCATACATATTGGTATAGCCATAGCGGGAAGTTCCGTCGTTGTAATACGGCATCAGGTAGATTCCCTGAATTGCATAACGCAAGCGGGCGTTGGTGAGATTCTTTACCGTAAAGGTGAACTCAAACTCGCCGGTTACGCTGTCGCCCAGATTGATTATCGGGTCAACGATAACTGCATCCGCTGCGCTTGCTTCCGCGATGTCAATCAAGCCTGCGCCCTGTGCGCGGGTGGGCATCGGATAACCATAGGCGTCAAAAACGATATCCGTTGTCGAAAGAGCGAGATCCTCGGCGAGGTCGGCAATTTCAACCTTGCTCAGCTCGGGATACTGCTCGCGCAACATACCAATCAACACCGCCATGCAACCCGTTACGTTCGGGGCTGCCATGGAGGTTCCGCTCATAATCTCATATTGGCCATCGCCGGACATGGATGCGGAATAGACATAGCCACCAACACCGGTAATCTGCGGCTTGAGCTCGAGATTCGGGGTTACGCCCCAGGAGCTGAAGGAGCTGATCTGTCCGCCGGTCTCATATTCGACATATTCCATCGGCATGACCTGGATATCGCCGATTCCATCCTCATCAGCCAAAGCCCACAGAGCATCGCCGGCGTCCGGCTGAACCGAGATGGCGGGAATCGCGAAGGGATCAATTGCCATGCTGATGCGAGACTCGTCAGTATTGTTAACGACGATACAGCCGATGGCTCCCGCCGCCGCCGCGTTATCGACCTTCTCCTGGAAGGTGATGTCGCCGCGCTTAACAACAGCTATCTTGCCGGTTACGTCGATACCCTCATAGTCCTCGGCATAGCCCAGGCTGTAGGAAGCGTTATTATCCTCATCGTAGGCCTTAATTACAACATAGTCGATGATCTGATTCTCGAAGTTGTCAACCCATCCATGCACGCCATCGGCGCAGGAATCGGTATACGAGAAATAAATCAGGGTAGGATCTTCACCATCAACCTCCGGGGGAACCTCAAGGTTGAAATAGCCCGCCGGATAATACCAGTTATCGGAGCTTGCGACCGAGAGGTTGCCATCATAGGTGGACGGGGCTCCGACTACGCCGTAATCGGTATAGGAAGCCTGCGGATAAGCTCCGGTCATATTGTAGGAATCCTGGCCCATCGTATTATCGTTGCCTGCGGAACAGCAGACTACAACGCCCGCATCCTCAAGCTTTTGGAAGATGTTGCCGAAAACCTCGGTTTCGAGGGAGTAATCATAGGTGAAACCGCTGTCCGAACCGATGGACATATTGATTACGTCCGCGCCAAGGAGCATCGCATCTTCCAGAGCCTGGAAGTAGATGGAGCTGTTGGTGGTTCCGCTATCGTCGGCAAAGATCTTCATAGCGAGCAACTGGGCGCCCGGAGCGCTACCGATATAATTGATAGCTCCATCGCCTGCCAAACCGTCCTCGCTGTAGCCAACGGCGATACCGGCAACGTGAGTTCCGTGACCGGAAACATCGGTTACGTCGTCATCCTTATCGGCATAGTCATAAGCGTAGGGAACCTTCTCGGAAAGATACTTTCCGGGGGTGGCAACATTTGCCAGAGTTTCCTCGGTTATGACGGGTTCGGTCATGCCATAGTCCTGGAAGGCCTCGTGGGTCGTCGTAAGACCGGTGTCCAAAATGGCAACGGTTGTGCCGGCGCCCGTAAGCCCGTTATAATACATTTCCATCGCACCGGTGATAGTCGCCGCCCAGTAGGAGTCGGGATCGACTTCGTCTTCGACGGTAACTTCGGGTACGCTGTACTCGTTGGCAATATAAACGGCCTGAACGCCTTCCATCTGCTCAATAGTTGCGAGGTTGCCATACGTTGTTTCAATTGCGATACCGTTCGCTAAAACGGTGTAATTGAACAGAAGCTCAACCTCGAACTTTTGCTGCATCCGGGCGACAAACGCATTCTGCTCGCCTCGCATTGCGGAACGAGCGTCGGCCGCTTTAGTGGAGGTAAGCTCCTCATCCAGCGGGGCTGCGCCATCATCGCCAAAGATAACAATGGCTGTCACAACCGTATCGTCTGCCAAACCACTCTCGAGCGCCGTCAGGTCGCCGCTGATGGTTTTTCCATCGGATGAAGATGTGACAACATTGTCTTCCGTCTCGGTTAGCTCTCTGACCACCTCGACGTTCGGCTCATCCCCCTCTGCGGCGAATGCGGGCATGATCGTTACTGCGATCATTAGCATCGCCATCAGGAGAGCCAATATCCATCTTGTCTTTTTCATTGGGTATCCTCCTTTTAGTTGTGTGTAAAATACCAACTACATTATAAACGATATGTGGCGGTTTTGCAACAAGAATTTGTCGTTGATTTCAAAAGTTTTCCGTTTTTTTTTGCTCAAAGCCGCATTTTTTTGCAAAATGTCAACTTTTTGCGGAATCTTTTTCCATCTATTGCCTTTAGCTTCCATTTAAGTTATAGTTAAACTTAACCACACTAAGGGGGGACATTATGGAAGCTCGTTCACATGCTATCATAAATGAGGTACAAAAAGCAATAGTCGGAAAGCCTCAAATTATTCAAGTTACGCTCCTCGCCATTCTTTCGCGAGGTCATGTTCTGCTTGAGGACATTCCGGGAGTCGGAAAAACAACCCTCGCGCTCGCCTTCTCCCGCGCTCTTGCGCTGGGCTATGGGCGGGTGCAATTCACTCCCGACGTATTGCCCTCCGACATCGTCGGCTTCTCCATATATAATAAGGAAACGATGCGCATGGAATACCAGCCGGGCGCGGCGCTTTGCAATCTTTTCCTCGCCGACGAGCTGAACCGCGCCACGAGCCGGACGCAGTCGGCTCTGCTCGAAGCCATGGAGGAGAACCAGATTACCGTCGACGGCAACACCTATGCCCTGCCCCAGCCCTTCGTCGTTATCGCCACCCAAAACCCCACCGGCGCGAGCGGAACCCAGCTTTTGCCCGATTCGCAGATGGACCGTTTTATGGTGCGCCTGTCGATGGGCTATCCCAGCCCGCAGGACGAGGTGCGCCTGCTTGAGCTGAAGCAGAACGGCAATATGCTCGCCTCGGTCGGGCAGGTCGTGCCCCGTGAGGAGCTTATCAGCATGATAAACGAGGTGGACGGCGTATTTCTGCATTCGTCCATCTACCAATATATCGTCAACCTTATAAACGCAACCCGCACCCATCCGCAGATTATGCAGGGCGGAAGCCCTCGCGCCTCGCTCGCGGTAGTCTCGATGGCCAAGGCGCTCGCCTTCGTCAGCCAGCGCGACTATGTACTGCCCGAAGATATTAAAACCATCTTTCCCTATACCATAGCGCACAGGCTCCTGCTCACGCCGGAAGCCGAAGCCAACGGGGTTTCCACGCTCGCAATCGTGCAGTCGATATTGAAGTCCGTCGTCGCTCCGCGCATAAAATAGTATGTGGCGCTTCAGGTTCGTATACCTGTTCTGTCTTTTGGGAGCAGTCATATTTCACCTAATCTACCAGGCGGAGCTGTCGGTCTATGTTCTGCTCCTCGTGGTTTTTTTGCCCTTTTTGGCGTTTATACTCTGCCTCCCCGCGATGGCGCTCGCCCGCGTGAGCCTGTATTTGCCCGCGAGAGCCCCGCTCGGAAGCGAAATTGCGCTCGAACTGCGCCTCAGATGCAGGTTTCCCATTCCCACCGGACTGGTGCGCGTTAAAATCAAGGTTGAGAACGCCTTTACCGGCGAAAGCGCCATTCTGCCCCTCGAATATTTCTATGGCGCGTGGAACGAGACGATCTCGATTCCGATAATGGCGAAGCACAGCGGAAAACTCGTCTGCTCGGTTGTGCGCTGTAAGGCGGCGGACTGCCTCGGAATTTTTTCTCTTCCTATTAAAAATGTACTCCCGGCGAACTGCATCGTAACCCCCGTGCCAATTTCGCCCGGCGCTCCGCTGGCAAAGCTTAAAAGGATTAAGCCGCGCTTCGTTGCAAAAAAAGGCGGCGGCTTCTCGGAAGACCATGAACTGCGCCCCTATGTTAAGGGCGACCCCGTGCGCTCGATACATTGGAAGCTCAGCTCCAAGCTCGACGAGCTGATAATCCGCGAACCGCTCGAGCCGGAACGCAAGCGCATAGTTATTCAGCCGGAGCTGAAGGGCTCGCCCTCCGCGCTGGACAACGTTTTGGGCCAGCTCGTCTTTTTGTCCTCCAGGCTGTTGGAGGCAAACCAGCGGCACGAGATTATCAATCCCTATGCGCCCTCGAAAAAGCTCAGCTACTGCGCGCCCGATAACAAGGCACAGCTCGTTGAGTATATCGACCAGTTGCTCCGCCAGCGCGCCGCTTCGAGCAGCGCCAAGCCCCGCGTTATGAGCCCGATTCACGCGGAGGTCTTTCTCCTGCTCAAACCTTTGACCGGAGGGCGCAGGCGATGAAAGCGAGAGCCGCAACCTTTGTATCCATAGTGTTTACCGAGCTTCTGCCCGCCGCGCTACTCACGCTCGGCTCGATGCTCTGCCTCATGTCCGCCTACAAACTGCCCTACGAGCTGACGCCGCTTCTCGCCTACTGCCTCGGCTTTGCAAGCGTTTTCACCCTCTTTATGCACGCCCCGAAATACCGCTTCGCTTTCTGCGCGGTCGTCATGGCGGGGCTTTTGGGGCTGGCGCTCTGGCTTCTGCCGAATATCCGCGCCGGCGCGGGCTACATTTTGTCCGCCATTGATATGCGGTTCGGCGTTTCGATCGGCTCTGCGATGCTTGAGGGCCAGCTCGTCACCCTGCCCATGATAATCAGCGGCTACAACCTCATCTGGGCGTTCTTCTGCGCGGTTATGACCCTCTATCACTGCTGTTGCATCGGCCTTTTAAAGGCTCCGATGCTCTGCTATGTGATTGCGCTCCCGCTCGGCGTGCTGGCGGTGCTTTTTTTGGACTCGCCGCCCAACGAAACCCATCTCCTGCTGTTGCTGTTCATGCTGTTGCTCCTGCCCCTGCTTCAGCTCTATTGCCAGAGCGGGAACCCCAAGATCGGCTATCTCGCCGTCTTTCTTTCGGCAGTACTGCTGGGCTACCTTCTTTTGATGCGCCCGATTGCCAAAGCCGTCGATTTGAGCTGGCTGAAATCCGAGCAGATTGAGGCGTGGCTGAACGATAAAAACAGCAGCGTCAACGAGCTGGACTCGCCCGACAGCCGCGATATCTCCGTTGGAGCGGACTCGCCCTCGAACCAGGTCGTGATGGAGGTTACCTCCTCAACGACCGGAATGCTCTATCTGCGCGGCTATTCGATGGCGCACTATACCGGACGGAGCTTCGACCCGCCGAGCGAGGATTTTGCGGGCGGCTTCGACTCGTTGCACCTTGCCGCCGCCGCGGTGCAGAACACCTATGGGAACACCTATCAGCACACGCTGACCGTTTCGTATTCCTCTCCGTCCACGCTCATCTACACGCCCTACTTTTCCCTGCTCTCCGGCGACGTTGTGATGAGCGAAAGCACGGTGGTTATGGAAGATGAGGTGCAGAGCTATTATCTCGACTATACCCCGCCTGCCCGCATCGACCTCCCCTCCCTCACCCTGCCCGAAAATCTCCTTGACGACGAGCTTCTCTATCGGGAATATGTCTACGACACCTATACCGACGATCTGCCTGAAATCCGCGAAATAGCGGAGCAGATCGGGATTTTGGAGGCGTCCGACCGCCTGTCCGCTATACAGCTCACAATCGCATACCTGACCCAGAATAATCAATACAGCCGCACCGTGGACGAAACCCCGGAGGGCGAGGACGTCGTTTTGTACTTCCTTTTGCAGTCCCATGTCGGCAATTGCGTTCACTATTCAAGCTCCGCCGTTGCGCTTTTGCAGTCCTGCGGCATCCCCACCCGCTTTGTCGGCGGCTATATGCCCCAGGTGATGCAGGAGAATACCGCAACGCTCGTCACCGAGGTGGACTCCCACGCCTGGATTGAGGTTTACTTCGACGAAATCGGCTGGCTTCCCTTTGAAGCCACCTTCTCCTCAAGCATCATCCAGCCCACCTCCTCCCCCAACACCGATTTGGTGCCGAGCGTGGAGCCCCATACCCCCGCTCCGCCCGACTATGTCCCCACGCCGACTCCCGCTTTGGACGAGCCCGTGTCGCCCGTTACCGAGGACGAGGAGGAGGATGAGGACGAGCCGGCGAATATCCCCTGGTGGTTGATTGGAATTGCCGGAGCGGTTGCGCTGACGGTGGCAAGAAGATATTTGACTAAAAAGCTTCGCGCCCGCCGCTTTGCCTCCATGGACAACAACGCCTACGCGATAGCCGCCTATCGCTTCGCCTGCAAGCTCAACCGGCAGGGGCTGAAACTCCCGCCGGAGCTGGTGGCGCTCGCGAATCGCGCCAGATTCTCCCAGCACAAGCTCACCGCCGCCGAACGCGAGCGCGTTGACTACGCCCTGAGGGAGCTTGCCTTGGATGTAAAAACGCTCCCGTTGCCGAGGGTCTTAGTCATCCGGTTTATTTTCGCATACGACTGAGTTCCCGCTTGATTTGATAAGCTCGTTCTTCTGCGCCCGGCTCAGCGACTTGATTTCAAGCTCGCGCCTAAGCGCGCCGCCACGGTCAAAGCCGCGCTCCACCCAAACCGGCTCGACCGGCAGGCGGCTCTTGGTATACTTGGCTCCCCTGCCCGCATTATGCGCCTTTAGCCGGCGGTTCATATCGGTCGTAACCCCGGTATACAGGCTTCCGTCCCCGCATCGGAGTATGTAAACCACATAATCTCTCATGCAAGGATTATAGCACAAAACGCGGGGAGATTGCAGTTTGCTTTTATTTATAAATCTTAACCCGTCCGCAAAACACCTTGGCAATCGCCTCGGTTAAGCGGTTCTCCGCGTTGCCCGAAAGGTCGTATACGATCAGGTTCTTGGGCGCCATATTTACCAGCAGGGATACGATGCCCTCCACCGAGCAGTCCACATACTCGATGCGCACCAGCGACTCGTCGGTGAGCGTGCAGGAGCCGTCCGCATGGATGCAGAGTTGCAACTCCAAAATGCGCGGCTCTATCGCCGCGGCATAGCTGTTGAGCGTCTTGACTATTTCGGAAAACTCCTTCTGCATCAGGATCTCCGCCGTCGCCTGCTCCACGCAAAGCCGCCATAGATTTTGGCAGGCGCGCATTCTAAACTGCATATAGCCCTCGGGGCAGAAGTCGCGGGTGCTCTTCAAAAACCCGATCAAGCCCTCCTCAACAGCGGCAAGCTCCTCCGCGGAGCGCGCCGCTTTGAGCGCTATCGTCAGCGCGCTCTGCTTCTCCGAAAGCGTGAGCGGCATCCTGTCGACAAGCTTTGCAAGCGCGAAGTACATCAGATCCCGACACATCACCCTCGCGCAAACCTCCGCCATGATTCTAACGGCGTCCTGGCCGCGCACGGTCACATACAGCGCGTTTCCACGCTGTATGAACGAATGGTTTGCGCCCGTCTGCGAAAGCCTTCGCGCATAGAGGGTCTTTAAATCGACGTCGTATTCCGTTGAAACAACACACCAAGATGGCATACAAAAAACTCCTGTACCCTATCGTATGAATCTCAAGTCCTATTCTGTTCCAAATATTAAAAATTATCATGATTGGAAAATTCCGAAAAAAGCATAGATTTTTTTCAGACTGCGCAAACTTATCCCATGGATTTACTGAAGATACTTGCAACAACGATAATCTCCATAGTCGTGTTGTTTCTGCTCACGCGGCTCATGGGAAACAAACAGCTCTCCCAGCTGTCCCTGTTCGACTATGTGGTGGGAATTACCATAGGCTCCATAGCCGCCGACCTCGCGGTGGAGCTGCAAACTCCCCTCAACAGCGGCCTCGCCCTCGTGATATACGGGCTGATTGCGGTGCTTATCTCGGTTTTGACCAATAAATCGCTGGGGTGCAGGCGTTTCTTCGCCGGCCGCCCCATACTCTTGCTGGACGACGGAAAGCTCTTTAAAAAGGGCTTTACCAAGGCCAGGCTGGATTTGCATGAGTTTTTGGCTATGGCAAGGGTGAGCGGGTATTACAATATCAATACCATCCAAACCGCGATTATGGAGACTAACGGCAACATCAGCTTTTTGCCCAAGGCGCAGTCGCGCCCGCTGACTCCCCAGGATATGTCGATGAACCCGACGCAGGAGCGGATGCAGTTGAACTTAGTTATGGACGGCAAGCTCATGGAGGAAAACCTGAATAAGGCCAACCTCAGCACCCGCCGCCTCTGCGAGCAACTCAAGGCCCTCGGCGTCCGTTCGTTTAAGCAGGTCTTTTTGGCTTGTCTGGATTATAACGGAGTTTTGAGCGTCTATAAGTCCAAGCCGGAGGATTAGGCTCAATAGGTCGGTTTTAGATATCTGCCTACAAAATAGATTGGCTTGTTTAGCTTTTTTGCGTATTCAACGGTATAGCCCGTTCCGCTCCTCGTATCGGTCATATAGGCTATAACCATCGCGGAGTCCTCGACCATGCGGCGGTTTCGCTCGTGCAAACAGCCCTTGTAAAAATGCGGCGCAAGCACCCTGACCTCGTCCGCGGCATTCAAAAGGTTGTGGTACAGCTCCTTAACCTTGATTCCAAACCCATCCGCCTGCCCCTCGAACGGAACATATACGGACAGGGTGATATCCGGATACTCCTGCTTGAGACCCAGCACCATCCGCTCGCACATCATATCGTAGCCCGCCGCTCCGCCGGCGATAAACCGCTTGCATCCGAGCTTGATTGCCCGCAGGATGGCGTCCCGCGTTTCCTCTCTTAGCTGATAGTAAGCCTGATCCCTCGGCAACAACCTGTGCCCGGTAAAACAGCAGCTTTTCATCCCACTTCTCCCTTGTCCATGCTTATGTTCCCCAAAAGCTTTTTCAGCTCGTCTACCCTGCCCTCGCGCAACAGGGATATCCAGCGCACCGCATCAGCCACGCCGTTTTCAAAAAGGTGATCGAAGGATTCGTTTCGGATAACCCCAGGTTTCCACGGAGCCGCCCATTCGCGTCCCTGGAGATTCCGGCAGTCCTCCAAATCTGGAAGGGTTTCCGCCATGATGAAGCCGGAAATGCAGTTCGGTTTTTTTATCAGGCGATCCAGCCACCGCGTCAGCTTCAGCTTCCTTCCGCTCGGATCGAAAGTCCATCTATGCACCCTTAGAAGTTTTCGGTAGCTTCTTTTGTATGCGTTGCCTATCCTCTTGGAGTAGAGCCTTTCAACCAGCGCCGCCACAAAAGCGTTGATCCGCTCGACGTCCGCGCCCCTTTGCCGCTGTCCCGGCACGCCCGTCTCGGCCTTATGCTCCTTGTATAACTGCATATCTATGTTCACTTCAAACCGGGTATGATCGTAGCCCTGATATTGCGACTCTATGTAGGGATGCTCCGCCGCATCCAGCGCCAGATGGCAGAGCATACCGTAGATAAAGCTGTCGACTCCGGAAACCTTGCCGCGGCATTCCAGCATGGCGGCGAGCAACGCATCCCCCGACTCATGGTGCAATAAATTGCCGAGCATCTTCTGGTGCGAAGAAAAAACCGGAGGCGGAATACGATCGAAGAAAAATACGTCGGGGCCTACGCAGCCAAGATAAAAATTCGCTTCGTCCGAAAGTTTCAGGGACAATCGACTGAGTACGCGCCTTCCAAATAGGGTGTGTGACAATAAGTATGGCATGGAAATACTATATCAGATGAAGCCCCGCCCATCAAGACGATTTCAAAAGTTTTTTGCTCCTTTCCCCCCAATATTGAATAATTTTCCAAAAAATCTAAAATCTGGCTGAAATAATCGTTTTTTCTTTATCTTTTTTGTTAACCTTTTGCGAAATTTGACACAAGTTAAAATCTTTCTGCTAAAATGTAGCTGTCGGAAGCGCTGTTTGCGCTACCCTATGGATTTTTTAGGAGGCGGCTTTATGAAGCAAATCAAAAGAAGAAGGAGAAGGCTTCGCATCAACAACCCTGTGGGCTTTTCGTTGTTCTGCATCCTGTGCCTTGCCCTGCTCGCCGGGCTCATAGTCGGCGTATATTATCTCATCGAGTACGGCCCTGGCGCCTGCGCCGCTTTCTCACAGTATCTTGAGGAGCGTGACGCCACCCCCGCGCCCACGGCAACGCCCACGCCCACCCTGCCGCCTACCTCCACTCCCTCGTCGGACAATGCGAACACGCCCATCGTAGGCGAACAGGAAACCCCGACGCCGGATACCTCCGCAGACTCTACTGCCGTTCCCTCGGACTATACTCCTTCGACAGCCACCCCCGATCCCAACGCGCCCCTGTACGGGTTCACCATCGGCCTGGATCCCTTCCGCGACTCAGCCTCGCGGTTTGACGAGGAGGCGGTTTACAACCTGGAGTTTGCTTTCAAGTTCAAGGAATATCTGGAACAGCGCGGCGCCACCGTCGTACTGACCCGCGAGGACAACGACCGCAGTTATTCCGACACCGCGCGCATCAATGCGATCAACGATGCAAACTGCGACATCGCCCTCCGCTTCCTTTGCAATCACCTCGACTCCCGCGGAACTGTCGGCTGTTATGCCCAGTCGCTCTCTAGAAACGAGGAGACGGCAAGAACCATCGTCAACGCCTACATAGCCACCACCGGACTTTCCACCCGCAAGAGCGACGGCTTTGAGGCTGACAGCAACGCCTTTTTGCGTAATACCGACTGCGTTGCCGTCACCCTGATTATCGGGCATTGGACAAACTCCGGCGAAAGGGAGAAGCTTTTGGATTCCGCCTTCCAGGAGCTGATGATGGAGGGGCTCTATAACGGACTCTTGAGCTGTTTAAAGCCCGCCTGATGAATATTTAAAGCCGGATAATCGCCGCCCTGCCCTCCCAAAAGGAGCAGGGCGGCTTTCATTTTTTATCCGCTCCCGCCTCCCTTGAGCGAAAACCCATAAACCGCGAAGCCTGCAAATTGCCTTTGCAAGCAAGCTCTCCCTTGCGGCTCACGGTCGAAAAATCCTTTTCTTTGACTTCACATTGTGCTATAACCCGACTTTTGCAAGCAAACGGCAAAAACGGCACAGTAGCAGGCTTTGCGCCG
>JAUNBM010000021.1 GCA_030527115.1 Clostridia bacterium
ACCGGCAAAAAGCCTGTTATTATGCCGTTTTTGCCGTTTGCTTGCAAAAGTCGGGAGCCGGCTCTTTTGAACGGCTTATTTCCTGTGCAGTGGTTGCAATCGACCTCTGTTTCATAGCCTTTCTCGTCCATTATTCTCCTATCCTGCTCCAAAACTTTCTGGCGTTAGTTCCGTAAGGCGGGGTTTTCTCGAAAAAAATCATAAGGATTTGGAAGAAAAAACAATTTATGTGCCGCATTTTTCTGTTATAATACTCCTGGGTGGTTGATTTATGCTGAAAGTATATTTAGTAGATGATGAAGGCGTTGTTCGAGAGGGCTTGAAGGAGGGCATTCCTTGGGCTCAATACGGTTTTGAGTTTATAGGCTCCGCTCCCGACGGCGAGATGGCGCTTCCTCAGATTAGAAGATTAAAGCCGGACGTTTTGATTACGGACATAAAAATGCCCTTTATGGACGGTCTTGCGCTTAGCAAGCTCGTCCACGAGGAGTTGCCCGAAACCAAAATTATCATTATCAGCGGTCACGACGACTTTGAGTTTGCGCGGGAGGCGATTGCCATCGGCGTGGAGCAATACCTGTTAAAGCCAATTACAAAGGCCGCGCTCATCAAAACCTTGGAGGTTGTGAAGGGCAAGATAGAGGAGGAGCGGGAGCAGAAGAACTATATCAAGCAGTTTCAGCTTGAGGCTCAGGAATATGAGCAGTATGCCCAGCGCAAGTTCTTTGAGCAACTTATCTCCGGCACGCTTTCGGTTCACGAAATCTACGAACAGGCAAAAAAGCTCGACGTCAACATTGATGCGGAGTATTACAACATCGTCCTGTTCACGGTTCAACCCCAGACCGCGGTCACAAAGTATTCGCAGTCCTTAGCGGAGCTTATCGAGGACTTGATGGGCTTCTTTTTGCGCTACCCCGAATATCTGCTGTTCCGCTACAACCTGATGACCTATGCGGTGCTGGTGAAGGGCTCCAAAGAAAACATACAAGCCATAAGCCGCCGTTGCACGGAGAATATCGAGCGGTACTGTGTGAAATCCTTCGATTCCCTCAACTGGTACGCCGCCCTTGGCGAACCCGTGGAGCGGCTGAGCGGCCTGCCCCGATGCTTTGCGAGGACGAGCAAGATATTATCCTACCGGCATCTGCTACCGGAAAACCACATTCTAACCTCCGAGGTGCTTTCTCAGGCGGAGGTACAGCCGCAAATCCATACCTAATCGCAACTCGACGTTACTAAGGTGGACTCGCTTTTAATCCGCAATTTCTTGCAAACCGGACTTTTAAACGAGGTCGGCGCCTTTGCAACGGAATACCTAAACGCTTTGGGCGATGCGATACACCTTCAAATTTTCCGCAAGTATATCATGCTGAACGTCCGATTTAACGCGACGCTTGAGGCGATAGGCTATGGGTTCACTCAAGAGGAGTTTTTACAGCCGCTCAAGTGTTTGGACTTTGTGGAAAAGGATATCGACGACCGTGAACTGAAAAACTATATCGTAGAGATTTTAGGCTGGACTATCACGCTCCGGGAGAGGATATCGAACAATCAGTACCGAACCATCCTCAACCGTGCGATCCGCTTTATTGATAAAAACTATGCCGACGAGGGCATATCCCTAAATACCGTTGCGAAGGCTGTCAACATCAGCGCCAACTATTTTTCCGGAATTTTCAGTCAGGAGATGGGCTTGACCTTTGTGGAATATGTAACCCAAAAACGAATGGAGCTTGCCAAGCGGTTGCTTCGTCAAACATCGAAGCGCTCGGGCGAGATTGCCTTTGAGGTGGGTTACAGAGATCCCCGGTACTTCAGCTTCCTGTTTAAGAAAACCCAAGGCTGTACCCCGAGCAATTACAGGGCGGGTGAAGAAGCAAAGCCATGAAAGCCCTCCTAAAAAAGAGCAACAGTTCCATAGATAAGAAGCTCAAAAAGCTCCTTTTATCGGCATTGGCGATATGTTGCGGCATCGTTGGCGTAACGCTTGTGCTGTTCATCGTTTACAACGTCCGCTACTCCAACATCTCATCCAACATTGCAAGAGTGTCGCAGTTCAACCAGAATTTTAAGGATGACATAGACTTGAAGATGTACTACTATGTCATTCAAAGCGACTATGCTCAAGGCCTCCCCATAGAGGAGGTCGAGACAGCGCAGGACTTGGCGCAGAGCCTGCAAAACGACACCGAAAACAGGGACAGCCTGAGGGCAATTAACAGCGTGTTGAGCCTTTGCGCAAACCTAAAGGAAAAGATTTATGAAATCGAGCGAACCGATGGCTACGACTCGCAAATAGAACAGCTTGAAACGAACATATATGTGCTGACCGAGCTTATACAGCAGTATATGTACACTTACCTCTATTACGAGGCGGGGCAACTTGCCGCCCTGCATCAAACCTTTCAAAGCAGGCTCCTGTTGGAGGTCGTGCTGGTCTGCTTAGGCGCGGGCGTGATGATAGTTTTGATGGCTCGCAGATCCATTGCGCTCAGCAGAAGCATCACCCGTCCGATAGACGCCCTCTGCCTCAGGGCAAAGAGCATAGGCAGGGGGGACTTGACTCCGAGGGAGCCCGTGGTTGCCGAGGACGAAACGCTTCAAACCCTGAGCGAGGGTTTGGAGGAGATGGCGGCAAGGCTGAACCATCTTATTGAGGTAAACAGCCAGGAGCAGAAGCGCCTGTATTCCATGGAGCTTGCCCTCTTGCAGTCGCAGATCAACCCCCACTTTCTCTATAACACCTTGGATACGATAGTCTGGCTCATCGAGATGGGCAAGGAGACGGAGGCGGTGGAGATGGTGGCGAGCCTGTCCAATTTCTTCCGAATATCGCTCAGCAAGGGGAGCGACGTTATCACTATGCGGGAGGAGGAATTGCAGGTTCGAAGCTATTTGGAGATACAGCAGGTGCGCTACAAGGATATTCTCACCTATTCCATCGAGATGGATCCCGCCTTGCAAGACTGTCCCATACCGAAGCTGACCTTGCAACCGCTCGTGGAAAACGCCCTCTATCACGGCATAAAGCTAAAGCGGGGTTTGGGCAACATCCTGATTCGCTCCGGAATCGTGGGTGGCGAGGTGTTTTTGGAGGTGCGGGACACCGGCGCGGGCATGACGGAGGAACGCTTGTCGCAGGTGCTTGCATCCATGGAGGACGGCGAGATGCCGGTGGGCTTTGGTCTTGCAACCGTCTACAAGCGGTTGAGGCTTTTCTTCGGCGGACGGTGCCGCGTACATATAGAGAGCAAGGAGCAGACGGAAACCGTCGTGCGCTTCGAGTTCCCGCTTAAAAAGGAGGATAATATCTCATGAAACTTAGCTTTAAGATAATCTTCATCCTTATGCTTTGCCTTACATTCATGGGCTGTGGAGTGGACAGACCGCCTGAGGACGGCGAGGCGAACGACCTCATCGTGGTGGGCTTTTCTCAAATCGGGGCGGAGTCCAACTGGCGGGTTGCAAACACCGAATCAATTCAGGCGGCATTGAGCGAGGAAAACGGCTTCATGCTGATATTGGACAACGCCAGACAGCAACAGGAGAACCAGCTAAAGGCCGTCCGCACCTTTATACAGCAGGGCGTGGATTATATCGTTCTCGCGCCGATAGTTGAGAGCGGCTGGGAAAGCGTTTTGGAGGAGGCCAAAAGGGAGGGCATACCGGTAATCATCGTGGATCGGCGTGTCAACGTCGGCAATCAGGGACTGTATACGACCTGGGTAGGCGCAAACTTTAGGCAGGAAGCGGAGACGGCGGTTTCGTGGCTCGAGGAGGAATTGCTTTCAAGCGGGCGGGAGGATGAGACTGTTAACATCCTTCATGTTCAGGGAACCTTAGGCGGCACGGCGCAGATAGAGCGCTCGGCTGGGCTGGAGGCGGCGGTGGAAAGGCATTCCAACTGGGTTATCGCCGCTCAGCTCGTTGGAGAATACACCCAAGCAAAGGGCTATGAGGTCGTGCTTGAATACCTAAAGCAGAACCAAGATATCGACGTGCTGTATTGCGAAAACGACGACATGGCGTTCGGGGCAATGGAGGCCATGGACGAACTCAACATAGCCTACGGGGCTGAGGGCGGAGTTATTGTAATATCCTTCGACGCCGCGCGCACGGCGCTGGAGGCCTGCATGGAGGGAAAGATAAACCTGTGTGTGGAATGCAACCCGTTGCACGGGCCAAAGGTCGCTGAATTGATTTGGCAGATGGAGTCCGGAGTTTTGCCCCCAAAGGAGATATTCGTCGAGGAAGGCAGTTTCACCACCGAGATGCTGACCGAGGAAATAATAGCCGGCAGAGCCTATTAAAACCTGTTTTTCATTGCTTACCTGCTACTGTCCCGCTCCACTAATTCCCATGATAGCGCCTGGGAAGCGCAAGCCTGCCCCCGTATCATTTTTATGAGAGTTTCGCTTGCACAACGGCTCATTGCCATCGGCTTATGGGAGAGGGAGCTAATTTTTATCTCGCCCAGCTCGCAGTAGTAGCTGTTGTCAAAGCTGACTACGGCAACCTCTTGCGGAACCCGCCGCTTTGCCAAGGTCAGCGCCTTTATCAGGCGATAGGCTATCTCATCGTTGTAGCAGACGACCGCCGTGCAGTCCGAAAGATGCCGAAAAAGGAAGCGTTCCATGAGTTCCGGCTGAGAGTTGGAGCTTAGCGTTTCCCGCTCCTCCGTTGTGAACCAAAGGATGTTCCTATCCTCCGGCAAAAGCCTTGCGTCGCGCAGGGCGTCCATGTAGCCGTGATACCGCTCTATCCCCTGAACATCGTCGCTTTTGAATATTCCGGCAATCCTCCTATGCCCTCGGTCAACCAGATACTTTGCAAGCATGTAGCCGCCGCCGAAGTTGTCGTCTCCGACGCAGACGGCTCCTTTAAGCGAAGAATGCGCCCCGTGTAAAAATACCGTAGGCACGCCCTTTAATTGGAGCTTTTCATACAGATCAACGTTGGGATTGGGCAGGGCGGTTCTGCTCCCCTCCGCCAAAATACCGGCATTCGGCGTTTTTAAAAGCGAAAGGAGAATCTCGCGCTCGGCTTTCAAGCTGTTTTGCGTGGCGTGAACGGCCATCTCATAGCCGCATTCCAAAAGATGCGTGCGCAGTTCCTCCAAGAGCGCAGGGAAGATGTATTCATTGGCATGGGTGATTATAACATCAATTTTGTGCGGATTGCTGCCCACCGTTTTGCATATATAGTACCCGCTCCCCTTTCTGCTTTGGATAAGCCCCCTGTCCGAAAGGAGGTTTAGTGCATGGCGAACGGTTTGCCGGCTTACGCCGTACCTGGCCGTAAGAGCCGCCTCGGAGGGGAGCTTGAAAACCCCATCTTTTCTATACTGCGAAAGCTCGCTTTCAATCGCATCGGCAAGAAGCACGTACTTAGCAGGCATGGTTTTCCCCCGTATTTTTTATTGATTACATTATAACACAGCCCGCAAAAAATGGCTCCTTCGATTGTGTTCGATTATGTATATAAATTCATGCTCGGTCTGAAAAAAGCAAAAATGTGCAAAAAAATGCAAAAAAATTTTCGGACATTTTTCAAAATTAATAGTAAAAATTTCAACTCAAAAACGCGGTTTGGGCGACTGTTTTTAATAATCCGAACCGCAAATTACGACTGCCCTTTGGAAAATAATTGCAAAAATCCGGAATAATTCATACGTTAAAATCCGAATTTGTGGAACCTGTACGCTTTTCTCTCCCTGAAACGAAAACCTGTATGCAATGAAAAAACGGGGATGTTGAATCGGTTTTGCCTCGCATTGACGCAACGAAAGCGGTTTGATAAATTTTATTTGCAAGGAACGAGCGTTCCAAAGCGGCACTATTTTCAAAAACAATATTCACAAAGGAGAGGAACAAAAATGAAGAAACTTATCACCCTGCTTCTCGTGCTGGCACTGGCGGTAGCCATGGTTGCCTGCGGATCAGCCACCGACGGAGATTCCGACGGCGACGCCCTCATCAAGGTAGGTATCATCAACAACGATCCCAACGAGTCGGGATACCGCACCGCCAACGACAGAGATATGAAGGAAACCTTCACCGAGGAGAACGGCTACGATGCGTCCTTCTTCTACAGCCTGCGCAACGAAGAGCAGATTGCGGCGGCGCAGACCTTCGTACAGGAGGAGGTTGACTACCTGCTCATCTCGGCGGCGGGTACTGCCGGCTGGGACACCGTGCTTCAGGACGCACAGGCGGCGGGCATCCAGGTTATTCTCTTTGACCGCACGATAGACGCCGACGATAGCCTCTATGTTGCATCCATCGTATCCGACATGGCGCTTGAAGGCAAAACCGCCGTTGACTGGCTTGCCGGCCAAGGCCTTTCCGAGTACAACATCATCCACCTGCAGGGCGTCATGGGTTCTGCGGCGCAAATCGGCCGCACGGGCGCGCTCGACGAGATGGTAGCGGGCAACGCCAACTGGAAGCTCGTTACACAGCAGACCGCCGAGTGGAACGCGGAGAACGCACAGCAGATAGTGCAGTCCGTGATTGACTCCGGCGAGAGCTTCAACGTAATCTATGCCGAGAACGACGACATGGCGAGGGGCGCAGTTGCAGCGCTTGACAATGCGAATATCTCCCACGGCGTAGGCGGAGACGTCATCATCATGGGCTTCGACTGCAACAAGTGGGCATTGGAAGAGCTGTTGGCAGGCAACTGGAACTATGACGGTCAGTGCAACCCGTTCCAAGCCGCCTACATCGACGAGATTATCAAGAACCTTGAAAACGGAGTAGCTCCCGCACAGAAGGTAGTTATCATGGAGGAAAAAGGTTTTGACGCGACGACTATCACTCAGGAGGATGTTGACAACTACGGCATCTAAATCCTGACGCGGACTGGGTATTTGGGCGCGCGGTACGGAACGGGGATTAAATCCGAAGCCGCACCGCGTGCCTTCCTTTTATCAAGGAATCTTAGGAGGTATATCATGCTAAAAGACGTGGTTTTAGAGATGCGGGGCATCTGCAAGTATTTCCCCGGCGTGCGCGCGCTTGAAAACGTGGACTTTACGCTTCGTGAAGGCGAGATCCATGCGCTCATGGGGGAGAACGGGGCAGGAAAATCCACGCTAATAAAGGTTTTGACGGGAGTATATCCCAAGGACGGCGGCGAGATAAGCATTAAAGGCATGGAGGGCAACGCCGTCATAAAGTCGCCGCAGGACGCCCAACGTGCCGGCATAAGCACGGTTTATCAGGAGATAAGCCTCTGCCCCAATCTGACGGTGGCGGAAAATATGTACATAGGCAGAACCGGCGCGATTACGAGCTGGCGTAAAATGAACTCCGGCGCAAGGCGACTGCTGGAAAATCTCGGCATCCCTGCAAGCCCCTCTCAACAGCTCGGAAGCTGTTCCATCGCAGTACAGCAGATGGTTGCCATAGCAAGGGCTGTTGATATGGATTGCAAGGTTCTCATACTGGACGAACCGACCTCGTCCCTCGACGAGCAGGAGGTGGCAAAGCTGTTCAAGCTGATGCTCGATCTAAAGAACAAGGGCGTCGGTATCGTCTTTGTAACGCATTTTTTGGAGCAGGTCTATGAGGTATGCGACAGGATAACCGTACTTCGCGACGGCAAGCTCGTCGGGGAATACGTCATAGAGGAGCTTCCGAGGGTTCAGCTCGTTTCCAAGATGCTCGGAAAGGAGCTGGGCGATCTTGAAACCATAGAGAAAAAGACCGTCGAAAAAGAAACCTATAACGAGACCGAGACCGTGCTAAAAGCCGAGGGCCTTTGTAGCGCGGCGGGAATTAAACCCTTCGATTTTCATATAGACCGTGGCGAGGTAAACGGGTTTACAGGGCTTTTGGGCTCCGGAAGGAGCGAGTGCGTTCGAGCTATCTTCGGGGCGGATCACGTCACGGGCGGCACTTTAACGATAGACGGTAAAAAGGCGCGGATAGCCAAACCCCTCGATGCGATGAAGCGGGGCATAGGCTATCTTCCGGAGGACAGAAAGCAGGACGGCATCATAGGCGACCTCTCGGTGAGGGAGAACATCATCCTTGCCCTGCAGGTTATGAAGGGCTTTTTCCGCCCGTTTTCAAGGGCGCAGGCGGAGGCGTTTGCCGATGAATACATAAAGCTTTTGGACATAAAGACCGCCTCTGCGGACACCCCGATAAAATCCCTCTCGGGCGGGAATCAACAGAAAGTAATCTTAGCGCGCTGGCTCTTAACCCATCCAAAGTATCTCATTCTCGACGAGCCGACCCGCGGAATCGACATAGGAACCAAGGTGGAGATTCAGAAGCTGGTGCTAAAACTTGCGGGCGAAGGCACGAGCGTGACCTTCATTTCCTCGGAGCTGGACGAGATGCTCCGTACCTGCTCACGGCTCATAGTCATGCGCGACAGGCGCGTTGTGGGCGAGCTTAAAGGCGAGGAGCTGACGCAGGATAAAATCATGACTACAATTGCAGGAGGTGATATGTGATGCCAAAGACGATAAAAAACAAATTTGTTCGGGGGCTTTCGGGCTTGGCGCATAAGCAGATATTCATACCGTTCGTAGCTTTGATGCTGTTGGTCATAATCAACCTCATAGCCGACCCGTCCTTCTTTTCCATAACGCTCGGAACGAACAGCGCGGGCTATCCGGTGCTTTCGGGCAACGTTGTAACCATACTCAACAACGCTTCGGAGCTTGCAATCCTTGCAATAGGTATGACGCTGGTAACGGCGGCGTCCGGCGGACAGGATATCAGCGTGGGAGCAACTATCGCCATATCGGGCAGCGTGGTACTCAGGGTTTTGTGCGGCACAAGCACACAGGTTACAACCCTGCAAGCGCCCATCATCGTAGCCTTTTTAATTAGCTGTGTAGTCTCGATGTTCTTCGGCGCGTTTAACGGAGTGCTGGTTGCAAAATTCAAGATTCAGCCCATGGTTGCAACGCTGATACTCTTCACGGCGGGCAGGTCGATTGCGGCGTGGATAAACAACAACCGCCTTCCGATCGTAAGCGACGCAACCTTCGGCTATTTCGGCAACTTCATCCCGGGCTGTCCCATTCCCACGCCGGTATTCATTGCGGCGGCGTGCATGATAGTCATTGCGCTGGTGCTGAAATTTACCAATCTCGGGCTTTACGTTCAATCCGTGGGAATAAACGCCCAGTCATCGCGCTTAAACGGTATAAATCCGGCGTTCATCAAGTTTTTGACCTATGTCATCCTGGGACTTTGCGTGGCGGTGGCGGCGTTTATAAAGGTCAGCCGCAACGCTACAATAAATTACTCCGTTGTTGCGAAGGACATAGAGATGGACGCAATATTGGCCGTTGCCTTGGGCGGAAACGCGCTCAGCGGCGGAAAATTCAGCATATCGTCCTCCGTGATAGGCGCATATGTAATACAGTTTCTAACCACGACGCTTTATAGCTTCAGGGTTCAGTCCGATGCGCTCTCGGCATATAAGGCGGTCGTAGTAATCATCCTCGTGGTGCTCAGCGCGCCCATCGTGCGTGAAAAGCTCTCCGAGGTTTGGAAGAAGATCGCGCCGAAAAAAGCCGTGAAGGAGGCGAATTAAAATGTGGGCTCCTTTATCTAAAATCAGACGGCGGTTTAAGAATCCCAGCGGACTGTCCGATACCAATATGTTGCTTATGATAACGGTCGCCGTCTTTTTCTTAATGTACATCAGCGCCATGATATTCCTCAAAGGGTCGTTTTTGCGCCCGCAAATGTTCTTCAACACGCTCAACGAAAACGCGGCGCTCATCATTCTCTCCTGTGGCATGAGCATTGTAATGATTTCGGGCGGAATAGACATCTCCGTGGGCGCAGTAACCTCCCTCGTGTGCATGAGCTGTGCGGTTCATCTCGATTACGGCGGTGGCAGCGTCGGCACGGCAATTTTGATAGCGCTCGGGATAGGTTTGCTGTTTGGATTGGTGCAAGGGTTTCTCGTGGCATATCTTGAGATACAGCCGTTTATCATCACCTTGGCTGGTATGTTCTTCGCCAGGGGCATGACGACGATAGTCAACTCCACCCAGTTCAACGTTGCGCACGAGGGCTTTCAGGCGCTCAAGGCAACGAGGCTCTATGTTCCTGGCATGGGCACGGTCAACCGACTCGGAACCTATGTGCCCGCCTATGTCGAGATAGGGGTCGTCGTAGCCCTCGTCCTCGTCGTCGCTCTCTTTGCCCTTCTGAGATGGACAAAGCTCGGCAGAGGCTTCTATGCCGTAGGCGGCAACCGGCAGAGCGCAAATATGCTTGGCATAAACGTCAAGCGAACAAAGTTCATCTCGCACCTGCTTTGCAGTCTTCTTGCGGGCATAGGCGGCTTTGTCTACTTCCTGCACGTCGGTTCAGGCGCGCCGTCGCACGCAACCGGAGCGGAGATGAACGCGATAGCCTCGTCGATCATCGGTGGCACGATGCTGACCGGAGGCGTCGGCAACATCATAGGAACCTTCTTCGGAGTGCTTTCGCTCAGCACGATAAAGAATATAGTAGCCCTGCTCGGACTTGACGACGCGTGGTGGACGAACATCACGGTAGCCGCAATGATATGCCTGTTCTTGGTGATTCAAAGCGTTGTGCTGTCACGAAAGAACCGAAACAGGCTCTAAGGAGGCGAAAACCATGGACAACATTCAAAGGATAAGAGCCGCCGTCAAGGAGGGAGAAACCTTCTTGGGGATAGAATTTGGCTCTACGAGGATAAAGGCGGTGCTGATAGGAGCGGACTATGCGCCGATAGCTTCGGGTAGCTATGCTTGGGAAAACCGCCTGATAAACGGCGTTTGGACTTACACGCAGGCGGACATACTCATGGGCTTGCAGGGCTGTTACAGCTCGCTGGTTTCCGAAGTCTTTGAAAAATACGGCGTTGTGCCCACCACATATTGCGCGATGGGCATATCCGCCATGATGCACGGTTATCTGGCGTTCGACCACGAGGATAAATTGCTTGTGCCGTTTCGCACATGGCGCAACACGACGACGGCGGAGGCCGCAAATCAACTCACGGAGCTGTTCGGCTTCAACATACCCCAGCGGTGGAGCATAGCTCACCTGACGCAGGCGATATTGGACGACGAACCCCATGTTGCCAAAATAGCCCATATTACGACGCTGGCGGGATATGTGCATCATCTGTTGACCGGAGAACGGGTCTTGGGCGTAGGCGACGCTTCGGGTATGTTCCCGATAGACGAAGCGGGCGAATATGATTCGCGCATGATCAAAAAATATGAAAAGTTCATAGAAAAGCGAAACTTTATCTGGCGGCTTAAAGACCTCTTGCCCAGGGTGTTAAGAGCGGGAGAGATGGCAGGTTGCCTTACGGCGGAGGGCGCGGCGCTTTTAGACCCCACGGGAAATTTGCAGGCGGGAATAGCCTTTTGCCCGCCGGAGGGGGATGCAGGCACGGGCATGACCGCCACCTGTAGCGTTTCGCCCCGCACCGGGAACGTGTCCGCCGGTACAAGCGTGTTTGCCATGGTGGTCTTGGAAAAGCCCCTGTCAAGCTATTATCCCGAGGTGGATATGGTTACTACCCCCACGGGCGAACCGGTGGCAATGGTGCATTGCAACAACTGCACGGGCGAGTTGGACGCATGGGTGCGGCTGTTCGGTGAGGCGCTTGAGGTCTTCGGCGCGCCTCAAACTGCGGACAGGCTGTATCAAACCCTGTTCCAAACCGCGCTTAGCGGCGATTATGCTTGCAACGGGCTGATGGCGTTTAACTACCTTTCGGGCGAACCGATTACGGGACTTGCCGAGGGGCGGCCCATGTTCGCAAGACGGCCTGAAAGCGAATTGACGCTTGCAAACTTCATGAAAACACAGCTCTATGCCTCGCTTGCAACGCTGAGGTTGGGTATGGACTTGCTGAGTTGCAAGGAGCAGGTGGCGATGGATCGCATGATGGGCCACGGAGGATTTTTCAAGGTGGATAAGGTGGGACAAAGCGTTATGTCAGCCGCACTCAAGGCGCCGGTGTCGGTGCTTGCCACCGCCGGCGAAGGCGGCCCGTGGGGCATGGCTTTGCTGGCGGCTTATCGAAAACAGCGTGGCGAAGCTGAAAGTCTTGCGGATTTTCTGTCAAACAGGGTGTTTGTAAACAGCGCAAGCTCTACAATTCGCGCAAAGCCCGAGGAGGAAGAAGGCTTTTCAACCTGGCTAAAGCGTTATTGCGCCTGCCTCGACGCGCAAAGATCCTTAGTCGAATCACTGTAATTTAGGCGAAAAGGAGATATAAAATGAAAGAAAAACAATTTTGGTTTATAGTGGGCTCTCAGCATCTGTACGGGCCGGAGGTATTAAAAACCGTAGCCGAGCGGGCGGCGCAGATGGCGGCGTACATCAACGAACAGAAGGAGATACCCTGCACCCTCGTCTATAAGGCAACGGTAAAGACCCCCGACGAGATTACAAGCATAATTCGCGAGGCGAACTACGATGACAGTTGCTTCGGCATCGTGACTTGGTGCCATACCTTTTCACCGAGCAAGATGTGGATTAACGGGCTGAAGAATTTGCAAAAACCGTGGTGCCACTTTGCAACCCAGTATCACCGCACGATTCCTAACGAGCAGATAGATATGGACTTTATGAACCTGAATCAGGCGGCTCACGGGGACAGGGAGCATGGCTTCATCGGAGCACGGTTGCGCTTGCCCCGCAAGGTGATCATGGGCTATTGGCAGGACGAGAACACGCTTTCGGAACTGGGGCTTTGGATGCGTAGCGCAACAGGCGTTATAGAGAGCAGGGGGCTTAAAGTTATGCGCTTTGGCGACAATATGCGTCAAGTTGCGGTGACCGAGGGCGACAAGGTTGAGGCTCAAATAAAATTGGGCTGGCAGGTGAACACCTGGCCGGTAGGCGAGCTTGTAGCTGAGATTGCCCGCTTGAGCGAGGACGAGACCGATGCTCTTATGGCGGAGTACAAAGAAAAATACCTGATTGCAACCGACAATCTTGCGGCTGTGCGCTATCAGGCCAAGATTGAGCTTGCCACTCGCAAAATGATGGACAGGGAGGGCGCAAAGGCGTTTTCCAATACCTTCGAGGACTTGACCGGGATGGAACAGCTTTCGGGGCTTGCCACTCAAAGGATAATGGAGGCAGGCTACGGCTATGGCGGCGAGGGCGACTGGAAAACGGCGGCATTAACTCGCATAATCAAGGTCATGTGCGAAGGCATGGGCGGTGGTAGCGCGTTTATGGAGGACTATACCTATCATCTCGAGGAGGGAAACGAATACTCTTTGGGCGCTCATATGCTGGAGGTTTGCCCAACTTTGGCTTCGGATAAACCCCGCATCGAGGTGCATCCTTTGGGCATAGGCGGCAAGGGCGATCCCGCAAGGCTCGTGTTCGAGGGCAAGGCGGGGAGGGCTACCGTGTCAACCCTTATAGATATGGGCGGCAGAATGCGCCTCATAGTTCAGGACGTCGAGGCTGTAAAGCCGATTATGGATATGCCAAACCTCCCCGTGGCGCGAGTTATGTGGCGGGCGTTGCCGAGCCTCACCATGGGCGCAAAGCTCTGGATATTGGCAGGCGGCGCGCACCATACTGTGTTTTCCTATGACGCAACGGCCGAAATGCTGTCCGACTGGGCGGAAATGATGGGCATAGAGTTTGTGCATATCGGCGCAGATACCAACCTTGAACTGTTCAAGCAACAGCTCATGCTAAGCGATATGGTTTGGAAGCTAAAGGGGTAGGATCATGCTGAGCGAGTTAAAAAAACAGGTATATGAGGCGAACATGGCGTTGCCTGCCCACGGGCTTGTCGTGCTAACTTGGGGCAACGTGTCGGGAATAGACCGCAAAAGCGGCGTTGTGGTGATAAAGCCCTCAGGCGTGGATTATCGTGAAATGACGGCTGAGGATATGGTTTGCGTTGAGCTTTCCACGGGAAGGGTTTTGGAGGGAAAATACAAGCCCTCCTCGGATACGCCAACACACCTTGCCCTCTACCGCGCCTTTATGGAGATTGGGGGGATAGTACACACCCATTCCCGCTGGGCAACGATTTATGCACAGGCGGGAAAGCCGATCCCCGCCCTCGGCACGACCCATGCGGACTATTTTTACGGCTCGGTGCCGATAACGCGCCCCATGACGCAGGACGAGATTGAAAGTTGTTACGAAAAGGAGACCGGAACGGTCATAGTAGAAGCGTTTGAAAACAAGAATCCAACGGATATTCCGGCGGTATTGGTAAGGGGACACGGGCCCTTCACCTGGGGGAAAACCCCCGCGGAAGCAGTATACCATGCCGTAGTGCTGGAAGAGGTTGCAATGATGGCATGGCACACGCAGTTCCTCTCTCCCGATACAGACCTGCCACAAGAGTTGCTTAACAAGCACTATCTCCGCAAGCACGGAAAAGATGCGTACTACGGTCAAAACTGACCGAATCCCCGCACAAAGCCGAGAATCGGGTCGCCTCCCTCGATTCTCGGCTGGATTCTATTTGCGTCGGTGTAAAACAGCGTCAAATTCTCGACGGGAACATCGTCGCCATTAGAAATAATTTCGCATATATGAATTTATTTTTCAAAAACGCTTGAAAATGTCAGGCGAATAATGTATAGTAATTGCATTAAGATGATAAAAGGTGGCAGATTTGGAAAAAAATAATCGAACGGTAAAAAGAACCTTGGAAATCATGGAATTGATTCGTGAAGCGAATCGTCCCCTAACGTGCAGGGAGATTGCGCAACGGTTGAACATTCCGCAGACGAGCGCATTCGATATCACCAGAACGCTTCTGATGGAGGAGTATTTGGAGTATGCCGCGCCCGGCTCGAAGGCCTATACCTTGGGCGTAAAGTGCTTCGAATTGGGCTCCGGATATACGCAGAGGCAGAACCTGGTACAACTTGTGCAACCCTATGCCGAGAGGCTTATGAACCTCAGCAATTCCACCTGCTTTTTGGCGAGCATATACAAGCATCAGATTATCTATCTAAATAAGATAGAAGCGCCGACCTCGGTTCACACCTCAGCGGTGCTGGGTTCCCGTGGTTATATGCACAATACGGGGCTTGGAAAGGCTATTTTGGCGCGTTATCCTATGGATAAGGTCGAAGAAATATTCTCAAAGTCCAACATAGAAAAACTCACCGATTTTACCATTACGACGCTCGACGAGCTAAAGCTGGATTTGGAGCGCACCCGCCAGCGGGGTTACGCCATAGACGATAGGGAGGGCAACATCGACGTCTACTGCATCGCCGCCCCGATAATCGATCATACGAGTCAGCCCATAGCCGCCATAAGCGTTGCGATGATGTACTCGGCAAGGACGGATATATTGGTAGAGCAACTCTCCGGCGTCTTGGTGGAGTCGGCGCAGGCCATCTCGCGCAAGCTCGGCTACTCCGGTTCGCTGTACTGATTTTACTTATAATCGAATGCCTTTTGCGGGAAGTTCAAAAGAACTTCCCGCATTTTTGACATAAAACTGCATAAAATCAAAAAAATCATTGTATATATGCAAAAACTTTCAGAAACCTGTTGACAAAGTTCGAAACAGGATTTATTATTGTAATAGCGAAATGCATTCGGAAATACGAATCAAGTAAACAGCGGAACGAAATAAAGGAGGATAAGATGAAAAATATCGTAAGAGAACATGCGGTTGTAAACGAGGAATTGATGGACAAGTTTCGAGCCATGAAGGACGTGTACAGTCTTTCGTGCATTCTGACCGACGTTCAAGAGCGAGACAACGTTATGAGGCATACGATAACGACGAGGAGCGTCAACCGCAGGGTTATAGGGCCTGCGCTCACGGTCAAGCTCACGGCGGGCGACATCGTTGACTGCCTTGCGATATTCGAGCTTGCAAAGCCCGGAGACGTTGTGGTTATCGACGCCTTCTCTGAGTCGGAAACCTCCATTTGGGGCGGTCTTATGTCGGGGCTTGCCAAGGCCGCCGGAGTTGCGGGCGTGGTTATCGACGGAAGCGCGAGGGACACCGATGAGGCAAAGATGCTCGACTTTCCGATTTACTCCCATGCGGTCTGTCCGAGGGCGGCGCACACGGCATATGACGGGCGCAAGGAGCCGATTGAAATCAATACCCCCATCGTCTGCGGTGGCATAATAGTCCGCCCCGGCGATTTAATCGTGGCGGACGAGGTAGGCGTAACCGTAGCTCCCTACGAGGATCTTGAAGCCATCTACGAGCGTTGCGTTGAGCAGGCCGAGAAGGAGGAGCTTACGAGGCAAGAGATTTTAAAGGGCGCGACGGTCGATGAACTTTTGGCGAAGTTCGGACGTATATAGGAGGGCAGGAAGATGAAGCTCACGGATTTATCGCATCCGTTCACAATCACCGACATGGTTTTCCCCGGAACGCAACTTATGAGCTGTGACCGCACCCATAATTGCAAGGAACACGGCTACAACCTCACGATGTGCAACATCAACACACATGCGGGCACGCATACCGATGCTCCGTTGCACTTTTTGGAGGACGGCAAGTCGCTCGTTCAGGTCGAGCTGGAACGCTACGTTGGAACCTGCTTCGTCGTAAACTGCACGCACAAGGGTTATGCCAACGCAATGTTGCAGGTCGAGGACGTCAAGCCCTACGAGGAACAGATTAAAAAAGCGGAGCGGGTGATATTTGCAACCGGATGGAGCAAGGAGTTCAACACCGAAAAGTTTTTCACCGAATATCCCTCGGTTTCAACCGAGCTTGCAAAGTATCTCGTTTCGCTCGGCATAAAGATGATGGGTGTTGAGGGCCCCTCGGTCAACACGATAGACGGGGCGGAGGTGCACAAGATTCTTTTGGGAGCGGACGTGGCGATAGTAGAGGCGCTTACCAACACCGAACAAGTAGTCAACCGCGAAATTATCTTCTGCGGCGCGCCGCTCGCCTTCACCGATATGGACGGCTTCCCGCTTCGCGCCTATGCGATAGAGCCGTAAGGAGGAATTATGAATCTTTCGGAGCTGATAAAACAGGAAAAGCTGATAGCGATAATGCGGGGGCTTGGGCACAGGCAGGCTGTGCAGGTATGTAAGGCCCTGTATAAAGGCGGGATACGCTTTGCGGAGGTCACCTTCAATCAAAAATCGCCAACCTGCATCGAGGACGCCGCGGCCGCTATACGGGCGATAAGTGAGCAGGTGCCGCAAATCAACGTCGGCGCCGGCACGGTTATCACGCTTGAACAGGTGGAGGCGTCGTACAAGGCGGGAGCTAAGTACATAATTTCCCCGAACACGGATGAGACGGTAATCAAGCGTACCGTGGAGCTGGGAATGATTTCGATGCCGGGCGCATTCTCGCCCAGCGAGATAGTAAAAGCTCACGATTGGGGCGCAGGCTTTGTAAAGGTTTTTCCGGCTGGAAACCTGGGCGTTGCTTATATCAAGGCGATTCGCGCACCGATAAGCCACATTCCGCTTTTGGCGGTCGGCGGCGTAAATTTGGAAAACATGAAGGCTTTTTATGAGGCGGGCGTTTGCGGCTTCGGAATAGGAGCCAACATTGTAAACGCTGAACTGGTAAAAAAAGAGGACTATGAGGCGCTTAGCTCGCTTGCAAGCAGGTATGTTGCGACTGCCGCCTCTCTCGGAAAGGATTGAACATGGCACGGCTTGTAACCTTTGGAGAAATGATGGGACGGCTCAATCCGCACGGCTATCTTAGGATAGCTCAGGCGCGGGAGTTTGAACTCAGCTTTGCGGGCGGTGAAATCAACGTTGCGGTTGCGGTTGCCAACTTTGGCGGCGAGGCGGCGTTTGTCACGAAGCTCCCTAAAAACGATTTGACCGTCAATGCGATAAGAACGCTTCGAGGCTATGGGGTGGATCTTACAAATTTGGTTTACGGCGGAGACAGGCTCGGAATGTACTATGTGGAAAGGGGCGCGTCACAGCGGCCCTCCAAGGTCATCTATGACAGGAAGTACTCCGCCATCTCTATGGCAAAGCGCGAGGACTTCGATTGGAAAAAGATTTTAGACGGGGCGAGCTGGTTCCATTTTACGGGTATCACGCCCTCGCTCTCGGATGAGCTTCCCCTGATATGCGAGGACGCGTTGAAGGAATGCAAGGCAAGGGGCATAACCGTGTCCTGCGACCTAAATTACAGAAAGAATCTGTGGAGTAGCGAGCGGGCGGGCGAGGTTATGGAGAAACTCATGCCCTATGTCGACGTCTGCCTTGCCAACGAGGAGGACGCCGAAAAGGTGTTCGGAATCAAAGCGGATAACAGCGACCTTCTGGGCGGCAAACTCAGCAAAGAGAGTTACGAGATCGTGGCAAAGAAACTGGCGGACAAATTCGGCTTTGATAAGCTCGCCATAACGCTTCGGGGGAGCCTGTCAGCAAGCGACAACACCTGGGCGGGCATCCTCTATGACGGCACGAAGGTTTATAAGTCCAAGGAGTACAAGATTCACTTAGTTGACCGTGTAGGCGGCGGCGATTCGTTCGGCGGCGGGCTGGTCTATGCCCTTATGAGCGGCTACGAGCCGCAAAAGGCGATAGAGTTTGCGGTGGCAACTTCCTGCCTGAAGCAGGCGACGGAATACGACTTTTCCATCTCGTCGCTGGATGAGGTGAACAAGCTCGTAAACGGCGACGGCTCGGGCAGGGTTCAAAGATAACGGAGGATAGGATGGCGGAAAAACTCAGGGTCGAAAACATAGTTAAAAGTTATCCGGGCGTGGTTGCGGTAAATGACGTGAGCTTTGAGGTTTTGGAGGGCGAGGTGCTGGCTTTGCTCGGTGAAAACGGCGCAGGCAAGAGCACAATGTCCAAGATGATATGCGGAGTTGAAAAGCCGGACAGCGGCAAAATTCTGCTTGACGGCAAGGCGGTTTCTCTAAATTCCGCCCTCGACGCAAGAAATCACGGCGTTGCTATGGTGCATCAGGAGCTTTCGATGGTGGGCGAGATGAGCGTGGCGGAAAACATCTTTATGAACCGTCAGCCTATAAACGCTCTCGGCAACATCCGCTGGCACAAGCTGTACGAAGATACGGCAAATCTGCTTAAAAGTTTTAGGCTGGACATCAATCCGAGGCTTCAGGTCAAGAGACTGCCTGTGGGTATGCAACAGCTTTTAGAGATAATTCGGGCGACCTCGATGGGCTGTAAGCTGATAATCTTAGACGAGCCGACAAGCTCGCTTGCAGACGAGCAGATTCAGCTCATGTTCGACAACATCAACCGGCTTCGCAAGGAGGGTTACTCATTCATCTATATCACACATAAGCTCGCAGAGGTTATGGAGATAGCCGACAGAGTCGTTGTTATGCGCGATGGCTGTAAGGTGGGCGAGCGTAGCGTAAAGGATCTCACGGTGAACGAGATAATCACTATGATGGTAGGCAGGGAGATAAAGCAACTCTTTGGTGAAGAGCTCAAGGAAAGAACCCTTTCGCAGGATTGTGTTTTCGAGGTTAAAAACCTTTGCGCTGAGCCTTTGTATCGCAACGTGAACTTTGGCGTGCGGGCGGGAGAAATCGTAGGCGTGGCGGGGCTTATCGGCGCAGGCAGAACCGAGATGGCGCTGGGAATAGTCCATGCGCACAAGCGTAGCGGCAGTATTTTGATTAAGGGCAGGGAGGTAAAGATATCCTCGCCCAAGGACGCGATAAAGCACGGGATAGCCTATGTCACCGAGGACAGAAAGGCGCTGGGACTGTATCTTGACTATTCGATAAAGAACAACCTTTTGGTCATGCAACTAAAGAACCTTTCCAACAGGATGGGGATGCTAAAACGCAGCGGCATAAACGAACTTGCAAAACGGCAGGTGGAGGATTTTCGGGTTGCAACGCCCTCGATAGAGCAGAGCATGAACAACCTTTCGGGCGGCAATCAGCAGAAGTGCCTGCTGGCAATGTGGCTCGGGATAGATCCGGAGGTGTTCATCATCGATGAACCGACGCGCGGCATCGACGTAGGCGCTAAGGCGGAGATCTATCAGATGCTTAAAAATTTGGCTGAAAAGGGCAAGGCGGTAGTCGTGATCTCCTCCGAGCTTACGGAGCTTTTGGGCATATGCGACAGAATCGTGGTCATGGCAAGCGGTACGGTGCAGGGCGAGGTCGAGAAGGAAAACTTCTCAGAAAAGGCGGTAATGAATTACGCCATGCGTGCAGATAATATGGAAATTTTAGGAGAGGCATTATGAACAACGCATTCACAAGGAAAGTAAAAGGGGTCGTAACTTCACGAGAGTTCATACTGTTCGGACTTTTGGTCGCGGCAAGTCTGGTGGTGTCGATATTTCAGCCGGTATTTTTATCGAGCAGGAACATTCTGTCGGTCATAATTGCGATAACCGTCAACGGCGTAATTGCAATCGGCATGGTTATGTTGCTTGCCTGCGGCGAGATGGACTTGTCGGTGGGTATGACGATGGCGTTCACGGGCGTGGTCGTGGCAAAGCTGATGGTAGCCGGAGTTCCGATATTCGTCGCCATCATCATCGCATTGCTGGTTGCGGCGGCGATAGGGTTTATCAACGGATTTTTCGTCGCAAAGGTCGGGCTTAACGCCTTTATCACGACGCTCGGAATGAGCTGTTGTATCGAGGGCCTGATGCTGGTTATGGCAAACGGAAGGTCGGTCACGGGGATACCGCAGTTGTTCAAGGATTTGGGGCAGGGAAAGCTTTTAGGGATTCAATATCCGATTTTTGTGCTGATAATCCTGGTAGTCATTGCGGATTTACTGTTTAGAAATTCGAGAAGGCTTCGCCAAATCTACTATGTCGGAAGCAACGCAAAGGCGGCAAAGCTAAACGGTATCAACGTTTCGCGGACGAAACTCTTGGTGTTTGTTTTCACGGGTTTGTGCGCGGGATTTACGGGTATCATGTTTGCGGCAAGGCTTGGTTCCGGTTCGGTTACGATAGGCGGCGGCACCGCACTGGACGTAATCACGGCCTGTATCATCGGCGGCGCGAGCTTGAACGGCGGCAAGGGCTCGGTCTTGGGAGCTGTACTTGGAGCATTGTTCCTTTCGGTATTGAGCACCGCTTTGAACCTTTTGAGCGTCAATATCTACTGGCAGAACTTTGCAACCGGCGCAATATTGATACTCGCAATACTTATAGACATTCTCAGCGAAAAGAGAAAAGCTATTGGCAAGAGACTGTTATAAAGGAGGTGGGCTATGAACGATAAGATGTGGGCGTTTCGAGTGGTGGCTCCGCTAAAGGTCGAAAAACAGCTTGTGGATGTGCCGAAACTTGAACCGCACGAGGTGCTCATCAAGGTCATTGCAACCGGCGTCTGCACAACCGACGTTGAGCTGTACGACGGGAGTATGTCCTACTATCGGGATGGCCTTTCCAAAATGCCTCTGACGGCAGGACATGAGTGGTCGGGCACGGTTGCGGCGGTTGGCGAAAAGGTGGAGGGCTTTGAGCTTGGCGACTTGGTCGTTGGCGATATATCCATAGGTTGTGGCAAGTGTAAAAACTGCAAGAAGGGCAAGTATCACCTTTGCGCAAATCGCACCGAACTTGGAGTAATACGCTACGACGGCTCTATGGCCGAGTATTTAAAGACCGACGGCAAGAACGTGTACAAAGTGCCGGACGGGATCGCTCCCGATATAGCCGCGCTTTGCGAGCCGCTTGCAACCGTTTTGTACGCGGTAAGGAGAACCGGGATTGAGCCGGGCGACAACGTTGTAATCTACGGCGACGGGCCGATAGGACTTTTAAACGCCCAGCTTGCGGCCTGCTGTGGCGCGGGCAAGGTTGCCGTTATTGCCAGGAAGGAGATGCACCGAGCCTTGATAGAGGACAAGTGGGGTTTAAAGCTTATAAACTCCAACGACGGCGATGTGATAGAACAGGTTGAGGCGTATTTCGGAGAGTTGCCGGACGTGGTGTTCGAGGACACGGGCAACGCAAGCGTTATCAACACGGCGGTGCATATGACCGCCCCGGGCGGAAGGCTCTGCGCATTGAGTCTCACGGGCAAGGAAACCGTGCCGTTTGAACTCGAATATGTGACGAGCAGGGATATCACGGTCTACGGGGTGTTGGCAAGCCCGAACAGCTTTGCCCCCGCGCTGAACATGATGGCAAGCGGAAAACTGGACTTGGAACCGATTATTTCACACAGGTTTTCGTTTGAACAAACTCCGGAGGCGTTGGCGTTTGCCAAATCGTCTCACGGACAGGGTAGGATTAAAGTTCTTATCGAAAATAAGGACTGAATCAAATAAGAGAAATACAAAACAAAGGAGAAAGAAAATGAAGAAAATTCTTGCACTGATGCTGACAGCCCTGATGGTATTATGCCTATTTGCAGGCTGCACAAGTGAACCCGCTTCGTCGCAGAGCGGAGGAGAAGGAACAAGCGGTACTGCGGCGGGAACGGTTTGGAGCACGGTGGATTCCAACGAGGAATACATCGTTGTAAACTGCCTGAACAACATCGAGTATTTCAACGCCCACAAGTATATGTGGGAAAAATGCGGCGAGCTGTTCGGAGTAAAGGTCTCCTTCACAGGCCCTGCTGATGACGATATGACCGTCATGTGCACGGCTATGGACAGCGCGATTGCAAAGAACCCCGCAGGCATCTGCGTATGGGGCTATGACGCGGCGCTCGATTCCTACATCGTAAAGGCGCAGGAAGCCGGAATACCGGTGGTGACCTTCGTAGGCTCCACGACCGAGCATGGCGACTGCTACATCGGCACCTCCCAGTATGACCTCGGCTACAACGGCGGACTGCTCTATGCAGAGTCCATCGGCGGCGCAGGTGAGGTTGCAATCCTGACCATCTTAGGCTCCGATATGTTTGAGGAGCGCGCACAGGGCTTTGAGGACGCCTTTGCACAGTATCCGAACATCACGATAGTTGCCTACGGCGACACGAAGGCGGATGCAACTACGGCAATCAATGCCGCAAAGGATATTGCAATCAAGTATCCGAACCTCACCGGCTATGTCTGCACCGACTCGACCGGCGCACAGGGCGCATCCACCGCGCTTGCAGAACTCGGACTCACCGGCTCGGTGGGAGTATTGGGCCTTGACCGCAATACCGAAACCCTGCAGATGGTAAAGGACGGCACGATTACCGGCACGCTGGCACAGAACGACGTCGCGGTTGCCTACTGGGCATTTATGACCCTGTTCACGGCAAACCATGTTGAGATCCCGCTGACCTCCGACAATGCGGCGGCTAATGCGAAGATCGCTCCGAACTACGTCTATACCTCGGTCAACCTCGTAACTGTCGACAACGTGGACTACTACCTTGCGGCAAACGATTTGTACGCAACCAACGGATTCTAAGCTAAAACAAAATCGGGGGAGGGCTAACCTCCCCCAACAATCTAAAAGGAGTTGCTCATGAGCAAGTTCAAAGTTTATATCAGCGATTACGACTATCCCGACAACGAGATAGAAAAAAGCATATTAGAGCCCATCGGCGCCGAGGTCATAGGCCTGAAATGCAAGACGGGCGAGGGCTTGGCGGAGCTTGCGCACGATGCGGACGCTATCTTGCAGCAGTATGCAAAGATTCCCCGTTCGACGATTGAAAAGCTCACAAATTGCAAGATAATCGCCCGCTATGGCATAGGCGTGGATATACTCGACGTTCAGGCGTGCCGCGATCACGGCATAATCGTAACGAACGTTCCGGACTACTGTTTGGACGAGGTTGCCGACCATGCGATTGCCAACGCCTTCATGCTTATGCGAAACCTTCCGCATTACAACAAGTGCGTAAAGGCGGGGAGCTACCAGTGGCAGGACTGGATTGCACCGATTCCGAGATTTCGCGGCGCAACCTTCGGGCTTTTGGGCTTCGGCAGGATTGCGCAAAATCTCGCAAGAAAGGTTCAGGTGTTCGGCTTTAAGGTCATAGCCTACGATCCCTTCGTGTCCGAGAGCTTTATGGCGACCTGCGGAGTTAAAAAGGCGGAGCTTGACGAGGTGTTTAAACTCAGCGACGTGGTTTCGGTTCATACTCCGCATACGGATAAGACGCACCACATCGTCAATGCCGAGACGCTTGCGCTGATGAAAAAGTCCGCCTATGTAGTCTGCACCTCAAGGGGCAAGTGCGTGGACAACGCCGCGCTATACGATGCTCTTGTAGGCGGAATCATTGCGGGCGCGGCGGTTGACGACCCCGAAGAGGAGCCAATGAAGATGAAAAACTGGTCGCCCGATTTGAATCCATTGTTTAAACTGGATAATTTCTTCTGCACCCCGCATACGGCTTACGTCAGCCATCAGTCGTTGCAGGAATGCAGGAGGGTGGCTTCGAATAATGTCAAAGCGGTTTTGCTTGGCGAAAAACCGTTTGACCTTGTAAAATAATATTACGGATAAGGAGAAACAAAATGTCTGAAAACAAAAAACCATACCCGATTTCTTTTTCCCATGTGGGACTTTCGGTGCCCGACCTTGAGGCAGCGGTAAAATTTTATACCGACGTCATGGGGCTGTACCTGTTGATGCCGCCTTCGGTTATAACCCGCGACGATTCCGATATCGGAATAATGTGCGACGAGGTGTTTGAAACGACGAACTGGACGCAATTCAGAATTGCGCATCTTTCAACGAGCGACGGCATCGGAATCGAAATGTTCGAGTTCCCAAACAACGAACCGCACGAGAAGGACTTTAAGTTCTGGCGCACCGACCTGTTTCACTTTGCAGTTCAGGATCCCGACCTTGAGGGACTTGTCGAGCGCATCGTAGCGCATGGCGGCAAGCAGAGGATGCCCATTCGCTACTACTACAAGGGCAAGAAGCCCTATCGTATGTGCTATGTCGAGGATCCGTTCGGCATCATCATCGAGGTATACAGTCACAGCTATGAGCTGACCTATTCATCGGGCGCATACGAGGAGCCGTAACCATGGAAAACGTTTGCGTCGAGTTCACGCTTAGGCATGTTGGCGTTAATGCGAAAACCCCCGAAGAGTCCTTGCGGCTTGTAAAGCTGTTCTCTGAGGCGTTTGGCTTTGCTGTAAAGGAGGGCAACAGTTCCAACTTTGCGGGAAGCTGTATCGAGGTTATGAAAACGCCGTATTTGGGCAAAAACGGGCATATTGCAATCGGCGCAAGCGATATGGAACAGGCTGTAGCCCTCTTAAAACAGAGGGGCTTTGAGATGGACGAGTCCACGGCGAAGTACAAAAACGGCGAGCTTGTCGCGATATACTTAAAGGAGGACTTTGGCGGCTTTGCCGTACACCTTGTAAGATAGCGGAGGCTTATGCTCGATACGTTTTTGCTCGCGTTGTCCGAGATGACGGGATTTTTGGCGTTTTTCGGCATAGGAATCCTGCTTGGGAAAGTTCATAAGCTGCCCTCGGACGCCGGAACGACACTCTCAAAAATGATTACCTTCGTGTTCCTGCCCGCGATAGAGTTTTCTGCCTGCGCCCAGCAGTTCACGATAGAGAAGCTCGGCGGCTATGCCGTACTGTTTTTAGCGGGGAGCTGTCTGATGTTGCTTTCGCTCCCCGTCTCGCTTCTAATGCAAAAGCGGCTTCGCGGTGAACGCATGGAATGGCTCGGCGCCGCCTACTCTATGGTCGTCCCGAACTTTGGTTATGTTGGCTATCCGCTGGTAGCAGCCCTGTTTGGAGGCGAGGCGCTTTCCGGCTTTATGATGTTTGCGCTACCCTTTAACTTCTATATCTACGGCTATGCGATGATGAAGTGGATGCCACAAGGGAACGATAAGGGGTTGAAAAGACGGATAAAAAGGTTGCTTGGCGTTCCGCTTATCGCCATGCTTTTGGGCATTGTGGTGGGGCTTTTGGGGATAAGCTGTCCAGAGCTTGTTTTCAAGATTTGCGACTCAGCGTCGAATTGCATGGGCCCATGCGCAATGATAGTGGCAGGGCTTGCAATCTCAAAGCTGTCTGCAAAGAAGGCGTTTTGGGACGGCAGGGTGTATCTGGTGTCATTGATAAGGCTCATTGCGCTACCATTGCTGTTTACGGCAATAGCCTGCGGTATAACGCGGCTTTTCAACCTTGATACAAGAATACTGATGTTCGTCGGGATCTACACCGCCTTGCCGCTGGGGCTGAATCCCGTGGTATTTTCCGAGACCTACGGCGGAGACGGAAGCTTTGGAGCCTCCTGCGGGCTTGTCAGCATGGCAATCAGCCTTCTGACCCTGCCCCTGATGCTGACACTCTTGCAATGGCTTCCGATATAAGTGAATAGAGTTTGCCTGCACCCTCCTGACCTTTGGCCAGAATAAAGCATGATCTCCTTTATTTAATAAAAGCAGGCAAAAAAGCGCGGAAGTGCCAAGCCGCGCTTTTAATTTTCAGTGCCCGGATTGACAAAGATAAAGGAGGAAAAACCCGAACCCGCACGATAGGGGTAAGGGGAGAGCTAAATGGCAAATACCGTCATCTCGGAGGGACGAACCACGATGGCTCAATCGTAATTCAACCCAAACAAAAATCCCCTCGCCGTAGTCATCATAACGGTCAAGGGGATTTTTCTTTCTGCTGTACAGCTTTTTGCTTTCGACCTTGCGCGTGGTAGGGCGGAAGTCCCATGTTCGGCGCTGAAGGGCGTTCTGTTGTTTTTGAGCCTTCTTGCTCATTTTTCGCCTTGGCACAAATTTTGCCACCTTCACCACTTCCTTTCGCTCCGCAATTATAACGGGAAGCGGCACAAAAAGCAAGCTACATAGGATGAAAAAGGCAACGTCACACGCCCTATCAGGCGTAAGTGAATCCATTTTGTTGTTGCAACACACTTGCGTTCAGGCTATAATACTAATATCAAGCAAGGCGATAATCTCGGAGGATAAAAAATGGGTATTGTGACAGCGGCCAGCGGGGCTTCCCTTTGGAGAGGATATGAGTACTATAAGGCTAAAAAGGTCAAGTCGTTTAAAAAGCTATCCGATGATGAATATGAAGGCCTTGTTTCGGGTAGCCTCAAAGAACCGTATATCGTCAAGATAAACGTCGCCCGCGTCCGCCAGTCGAGATGCAACTGCCCCCACGCCGACGGCACGAGAATTATCTGCAAGCATATGGTCGCCTTGTTCTTCACCATCTTCCCGACCGAAGCCGATAAGTACATTAAGGAAGTTGAGCAGTATGAGCGCGAGGAAGAGAAACGGTGGGAGGAGTATTGCAAGAGCGTCGAAAAATATGTTAAGAGTTTGTCAAAGGAAGAATTGCGTCAACAACTGATAAACTATATCATCGCAGAGGAAGAAAACCGCCGCTATTGGTAAACGACTGTCCGGCGGGGAATATGAGATTGTTCTACCAAAACTGAATTGTACATTTCAATCCCATCGCAGACGAAAGGCGGTTTTAACAGCTTCTTCCGTTTTTCTGAAGCCGCTCAAATGAAGCTAAGATAGTGAAGCGCGCTATTGAAAATGAGAGCGAAATAGAGTATAATAATAACACAGAGCATACAGACGAAGCGGAAAGCCAGATCGAAACCGCTTCTTCCCTTGATGATTCGGGGAATATGGAGCGGACGGAGAGCTTCAACACAGATTAGTCAATCCCCAATATATACTTGATACGACGAGTAGCCCAATATATCCTTACATAGAATTATTAAAGGAGAACATATGTGATGGATACCAAGCGCACGACAATACTACACCGAAAGCTGAACATCCCAAGCAGTTACAGGACAACGCCCGGATTGGGAGAGTTCTTCGACCCCGAAATAGCGGAGGACTATTTGATAAATCTGCGTCATACAGAAATGATGGAAGCACAGCGACAGAAAGAAGCGCAGGAACAACCCGAGCCGTAACACTGCAAGCAGAGAACAAAGAAATATTTAGTTATACAGAATGGAGGAATAGCGATGTCAAACCAAACAAAGAACCAAACCTCATCTGGCACAGTACCCAAGATAGACCTATCCGAATTGTCCTACGGGTGCAAGCTGATGTTAGCGGACATGGATGAGGGGTTCCCGATGTATATCGCGTGGAGCAAGGAACGAGAAAAGCAGAGATTGTTGGAAGCACAGCGACAGAAAGAAGCGCAGGAACAGCAGGAACAGCCCAAGCCATAACACAGCAAGCAGAGAACAAAGAAATATTTAGTTATTCAGAATGGAGGAATAACGATGTCAAACCAAACGAAGAACCAAACCTCATCTGGCACAGTACCCAAGATAGACCTATCCGAATTGTCATACGGGGACAAGCTGATGTTAGCGGACATGGACGAGGGCTTCCCGATGTATATCGCGAGGAGCAAGGAACGAGAAAAACAGAGGTTGTTGGAAGCGCAAAAGTCGAGGGAAGAACCGAAACCATAACCGAAGCTACCGCCGAGCAAACCCCCACGCCCACGACAACCGAATACGACCCGAACCGTGAGCAGTATGTTATCGCACGGAACAATCAAGGCGCGGTGATTAAGGCGGGGCAAGCCTACCGCATTGTCGGCAGAACCGACAACGACTATATCAGCGGGTACACAATAGAGCGCGAGATTACTGAACTTGAACGCAGACAAGGTATGCAATCAAGCACGGTTGTGTTGCGCGATGATAACGTGGAGCAGATTGTGAATGCCGAAGATATGACGGACGGCGGCGTACAGGCGTGCGAACTTGGATAGCGGGGCGCCCCTTGCCTAAACGCAAAAAATCGAACCTTGACCTTGAACGTACCGCCCAAAGTCAAGGCTCGAAGTGCACTTTCGCGAGTTTATCTGCGTCGGCGGTTGCGGCAGGAACAGCTCGAGCGAACGCCGAGCTTGTTTTGCACTATCTCCAGGCACTCGCCAAACCTCTGATAGTGAACGACCTCGCGCTCACGCAGGAAGTACAGCGGCTCGAGAATCTGACTGTTACTCGTCATATTCATCAGATGCTCATATGTGGCCCGCGCCTTTTGTTCGGCAGCCATATTTTCACTCAGATCCGCGATTGGATCACCGGTGCAGGCTATGTAGGCGGTCGTAAACGGCACGCCGTTGGGGTCGCAGGGGAACACGCCGTGATCGTGCATCGTGTAGTAGCCGTCCAAGCCTGCGGCTGTCAATTCCTCGCAGGTCACCCCGCGCATGCACTGGTGTATCATCGTCGCGATCATCTCCCAATGCGCCATTTCCTCCGTGCCCACAAGCGTACCAACTATGGCTCACCCCGCTATTTCCACGAAAAAACTCCCCAAAACAGGGCTTTTTTGCTATACACTTACCACCCGCGACCGAGTAAGAAAATACGACCGCACCACCAACATCTACCCACACGACTGCACCCTATCCATCGAAACCGGACAAGCCCAAAAGGTGGTACGCGTCTTCGCCGCCCTCGGCGCAAGGGAGGTTTGAGGTTCGCCCCATTGTTTACATACATGACCGCACATTTGTCAACCGCCCACCTCCTGCTATTCCGATAAGCAGGAGGTGGGTTTTTGCGAGGACGGCAAATGCTTTATACTTGACTTCTGGGTTTTTCCGTTATATCGAGGCAACGGCACCGGTCATAAATGCTTTGAGGCATTAGAACAATACGCAAGGGCAGACGGCGCTAAGTATTATGAATTGAACAGCACCAAAGAGCCCTCCGTCCGCTTTTGGAAATCGTTGGGATTCTCTGAAAACGGAACCGACGAATACGGTGTGTTGCTGATGATAAAGAGATAATCGCTTTAGCCGTGACGTCAAACAGGGGTTCATCAGAACCACCCTTATCGCTACAGCCTTTTCAGATATTCATCATGATTTTTAGCTCTCGGCTGGGCGTGGTAGAAGTCTTCTTTAACCTTAACCTTATTCGTGGAAATAGAGCCCGCTGGCAATGTTCAAGCTCGCTGATGTGTGCAAGCACTTCATTTTGTTCCCTAAGCCGCCTCCTACAAATACTGTAACCATATTATACCCCCGTTATACCCAAATAGCCAAGGGTATAATTGGGTATAGCCTTTGCACGCTTTTCGACTTGCCCAACTGAACGCCGATTTGCAGTTTATGAGATAGTAAAGGATAGATATTATTAGAAATTTCCTCGGAAAAACCTCTTTGCTATGCAAATGTGGTACCTATGACACTTCCTACCGGTAGTCTTTCGGACGAGCCTTTGTGAACTTAAGTGCTGGTACCACATTATCGGCAAACCTATGCTGACAGCAGGAGGTGAGTTTTATGACTATGAACATTGATTACATTCGGAGCGGGGATTATTTGGTTCCCAATTTTGTACTGCCCGAGAAGGAATATTGCATTGACAAGTATGGGCGGTTGCGTAAAGCGTTTTTGAAAGAGCGTCACAAGGGGACGTACGCTGCCATGCTGCTTGACGGTACGCTCTACGACCATTTGCAGGAGATAGATGAGGTTGCACGCGATTTTGTTTCTCGGGCGGTGAAACAACTTGCCGAAAAAGAGGGCGTGACAGAAAAGCTCAAAGCGGAAAACCAGATGGAATGGGTGCGGCGGATGAACGGCATTAAGGCTATGGCGGAGGAAGCGGCGCTTGTGGAGTTTGTGTATGTGTAGGTTTGTACAGGGGTGCGCTGAGTGAAACAGCACGGGCGAAACTTAGGCGAGCGTACATTTGCAAACAAATCGGGGAAAAGCAAAAAAAGTTTGAAAATGGGCTTGACAAGAGTAAAAGCTGTGATATAGTAAGGCTCTCGCATTTGCGGGGCACAACCGAATAAAACTTGCAGTCTGTAACACAAAGCGCAGACACAAGGCTCAAACATATGAGCTGTTACATAGCTTCACCGAGGCAGCGGGGACGAAAGTTCCGCCGATTCGGGGGCTGTGCAACGGCTCTTTTTAGCTCCTTGAAAACCGAATGACCGTCCGAGCAGTCACCCCCTCGGGGAAGTGCGCCACGACCGCAGGCGAGCGCACCAAGAGGGAGTAACACGACAAGGCAAAGCCTGTCAGGAAGCTGCTTTGGATAGAACGGCAGAAGAAGAAGGTGGAGGTCTACCCGCTTCTTTGAATCCCTGTCTTTCTTGCGGGAGACGGAGGTGCTTTTTATTTCGCATAAACAGCGATTTACATAACGAAAGGAGGTTTGTTGCGGGCACAATGTATGCCGGTGGTGCAAATTCGATGGGCAGGCATAGAGTAAATAAAAATTGGAGGAACACAGATGAACGAAATCAAATGCGAGATTGTAAGGGACGTCGGCGTACTGTCCGAGAACGGCAGGACGGGGTGGCGAAAGATGCTCCGCATCGTGAAATGGAACGGCAATGCGGAGAAGTACGACCTGCACGATTGGTCGCCCGACGACAGCAAGTCCGGCAAAAGCGGAACGCTGACCGTGGACGAGGCCAAGGCGCTTTTGAAGCTGCTGCAAGCGGAATTTGAAGGTGCGGATGGATGAGACGCGGCACAAGCTGCGGGCGGGATTTGGCGTTTAGACGATGCTCTGCATCGGATTAGCGAGCATTGGAAAATGATAGCATTTTCCGATTGTGCCGGCTTAGCCAGCACTGAATAAGGCCGGCATTTACCCGCCTTATTCGAGATAAGGAGCCTTGCGCCCCTTAGACCCCGCCAAAGAGCAAAGGAGGCAACATGCTAAAAAGAAACATCGGAATCATTTGCCGTTTTAACGAACGGGAGCTTAAGAACTTGAAAAAGGCCGTCCAAAAAAGCGGGCTGTCGCAGGAGGCGTTTATCCGTTCGCGCATCAATTCCCGCGCGCCAAAAGCGCCGCCGTTTGACTACGGCTCCATAGTGCCGAAGCTGAACGCCATAGGCAAGAGCATCAACCAAATTGCAGCCTGCGCCAACGCCACAGGCGTTTTCCTTGCCGATGCGTATGAGGAAAACCGGATGGCGTTCAAAAAGATAACTGAGGAAATATTGGAAAACACGAAAGAACCAAGAGAAAGTGAGAGTGTGAAAGATGACTGACGAACCAAAGAAAAGACCAAGGATAGTAACGGGTGACGAGCTTTCCGACATTACCGAAAAAGGCGCCCCGAACAGCGTACAGCAGATGCCGATTGAAACCATTGCGGAGTTTCCCGACCACCCGTTCAAGGTGTTTGAGGACGAGGAGATGGAGCGTATTAAGGAGAGCATACGAACTTACGGCGTGCTGACTCCTGCGATTGCAAGGAAGAAAGGCGAGGGCTATGAGCTGATTTCCGGTCACAGGCGGCTTGCGGCTTGCCGTGCGCTCGGCATGAAAACCCTGCCCGTTATCGTGCGAGATATGACCGATGATGAAGCCGTGATATTTATGGTGGACGCCAATTTGCAAAGGGAGCATATACGACCCAGCGAAAAGGCGTTTGCGTATAAGATGAAGATGGAGGCATTATCGCATCAAGGAAAAACTTGTGGACAAGTTGGCCACAAGTCGCGAGAAACAGTTACGCATGAGGAAAGCGGCAGACAAGTCCAACGCTTTATCCGCCTAACAAACCTCATCCCCGAACTCATGCAGATGGTGGACGATAAAAAGATTGCGTTCAATCCTGCCGTGGAACTGTCCTATTTGACAACGGCGCAGCAGGCGGCGCTTCTTGCCCTCATGCAACAGCTGGACTGCACCCCGTCCCACCCACAGGCGATACAATTCAAAAAGCTCGCGCAGGAGGGCAAGTTAGACGATCGGACGATGAGCAAGGTATTGTCCTCCGAAAAGCCCAACCAAAAGGAGCATATAAGGCTTCAAACGGAGCGCATCAACCGCTTCTTCCCAAAGGGCTACACGCCGAAGCAGATGGAGGACACCATGATAAAGCTGCTTTCCCAGTGGCAGCGCAAGCGGGAGCGCAGCCGAGATGAACCGAGGCGGTAATAGCGGACAAACCGCCGTGAATACAGTAAATTGCAGGAGCCTAATCCTGACTTTGCACGGGAGGTGATATAACTGAAACCGCGGGCGTATGTCTACACGGGCGAGCCGCAACCGAAGCTCGACGCAAAGGATAATGCGCCGTTCATGCTAAATTATCAAAAGTCCATTTTACAGTCGCTAATAAAGCGAAATATCCTGACCGTTTCACAAGCTGAACGATGCCTTGAGAAGCTTAAAGCCAATTATAAACTTTGAATTTTCTGCCAAGCGCTTTGCTTGGCAATTACATAGATGCAGACGCACATTTGAGTCGGCACACTATTCATAATACAATTCAACCGAAAGGAGTGAACACGATGACGAGAAACTATGAAGAATTGAATGCCATCCGCATGATGACGGGGGCGAAAAAGCGGGTGGCGGCTTATTGCAGGGTATCCACCGACAGGGAGGATCAGGCCAATTCCTTTGAGAGCCAGCAGCGGTATTTCAAGGCCTACATCGAGCGCGAGCCGAATTGGGAGCTTGTCGAGGTGTTTGCGGACGAGGGCAAGACCGGCACGAACACCAAAAAGCGCAGGGCGTTCAACCGCATGATAGAGGCGGCGAAGCGCGGCGAACTTGACCTCATCGTCACAAAGGAAATTTCCCGCTTTGCCCGCAACACGTTGGACAGTGTGGGCTATACGAGGGAGCTGAAAAAGCTCGGCGTGGGCGTGATATTTCTAAACGACAATATAAACACGCTCGATCCAGATGCGGAGCTTAGGCTCACGATCATGTCCTCGATAGCACAGGAGGAAAGCCGAAAAACGTCAGAGCGTGTCAAGTGGGGGCAGAAGCGGCGCATGGAGCAGGGCGTGGTGTTCGGAAGAAGCCTACTTGGGTACGATGTTAAAAACGGTAAAATGACCGTCAACGAGGAGGGCGCAAAGGTAGTTCGCCGCATCTTCGATAAGTTCGTAAACGAGAACAAGGGCTGTTTTGTCATCGCGCGGGAGCTGAAGGAGGAGGGCGTAGACACGATGCGTTGCAAGGAGTGGTCGAACACCGTGATTTTACGCATACTTCGCAACGAAAAATACTGCGGCGACCTCGTGCAGAAAAAGACCTACACGCCCGACTACCTTTCCCACGACAAGAAGTACAACCGAGGGCAGGAGGAGTTTGTGATACTGCACGACCACCATGAGCCCATAGTGTCCCGCGAAACCTTCGAGGCGGCGGCGAAAATCTTGGACAGCCGCGCCCTATCGCCCGAGGGCAAGGCAAAACATTCTAACCGCTTCTGCTTTTCGGGCAAGATCAAGTGTGGCAAATGCGGCAGGAGCTTCGTTGCAAAAACCCGAAGGCGCAGGGACGGCAGTAGATACAAGTGCTGGCGCTGCTATGAATCGGCACGGCGGGGGAGCTTCCACACGGACGCAAGCGGCAACGAGGTGGGCTGCACGCAGGACAGCATACGAAACGAGGACGCATTGCACATCATGTACCTTGTGGCGCAGAGCCTTGAAATGGATAAAGAGCTGGTGCTGCATAACCTCAAAACCGCCATCGAGCAGGTTATCTCGGCAGACTTTGGCTGCATCGACACCGCGGCATTGGAGCAGAAGATAATCGATGTCGAGGCGCAGAAAACTCGGCTTATCGAGCTTTACATGGGCAGCAGCATAAGCCTCAGCGAGTTCATGGCGATGCGGGAAAAGTGCGACAAGGAGATAGCGGACTATAAGCGCATGATAGAGAGCGTGATTCAGCAGGGAAAGGCCATGAACAGAAAGGACGAAATGCTAAGGGAGATTGCCTCCGCCGTGGACGAAATAGCCTTGGAACTTTCCTACGACGATGAATTTTATCGGGGACTTCTCGACCGCATGGTGGTGCATGACCGCAATCACATAGACGTGTATCTCAATTTTTTGCCCCATAAATGGAGCTATGCGCTTTTCTCCGCCGCAGAAAACTGCGCCACAGATGAAACTTCCGTGCCCTCAACAGGACCCCTTGCGTCAGCCAAAAATGATGCGCCAGAGGCTGCCATTTTTGGGACGCCGGTGCCAATATCCGTCAGCGTTGCGCGGACGCGGTCGTCGGGCATCGAGTAGCGTT
>JAUNBM010000063.1 GCA_030527115.1 Clostridia bacterium
ACCGGCGCAAAGCCTGCTACTGTGCCGTTTTTGCCGTTTGCTTGCAAAAGTCGGGGGGGGATACGCAGGTTCCGAGGGACGCTCAGCGGATAATGCGGCTCATGGGAGTTTCAGCCGAGCTTCTGCGGCTGATCGAAAGTTAAGAATCCGTATCCAGTAATTGACAAAGCTGTGAAGAAAAACCGAACAAATTGCCTAAAACCTACACAAATGGGCTGTTTTATGGTATAAAGAGAATATGAAAAGGACTTTTGCTCTCATTATTATATGCTGTCTGCTTTTCTGCACGGCGGCGATTTCGGGGAAGTCGGCGGTCGCGGATGCTTACGACTGGGAGGTGCGGGTGCGCTTGTCCACGGGAAGCATAACGACGACAACGGTGCAGGTGACGGGCACATATTCGGTAAACGGGACGAGCTTTACCAACGGGACGCTTACCGCCTCGCTCTCCGGCAGTAATGTAAAGCTTACGCATTCCTCAAAGGGAACGCTGGCGACGGGCAATTTCATCCGGGTTGTGCGGCAGGATGCCGACAAGGACTCCGCCTATCTCGAAGTCACCATGTCGAACGGGCAGGTTCGCACCTATCTCGGCGATTTGGTCTTCCACAACGAGAGCGGGACTATTCTTCGCGTGACAAATTATATCGGAATGCACGAATACCTCTATGGCGCGGTCAGCGGCGAGGTTTCCGAGAGCAGCGATTATGAGATACTGAAAACTCAAACGATAGCCGCCAAATGCTTCGCGTTGGTTGAGGTTGCGAGCAGCTCCGGCCAGACCTTCGACGTGTATGATACCACCACATCCCAGCTTTATATCGGGTATGTGGCTACCGACGTGCGCACCATAGCCGCAGTTGACGAGGTGTACACGCAGACGCTTTTGTACAACGGCAACGTGGTCAAGACGCACTACGGAACGCGCAACGGCGGCATGATTTTGACCCCCATGATGCGGTGGGGCGGCACCACCTCCTATGAGGGCGCTTATCTGCTCCGCTACGACGCATTCGACGTGCTTACCAATTCCAACAACAAGGTTTATCGAATCAACGGCGCGGAACCGGCGAGTACCCCCTCCGAGCTCTACGGCGAGCTTTTGGACGCGGCGAGCGAAGCGATCTCGGGAACTGCCACCTCCATCGTTTCGGTCGAGTCGATGAGCGGCGCGTTTGTGTACGCTAAGAAGAATTCGGATTCTCCGACGGAGCTTACCGCTGAGCTGGTCGTTACAGCGAGCGGCGGGGGAAACGTCGCCTGCCACGTGACATTGGACTTCGATGAGTTGCAGACAAAGCTCGGAATTTCCTCGTCCTGCACGGTACATTTCGTTGAAAAGGTAGGGGAGGACAACTGGCATCTGGTATACGGAGTCCCAAGCGGGCCGCGGGTGGGAATGTCGCACCAGGGCGCGATTCGGATGGCGCAGTACGGCTATACCTATGTCGATATCCTAAAGTATTACTATCCCAACGCTTCGCTCTATGAGGCGGACGGAACCCTGATAGAGAGCTACAACGATACGAGTACCTCCGGGGTGGTCTCCCGTATCTACGGGGAAAGCTTGAAGGAGGGCAGTTTCTACGGCTATCTCAATGCCGATATGGTGGCGCTGAGGAGCGAGGCTTCGGAGTTTGGACAGACCGTTGCCCTGCTCAACGTCGGGGAGCTGATAATTTCGCTCGACAAGGATAACGGCTGGTATTATATAAAGGATGTAAGGACGGGGCTGTTCGGCTACGTTCAGGCGTCCGCAATAACGGCGTTTACAACCTTTTTGAGCGTCAATGAGGATGACACCAATTTCCGAACCGGCCCCGGAACGAGCTATTCCGTGCTGGATGTGGTGCATACCGGCGAACAGCTCGCGGTGTACGGCGAGAGCGGCAACTGGTATGAGACGGTTATCATGCGCACCGGACTCAGAGGCTATATCTACAAGAATCTGTGCGATATCATTCCAACGCTCTATCCGTCCGCAGACGTCGCCACGCCACGCCTACGGCAAGCCCAACGCCGACGGCAACGCCTACGCCCACGATTACGCCGACTCCACGGCCGTCTCCGACGGTGAACCCCATGATCGAACCGAAGATGCGGGGAGACGTTAACGGCGACGGCAAGGTGAGCGCGTCGGATGCGGCGAGCATCCTGAGGGCGGCGGTGAGGTTGGAACTGTACAATGAAAAGCAGATCGAGGCAGGCGATTTGAACGGCGACGGCGTAGTCGGAGCGGTTGAAGCGTCGCGGATTCTGCGCTACCTGGTGCGGCTTGAAGACGAGCTGTAGCGGGATTTAACCTAAGACTTGAAGCTTGAGACCCCCGGAACCAAACCTTCGGGGGCTCGGTGCTTTTTGGGGGAGCGCCTCGCAAAATGGGGCAAATCATTATGGTAGGAGTGTAAATAACGTGAAAAAAAAGCAACAAAGGGCTTGCAATCATGAAAAAACCGTGTTATCATATTGTTGTATTTTAATACACTCACTATTAAGGAGGAAAACACATGAAAAGAGCATTGGCACTTATACTTTCGTTGGTGATGGTTCTTTGCTTGATTCCGGCAATGGCATTTGCGACGGATGAGGTAAAGGCTCCGAATACGACAGTAGAAATTAAGTTGCTCGGCACGTCCGATATTCACGGACAGCTTTTCGCTACCGACTATACTGTCGACAGCAGCCAGTCCGGTACTTACAGACGCGGCTTAACGCGCCTGGCGACCTATGTTGAGGAGCAACGCGACCTGTACAGCAACGTTCTTCTGTTCGATACCGGCGACTTGGTACAGGGAACGCCTTTGACCTACTACTATGCGTTCAACCGTGGGGATGTTGAAGATCCTGCCATGAAGGCGCTCCGCGTTATGGGATACGATCTGTTCGTGCCCGGTAACCACGAGTTCAACTATGGTATGACGATCCTTCAGCGTCAGCTTGATTATCTTACGAGCCCGTCCACTGCCGCCACAAGATACGAGCCTGCTGAGAGCCAGGTTGCCGTTTCCGCGGCGAACTATCTGGCGGCTGCGACCAACAATGACGATAGCAAGGATTGGGCAACCTGGAACGATTACGATCCCTATGTCATCTATAATTGCGGTGGAGTAAGAGTTGCCGTCATGGGTATCGGCAATCCCAACGTCGCGAAGTGGGATGTTCCCGAAAACTGGGAAGGCATCTACTTTGCAAACCCGATTGAGACCTATCTGCACTATGAAGCTGAGCTGGAAGCTGCGGCCGATATCATTGTTATTGCGAGCCACAGCGGAATCAACTCCGATGCGGATTCCGATTACATGGAGCGTTTGATTCAGCAGACCGACTCCATCGACGTAATCTTTGCAGGACATGAGCATTTCAACCGGGTTACCGAGATTGCAAATGCCAATGGCGACATCGTCCCCGTCATCTCGCCCTACACCAAGTGCAGAGCGATCGGCGACTGCCTGATCACCTATGACAGAGCAACCGGCGAAGTAACGGTCGATGCAAAGGTCGTAAGCACCGAAAGCCTTGAGCTCTATCAGCCCTTGGTAGACGTGTTGCAGCCCTATGAGACCGAAACCTGGGAGAATTACATGAACATTGAGCTCGGAACGGCAACCGCCGCTTTCTCCGCGCTGAACCTCGGCACCGCGCCGTCGGCGTTCATGGATCTCATCAATAAGGTTCAGATTTGGGGAACCTACGACAAGACCGGATATACCGCGACCACGGCCGACGATACTCCGGCGCAGCTCTCGATTTCTGCACCTCTTACGAGCGGTGATGCGACCGAGCTTATTCCCGAGGGAGAAATCCTGCTCGGCGATATGTTCAGGCTCTACCGCTATGAGAACTGGTTCTATCAGATCACCATGTCCGGCAAGGAAATCCGCACATGGCTCGAGTTCGCCGCAACCAAGATTCAGGTTGACAGCGAGGGCAACCCCTATGTCACCTCCGGCGATCTCACCTATTACGACGTAATTTACGGCGATGGCTTCTCCTATGTCATTGATTACACCGCACCCGAGGGCCAGCGGGTTGGCCGCATGACCTATATGGGACAGGATGTGCCTGACGACGCCGAGTTCACCGTTGTAGTCAACAACTACCGTTACAATGGCGGCGGCAACTATGTTGCTTACCTCAATGAGAACGGCTGTGATTTCGTTGCCAACGATGAGAGCCGCATAATCTTCTCGACCCAGTATGATATGGAGCAGGGCGAGGATAAGGGACAGGCGAGAAACCTCCTTGCTGACTATATCGTTGAGCAGGGAGAAATCAGCCCCGTCATCACCTCCACCTGGAGACTGACCGCCGGCTATGACTTCGAAATCTATGGCGATATCGCCACCACCAATGAGCTGGAGTCCGATGAGGATGGAAACGTTCTGTGGAATGTCAACCTGGCTGATATGGCCGAGGGCATCAATATCAGCTCGCTCGACTTCGAACTCACCTGGGACAATACCCAGTTGCAGCTTGTGGACGTGATTATCCCCACGATGAAGATCAACCACCCGCTCAACGGCGTTAGAAATGCCAGCGCGCCCGAGATCAACACCAATGCAACGGTGTCCACCGATCTCTCGACCGCGACCGAGCTCTACTATGCTTTCGCATCCAGCTATGGTGCATGGCTTGACGAGGGCGACGATATCCTGACCTTGAAGTTCAAGATTGTGGAAGGCGTTGCTGAGAACACCGTCATCCCCGTAGAATTTGCCGATGCGAACGCCGCATTCGTCAACAGCAACGAGGAGCCGGTTGACATGATCAATATGAATGTTGGTTACGTCGATGGAAGCATCACCGTTGTTACCGCCCCGACTCCGCCGCCGGTGGAGGATGTCGATAAGTCCGCTCTGCAGGCTCTCTATGATGCCGACAAGGCGCTCTACGATGCGGCAACCATTACCAATGATTGGCAAAGCCTGCCTGTTGGAACCTCCTACCTGACCGTAGCCGAGGGACAGATTGACGCCGCCGCTCTGGCCGCCGATCTGGCAGTCCTCGAAGATACTGATGGAACTCAGGAAGAAGTTGACGCTGCCTATGCGGCTCTGCTGGCAACCTTCATTGCACCGCATCAGACTGGTGTTGATAAGTCCGCCCTGCAGGCGCTGTACAATACCGATAAGGCGCTCTATGATGCGGCAACGATAACCGATGATCTCGGCAATGTCGTGGATGGCACTCTGATTCTGTCCGTTGCCAACGGCACGATAGATGCGAACGCTCTGGCCGCCGCTCTGGCAGTCCTCAATGACGCAACTGCGAACCAGGCGCAGGTCAACGCCGCATTCGCCGCACTTCAGAACGACTTCATCGCCCCCACGGCTCATGTAGTCGATACGGCAAGACTCGAAGCTGCGATTGCATATGCGCAGGAGTTCATGGCGTCCGATGAGTTCAAAGATTGCTCCGATGCGCTCCAGGCTGAGTGGGAGCAGGCACTGGCAGATGCGCTGGCCGAGCTGGCTGACCCCGGCAAGACCAACAACAGCTGCAATGAGGCCGCAGACGCGATCTACGCGCTCGATAAGACCGGTGAGTCCGCGCTCTACATCGTATTTGCCGGAATCGCGGTTCTCGCAATGCTTGGCATGGCAGTCGCTGTTCGTCGCAGATTCAACTAAGCGATAAACAATCAACTTAACACCAAAGGAGGATCCTCGTGATCCTCCTTTAGCGTTACTGCAAACTACCACCTATTGTAGGCTTTTTGCCGCTTGCGCGGCGGCGGTCGCTCACGCGGGAGATGCACTTTCTTCTTCGCGAGAAGAAGAAAGTGCCAAAGAAGAAGCGTATAGGATTAATATGAATAATTAGATAAGTTTTTCCCGCCGCCATGCCCCGGACATGGGGCATGGCGGAGTGTTTTTAGAGGATTATTTTCTA
>JAUNBM010000022.1 GCA_030527115.1 Clostridia bacterium
CTATTTTGCCTCGTACACTCTCACCCATTAATTTTTATCCTATGCAACAGCCCGAAACCCCTCCCGCTCAGGCTATAGTGCCGGTGACGGTGATGGTGAGCATGCCGGGGGAGGTGGTGACGGCGCCGGTGGTTGTGCTCTGCGTAAAGGTTGCGGCGGGCACGGTGAGCGTGCGGGTGCCGCCGGTGGGCAGGGTCAGGGTGCCGTTTGAGTAGGTATAGTCGGTGTCGGGTATGGTTTCGGTGCCGACGGTGACGGTGATGTTCTGCGGTTCGGGGTCGAAGTCGTCGGTTAGCACCACGTTGGTCGCGGCGGTGTTGCCGAAGTTATAGATGGTGAAGGTATAGGTTATCGTATCGCCCTCTGCGATGGGGTTGGGCGACATACTTTTAACGATTCGCACATCCGCATAGCCGGCAACGGTGATAAGGTAAGCGTCGCGCACGGTTTCGCCGGAGCCGGGAATGGTGGCGGTGACGGAGTTGACAAGAACCGAGCCGGCGGCTATCTGGGCGAAGTTGTTGACGCGCGCCTTGTAGAGGATCATAGCCGTAGAGCCTGCTGCTATCTGCGGTATCGTAAACGTGACGCTGCCCGACTGAACCGTGGGCGAAAGCGTCGTGTTGTAAACGCCGTTTATGTAGAGATAGGCAGGGCCGGTGTAGGCAAGCGGTACGACGTTATCCGATTGACCGAACGAATATGTGCCGAGGTTATCCGTAACGGTAATATCGCTCACGGAGTTTGCCCCGTTGTTGGTAACGGAGAGGGTATATGTAATCTCCTCGTCGGGCTCGTAGTAGGAAAACAGCGAGCGCTTTTGGAGAGTAAGCGGGTCGTTGAGCACGGCCGTCGCGATGTTGGAGGCGGCGGTGCCGGTGAGCTGGCCGTATTGATAGGTCAGCGTAGCTTGATTGGTGATCTGTGTTGGCATAGCATACACACCTTTCTTATTGTAATGGGGACGGGGGTCCCTACGAGCATAATATGAAAAAAGGGGCGCTCCTGCGACTTGTTTAAATAGGTGCCCAAAGGTCGGGTGAAATCCGGCTTGGCAGAGCGAGAAAAACTGCCGCCCATTGCCTAAAAAACACCCGCTTTGCCATCCGTTACATGGCGAAGCGGGCGCTCAAGTTTCGTGTTACAGATTTATTTTGTCCCCTTTTACGCTTTTCTTTGGTTGCGAAAAGAAAGAACAGAAAACCCCCCGTCCCTACACCAAATTCTCGGGGTTGAGGCCCATCAGCTCGGGGAGGACGAACCGTCCGTCCTTGCGGATAAGGACGTCGTCGAAGTATATCTCGCCGCCGCCGTATTCGGGGGTTTGAATCATCACGAGATCCCAATGCTGGGCGGACTTGTTGCCGTTGTTGCAGTCGTCGTAGCACGAGCCGGGCGTGAAGTGAATCGAGCCGCAGATCTTCTCGTCAAAGAGCGTGTCCTTCATCGGGAAGGTGATGTAGGGGTTAACGCCGATGGCGAACTCTCCGACGTAGCGCGCGCCCTCGTCGATGTCGAGCTGTTCGTTGATGCGCTTGGTGTCGTTGGCGGTGGCTTCGATTATCTTGCCGTCGCGGAACACGAAGCGGATGTCCTCGTAGGTGAAGCCGTTTTCGAGCGAGGGCGTATTATAATGGATAACGCCGTTCACGCTGTTTTTGACGGGCGCGGTATATATCTCGCCGTCGGGGATGTTGAGCTCGCCGGCGCATTTGATGGCGGGCAGTCCCTTGATGGAGAAAGTGAGGTCGGTATCGTCGGGGCCGAGCAGGCGAACCTTGTCGGTGCGCTCCATCAGGGCTTTGAGCGCGTCCATAGCCCTGTCCATCTTGGAATAGTCGAGACAGCACACGTTGAAATAAAAATCTTCAAAAGCCTCGGTGCTCATGTTTGCCATTTGAGCCATCGAAGGGGTGGGGTAGCGCAGAATAACCCACTTGGTCTTGGGGACGCGGATTTGGCCGTGGACGGGAGTCCAGTAATACTTCATATAATCGTTCATCTTTTCCGAGGGAACGTCGGCCATCTCGGAGGCGTTGCTTCCGCCGCGAACGCCGATATAGGCGTGCATTTTTGCCATCAGAGCCGCGTCGATTTCGGCGCGGAGTTGGAGTTGCTCGCGGGAGCAGTTCATTATCAGCTCGCGGTCGAACTGCTTGAACGAGGTCCAAAGAAAGGGCTGACCTCCGGCGTTATAGGTCTCCTTGATGAGGGCGCGGACGAGGCCCTCGTTGCCGCCGATGCTCTCGATAAGAACATTCTCGCCCTTTTTCAGCTTGCATGAGAAGTTTACGAGGTTCTTTGCAAGAGTAACAACTCGTGGATCAAACATGATGAATCCTCCTGTCAAAATGATGGTTTAAGTATACTCCGAAAAGAACGCCTTGTAAATCCCGAAAAAAGCGGCGTTTGCCGGAATAAATATAAAGAACGGGGCTGGCGGTTTTTTTCGGTTCATGGTAAAATGATCGAAAGGAGAGAGAATGAAAATGCAATTTCCGAAGAAGTTCAGTTTTATAGACGATTATGAGTTGGTGCCGGGCGTGGACGCAAAGGGGCGGACGCGGCAGACGGTGCGTTACATCGGCCCGTACCATTGGTTTGTGGACGGGGAGGGGGAGGTGAAGCGCAGGCTTATCGCGATTCGCGCGCTGACTGCGGGCGCGGTTTTGCTCACCCTCGTTGCGATGTTCGTTCCGCACGGCGCGGATAACGTTTTGTATGTCATGGGAATTATGATGCTTAATCTCTTTCCGCTGGCATATATAATAGCAGGAGCGGCGAGGCTTCCCTTCAAAATCGAGCCGATGAAGCGGGACAGCTATGCTTACAGCATAAAAAGGATGCAAACCTGCGCTCTGGGACTGTTGCTGATAACGGCGGCGGGTCTTATCGGGAATATTTGCCATTGGATTTTTGTCGGCGGAAATTTCAGCTTTGGCGACGTAATATTCATTGTATGCGCCCTCGGTTCATGCTGTATATGTTATATCATATACCACCAGCTGAAAAGCATCAAAACTGAGCTGAAACCGAACGACTCGGTGCCAAAAAGGGACTGATTTTATGCAAAAAGACGTGAATATTTATTTTTGTATACAATTTCGCGACAAATGATTGACAAGGACGATTTAATACAGTATAATTACAACTGTATTCTCATACACAAGACAAAAAATAAAAACAGGAGGAATACAAAATGCAGAAAATGAGAAGAATTCTGGCAGTCTTGTTGGTTCTGGCACTGGTGCTGTCCCTGGCAGTAGCTTGCCGTACCGATGACGAACCCGAAGTCGAGGCAACTCCGGAACCCGTTGTTGAGAGCGACGATCCCTCAACGGAACCCGAAGTTACGCCCGAGCCCGAGCCCGAGCCGAATCTCATGCTTACGCTTAGCAATTATGAGTATGGCGTAGACTATACCGCGCTCTACGAGGTATATGGCGCCGACGTCACGATTGCGGACGTAATCGAAGATCCGATGACCGGCCTTTGCTACATCGAGAGGGATGGCAACGAGTATGAGCTCGGCCTCGACTTCTTGACGATGGCAATGGTTTACAACACGGAAGCCACCACCGACACGTACCCGACCCCGAACGACGTGTACGCCGCTTGGTGGAGGCTGTACATGCAGCGCTGGAACTATCTGGTACCCGAGATCCCCTTGTACTCCAACGAGTATTATGATCTGTACAATGCACAGATCGAGGGCGTTGTCGAGCATCCGACCAACCCGTACTGGGGTCCCTCCGATGCTTTGATCGACTGGACCAGCACGAAGGAAGACAACGGCATCATCATCGGTAACACGACGGCTCTGTCCGGCAAGTTCCGCTATGCCAACTTTGGATCTTCCAACCCGGGCGCATCCGACTTGGACGTTCAGAACTTGATCCATGGTTTGGAAACCATTGCGACGACCAAAGAGGGCGGCTATGAGTGGAATGAGACCGTTGTTGCAGAGCATGACGAAGTCATCAATGACGACGGCAGCAAGACCTTCACGATCAAGATCCATGAGGACTTGGTATTCAGCGACGGTTCTCCCGTTACTGCAAAGAACTATGTTGTTCACACCCTGGTATTCTCCAGCCCCGTAGCTGCACAGGCAGCGGGCAGAGATCACCGTTCGGGCATGACCGTTGTTGGTTATGACACCTATTCGGGCTACACCGGCGTTGAGGCGGAGGGAACCACCGCGTACTTCTCCGGCCTGCGTCTGCTCGATGATTACACCTTCTCGGTAACGATCAGCTCCGACTACATCCCGTACTTCTACGATATCACCTATGCGGGCTTCTCCGCAACCTACCTGCCGCTGTGGCTGGGCGAGGGCGGCGATATCGCTGACGACGGAGAAGGCTGCTACATCGTAAGCGACACCTTCTATGCCGCTGGCGACGACGGCGTATACACCACCGGCGCAGACCACATCTACGCCAGCGCGTGGGATACCACCGATGCGTACCCCTACTCCGGCCCCTATGTAGTCGAGTCCTATGACGAGACGAACCAGGAAGCGACCCTCGTTAAGAACCCGAACTATAAGGGCAACTATGAGGGAACCGTTCCTTCCATCGAGCGCGTTGTCTATAAGAGAGTTATATCATCGACCCAGCTCGTTGACTTCCAGAGCGGCGGCCTCGACGTCATCGCCGGCATCACCGGCGGCGACGAGACCAACGAAGCTCTTGCACTTGCGGATGCTTCCAACGGCGCATATGTCTACACGCATTACAGCAGAGCCGGCTACGGCAAGCTCGGTATGCGTTGCGACTACGGCCCGGTTCAGTTCACCGAAGTACGTCAGGCGATTGCTTACTGCTTGGATAGAGCAAGATTTGCAACCGAGTTCACCGGCGGCTACGGCGGCGTTGTTGACGGCCCGTATTACACCGGTTCCTGGATGTATCAGGCGGCTGTCGAGCAGGGCATGATCCTCAACTCCTATGCAACCTCCCTCGATTCCGCGATTGCGGTTCTCGAAGAAGGCGGCTGGATCTATGATGCACAGGGCAACCCGTATGAGAGCGGCGTCCGCTACAAGAAGATCCTGGCTGAGGAAGCGACCGAGAATATCATCAACTACAGGTCTCAGGATGGCACCTATGTCACCACCTTCGTTGATGGCGACTACTATATGCCTCTGGCGCTGAACTGGTTCGGCACGACCGACAACGAGTTCTCCGATCAGTTGCTGACCGGCTTCATGAACAATGACAACATCATTGCCGCCGGCTTTGTCGTACAGAACCAGCTTGGTGAGTTCGCAGTCATGCTTGACGAGCTCTATCAGATGCAGGTCTATGGATACTATTCCGGTACGCCGATGTATTGTATCTTCAACTTTGCAACCGGCTTCACCTCCGCTGCATATGACTATTCTTACAACATGACAGTCGACCCGTCGATGTATGACGACTATTCCGCATACTATATCAAGGATGCTGCGGATATCTACTGGCTTTCCTAATGGAGTAAGAATCGTTTAACTGATTGACAACTTAAACGGAAATCCGGCGGCGCATTGTCGCCGCCGGATTAGTATTACACCAATTTGGGAAGTCGGGCTTAGTAAAAACTAAGCCTTGCTTCAAATAATGGGAGATTTTCATTCAATCACTGAAAAAATACATCATCGTTAAAAGCGATGGAGCGAGAGGTTCTGAATGGGGAAGTATATTTTAAAGAGAATAGGATATATGTTTGTGGTTTTGCTGATACTGTCCTTTCTCATGTATTTAATTTACAATCTTGTTCCCAACAACCGCGCATACACCGATGCAAGAAGTGAGTATCAGAGCCAGGCGAGAGGTCAGAATGCCAATCTGCTTGATTTTGATGAGATATACCTCAAATATCAGCGTCAGTACGGCACCGAAACGAATAACCTGGCTATTAGATATTTGAGATGGGTCGGGGTATACCCGTTATACGACGGGAGTTACAACGGTTTGTTGCAGGGCAACTTCGGTTACTCATACGAGTATAAGAAGGATGTAATCGAGGTCATAGGCGCGCCTATGAAGAATACGATTTTCATCAACATTTTTGCTACAATTTTAGCGCTTGCAATTACCATCCCTCTCGGCATAATCTGTGCCGTGAAGAAAGGAAGCAAGGGCGACCAGGCGATGCAGGTAGTAACCATCTTGGGCTACAGTTTGCCAACGTTCCTGTTTGCGATATTGGGCATCTGGATCTTTTGCTCGCTGCTCGGGATATTCCCGCCGAGCGGCATGAAGACTCCGGGAAGCAATTACACGGGCTGGAAATACTTTATAGACAGGCTGTACTACATCTCCCTCCCCCTGATAGTCATGACTTTCTGCTCACTCGGAAGCATGACAAGATATGTCCGTGCCTCCATGATCGACGCACTTTCGATGGATTGTATTCGAACTGCACGCGCCAAGGGCGTTCGTGAGAAAGCGGTTATCTATTCTCACGCGTGGAGAAACGCCCTGATTCCGGTTGTCACCCTTGTTGTCGGCTGGTTTTTGGGAATATTCGCGGGCTCGTTAATCTTCGAGCAGATGTTTGGACTCAACGGCATGGGCGATCTGATGATAAGTTCGCTCCGCAAGGCGGACTTTGACGTCGTTATGCTCGTTCAAATGTTCTATGTCATCATGTCTCTGCTGGGCAACCTCATCATAGATATAGTCTATGGTCTTGTTGATCCGCGAGTCAGAGTAAACAAGTGAGGAGGCGAGACGATGGCTAACAAAAATAATCAAAACAATAATCGTGAAAAACGCGGCTTTTTCGAAACTATAGGCGGCTGGTGTCGCAGGCTGTTCTTCGGCGGAGCAAACGAATACGCAAGGGAAAGCGAGGAAGCTAAAAAGAAGGCGGCAACCGACGACAGCGAGGATATTGTAAGCCCCGGCAAGCAGGTTGTGCGCAAGTTTTTCAGCAGAAAGCTGGCAGTTGGCGCGCTGTGCGTCGTTATTGCGATGTTCATCTTAGTAATAGTGGGGCCGATGCTCATGCCGAAGTATACGGACTCTTACACCGAGGTTACGCAAAGGAGCGTTCCCCCGGGATTCAACATGATGTCGGTTCCGAGCGAACTTAAAAATGACATTAAGATGATTGACAGCTATGGTAGCTTCACGGTGGGTCTATCCAATTCAGGCAAGGTCTATGTCTGGGGGCAGGGCGGAATAAGCACGACCGGATTGGACATGAAGGATATTCCCGAGGAGATATTGAACGCCAATATCGTTATGATAGCGGCGGGCATTGACCATGCGATTGCCATAGATGAGAACGGCAAGATATACGGCTGGGGCTACAATCGCTTCGGACAGTATGGCTGGAGCGAGGAATTCGAGTCGAACCCGAATATTGCCACTATGCCGCTGGAGCTTTATGAGAACGGTATAGACGTATCTCAGATTAAAAAGCTCGCCTGCGGCAACCAGTGTACCGCGATACTGATGCAGGACGGAACCCTCTATATCTGGGGCAACCGTCACGCTTATGCAAACCTTGACAGCTTCTTGAGGGGACTTAAGTTCAAGGATATCTCGTTCACGCTCAACTATGTTGTGGCTGTTCCCGAGCGCGGAAACGGCATCTACACCGGCACGCGCGGCCTTTATGAGTATGCCCGTACCAACATAGGCGGAGAAGCCGTCGCCATGACCGACTTCCTTGACGGCAGAAAGATCGAGTCCATCGTATCCACAACCACGAGCATCTGCATGGTGCTGGATGACGGTTCGGTGGCGCTCACCGGCGACTTTACGCTGGATGCGCTTCCCATACCCGATCTGCAGGAAGGCGAATACTTCATCCCCGAAACGATAGGCGCAGGAACCTACCACTTCTCCGGCATCACGAATCTCGGCAACGTGTATTCGTGGGGCAGGGATACGCTGAACCAGGCGAGCGTGCCCAAAAACACGGATGGCGCAACCAAATTGTATGTCGGCGCATTCCAAAACTATGCGGTCGACGATAACGATGATTTGGTCGCAAAATGGGGCTTGAAGGGCTATCTGTTCGGTACCGATACCTATGGTGCGGATATCTTCCAGCGCATCATTAACGGCGGCGCAATGACGATGACGGTTGGCGCGGTTGCGGTTATCATTTCTTCGATAATCGGAATTATAATCGGCTGTGTCTCCGGTTACTTCGGCGGCAAGGTCGATATAGCGCTGATGCGTATTACGGAGATAGTCAATGCTATTCCGTTCTTACCTTTCGCCCTGATTCTGTCCGCAATACTGTCGCAGGTGTCGATGAGCAGTAACATGAGAATACTCATCCTGATGTGTATACTCGGTGTTCTGACCTGGACGGGACTTGCAAGGCTCGTCCGCGGTCAGGTGCTTTCCAGCCGTGAGAGCGAATATGTAGCCGCGGCGAAGGCTATGGGCGTCAAAGAGAGCCGGATAGCGTTCAAGCACATTCTGCCGAATATCATGTCGGTCATTCTCGTGTCGCTGACGCTGAACTTTGCGACCTGTATGTTGACGGAGGCGAGCTTCAGCTATCTGGGCTTCGGCGTTCCATATCCGCAGCCGTCATGGGGCAATATGCTCAATGGCGCGAACAATGCTACCGTCATAACGAACTACTGGTGGCAGTGGGTATTCACGGCGCTGTTCCTCTCCATAACAACGATCTGTATCAACATCGTAGGCGACGCCCTGCGAGACGTTATGGATCCCAAGTCGAATACTAAGGAATAGGGGGAAAGAACATGCCACTGCTTGAAGTAAAAAACCTTCATACCTATTTCAGAACGAAGAAAGGTATAGTTAAAGCCGTCAACGACGTATCCTATACGCTCGAAGAGGGCAAGACGATAGGCATAGTCGGAGAATCCGGTTCGGGCAAGTCCGTATCCGCGATGAGTATGCTGCGCCTGTTGGACGCCAACGGCTTCATAGCCAACGGTGAGATACTCTACGAGGGCAAGGACTTGGTTAAAATGACAACCGAGGAGATGTACCATATTCGCGGAAACGATATCTCGGTCATATTCCAAGAGCCGATGACGAGCCTTAATCCGGTATTCACCGTGGATCGTCAGCTGAGCGAGCCCTTCATGATCCACCAGGGCATGAAGAAGAAGGAAGCGCACGAACACGCGCTGAAGATGCTGTACGACGTTCAGATCCCGAATCCTGAGGAAGTCATCCGGCAATATCCGCACCAGCTATCCGGCGGTATGCGCCAGCGCGTTATGATCGCCATGGCGCTCGCTTGCAGACCGAAGATTCTGATTGCGGACGAACCGACTACCGCGCTTGACGTTACGATTCAGGCGCAGATACTGAGGCTCATGAACGAGCTTCAGGCGGAGAAGGGAACAAGCATCATCTTCATCACGCACGATCTCGGCGTTATCAATGAGATGGCGGACGACGTAGCCGTCATGTACTGCGGCCAGGTTGTCGAGCGTGCTTCCGCGAGAACGATATTCTCGATGGAAACGAAGATGAGCCATCCTTATACGGAGGGCCTGATGTACTCGATTCCGCGCATGGAAACCAAGGGCCACGAAGTTGAGCCGATACCCGGCGTGGTGCCGCACCCGCTTGCATTGCCGGCGGGCTGTAAGTTCGGCCCCCGCTGCAAATACTGCACGCAGAAATGCGTAGACCAAGAACCTGAGCTAATCGACGTCGGCGGCGGTCAGCTGATTAGGTGTTTTTATCCTGATAAGGAGGAGAGAAGCAATGACGCACACAAAGAAATTACTGTCAATCACTAATCTGAAAAAGTATTTCCCGGTTGCGAAATCCTCGATTTTTCAGAGAAAACAGCTATATGTCCGCGCCAACGAGGATATCACTTTGGATATCTATGAGGGTGAGACGATAGGAATCGTGGGCGAGAGCGGTTGCGGAAAGTCAACGCTGGGCAGGGTCCTGCTCCAGCTCTATCCGCAGACGGCGGGCACTACGATGTACTACGGGGTAACCCTGGACGAGGTAGCTCCTGATTATATGCACGATACTCTGAAGAATATTGATAAGTATCGCAAAAAGCTCCAAAAGGCTATCGAAAAGGCCAACGAGCTGGAAAAGCAGGTTCAGGAAGTCGGTGAGGATAAGGCGGACTTCTATCTGTTGCAAAACCGCAACCTTGCGAGGGGCGAACAGCAGACCTGCCTCGACAACATCGTTAAGATCATGGGCGGCTTCGGCTTGATCGACGAACATGATCAGGGAAGAAATCTCCTTTTGAAGATCTACGAGCAGAATGTTCGTCGCAACCGCGTGGTGGCAAAGCGCCGCAAGGTTGAAATCGAGATAGATTTCATCGGCCAGAAGGAAGACGCGGCGAAAGCTAAGAGCGAAGGCAAGTTGCGGAGGCTGAATGCGGAGTTGCAGGCTTACGACGAGGAGTTGAGGCCCATCGACGCCGCGCTGGATGATCTCAAGGCGGAGCTTAACACGCTCAAGGACAGGTATGCCGAAAATGAAGACTTCATGAAATATGAAGCGATGCTCGACGACGGAATCGACCTTTCGCGCCTGCGTTACAATGAGATGCGCGTCCTTAGAAAGGACTTGCAGATTATATTCCAGGATCCCTATTCAAGTCTCAATCCGCGTTTCACGACCGGACAGATTATCGAGGAAGGACTTGTAACGCATAACTTCTATAAGCACGGTTCCGCCAAGATGCGCGAGCACATCATCGACACGATGCGCAAGTGCGGACTTCAGGACTATATGCTGTTCCGCTATCCGCACCAGTTCTCCGGCGGACAACGTCAGAGAATCTCGATAGCAAGGGCGCTGGCGGTTAATCCGAAGTTCGTCGTTTGCGACGAATGCGTCTCCGCGCTCGACGTTTCGATTCAGTTGCAGATCATCAATCTGCTTCAGGAGTTGAAGGAGCGCGAGAACCTGACCTATATGTTCATCTCCCACGACCTCTCGGTTGTGCGGTACATATCGGACAGAATCTGCGTTATGTATCTCGGAAGCGTAGTCGAGCTGACTGACTCGGAGACGATGTTCGAAGATCCGCGCCACCCGTACACGGTAGCGTTGCTCTCGTCCATCCCGACGACCGACGTTGAGAGCCTCAGCAAGGAGCGCATCCTGCTCGAGGGCAACATTCCCAGCCCGATCAGGCCGCCGGACGGCTGTAAGTTCCATACGCGCTGCTATATGGCTTGCGAGAAGTGCAAGCGCGTTCCGCCGGAGCTTCGCGAGATAGAGCCGGGCCACTTCGTAGCCTGCCACTTCCCCGAGCGGAAGATCGACAAGGACGGGAACTATCTGTTTGAGTTGCCGAAGATGGAGCGCAAGTCCACCAGAGGTCAGGATACGGAAGAACCGAAGGCGGCGCAACAGTAATGATCTGGAAGCGCATCCGAAAATCCACGCGGGCCGAGGACGCGGAGCTTCGTGAGCGAATGTCTTCGGAGAATGTTCCGGCGAAGGATAAGGCGGTGATGATCATAACGGCGTTTTTCGTGATAGTAATTCCGTGTGCGCTTGTGTTGATTGGAATGTCGCTACTGATGCTTTGGATATTCGGGGCGCTGTGAAAGAGTGTGAGGGGGCTGCATAGTGCAGTCCCCTTAAACTGTATTAAGGTCAACCGTCCCTTGAACTATGACTCAACTGCGGCTTGATAAAACGAGCAGCGGTTGAGCCAAGAAGGTCTGTCAAGCGGGCGGGGGATTGAAGATTTTTGTGGCGGCTGGGCCGTCAGAAAGAGAGGACAAGTTGCTAAAAGAGAGTATAATTCAAAACGCGCTTTCGATAGCGCAAAAAACGGGCGCGGACTTTGCCGAATTATTTTTGGAGGATACCACGACCAACGGCATATCCATGACCGACGGCAAGGTGGAGAGCGCAACCTGCGCAAGGAAAAACGGCGTTGGAATAAGGGTGCTGAAGGGAACTTCGAGCGCCTATGCCTACACCTCAGGGACTGACGAGGCCGATATTTACAGGGCGGCGGAAGCGGCGGCGGCAGGAATCGTTGGAGTCGGCGAGGGAAAGAGCGCGGTGTTCTCGCGCCGCAGTTACGCCATGGAACAGCGGATTCCTTTCAAAACCGTAGCCAATGACGAGCGAATCGAGCTTCTCCGCGCAGGAACGGCGGCATGCCGCGAGGTCTCAAACGAGATAACGCAGGTCAGCGCCAGCTATATGGACAAGGTGCGCCGCGTGCTGATATGCAACAGCGAGGGGACTTATGTTATCGACGAGCGCCCGCGCACGCGCAGCTTCGTACAGGCGATAGCCATGAAGGACGGGGAGGCGCAGACGGGGCGGGAGAGCCCCGGCTGTTGCGGAGGCTTTGAGGTCTACCGCGACAGGATAGATATAGTGAGCGCGGGACGCGCGGCAGGAAAGACCGCCGTTACGATGCTGAGCGGAAAGGAATGTCCGGCTGGGAACGTTCCGGTGGTTATCGACGGAGGCTTCGGCGGAGTTATCTTCCACGAGGCGTGCGGGCATAGCTTGGAGGCGACCTCCGTGAGCCTCGGAAATTCGGAGTTCTGCGGCAAGCTTGGACAGCAAATCGCCGCGCCCTGCGTAAGCGCCTGCGACAACGGAACGCTTGAGGGCGAATGGGGAACCATCCTTGTGGACGACGAAGGAACCGAGGGGCGGAACAATCTGCTCATCGAAAACGGCGTCCTAAAGGGCTATATGATCGATCTGCTGGGTTCGCGCCGCATGGGAATGCCGGTAACGGGCAACAGCCGCCGGCAGGATTATACCTATGCGCCGACATCGAGGATGACCAACACCTATATTATGGAAGGAACCGACGATGAGGAGGAGATGATCCGGACGATGGGCACGGGGCTGTATGCCGCAAAGCTCGGCGGAGGCTCGGTCAATCCTTTGACGGGTGAGTTCAACTTTGCGGTTCTGGAAGGATATTGGGTTAAGGATGGAAAAATCTATTGCCCGGTACGCGGAGCTATGCTGATAGACACCGGTTCCCAGATACTGAAGCGCATCGACAGGGTCGGCCCCAGAATGTGGATGGGGCAGGGAATGTGCGGCTCGCTTTCGGGTTCGGTACCGACAAATGTCGGACAGCCGCGGATACGCGTAACCGAACTTACAGTAGGCGGCAAAGGAGGTGCATTATAATGGAAAGAACGGAATTTCGTAAATTGTTGTTCGAGGAAGCGTTAAAGCAGGGTTGCGAGGCAGCGGAAACCTATTATGCCGCAGAGGAGAGCTTCAGTTGCAGTATCTTAAAGGGCGAGGTGCTTCGCTATAAGTCGAGCGTTGAGGGCGGCTTGAACCTTCGGGTAAAGTACAAGGGGAAGGATGGCTACGCCTATACCGAGAGCATGGAGGAGCCGGAGGCGCTGGTTGCGAGGGCTATCGACAATGCGGCGGCGGTTGAAACCGGCGACGAGCATCCGATGCAGAGCGCGCAGGAGTACGCGACGATAAAGCGGCGCAATAATCCCGTTATGGACATGGACGCCAACGAGAAGATAGAGCTGGCAAAGCGGCTGGAGGCGGCGGCGCTGGCGGCGGATCCTTTGATTGAGCGAGTGGGCCAGAGCCAGGTTGCAACCTCCATAGGGGTTGAGGAGATACACAATACGCTCGGGCTTAAAGCGGAGCGCAGCATGAGGCAGGCCGTGAGCGTTGTCGCGCCTATAGCCAAGAAGAATGAGCGCGTAAAGGACAGCTATGCCTTTAGGATAGGCGAAGAGGTGCTGGACGTGGAAGGTTGCGCCGATGAAGCGGTTCAAAAGGCGGTGCTATCGCTTGATGCGAGCCCCTGCTTAACCGGACGCTACGATATCGTTTTGGAGAACATGGCGGCGGCGGATCTGCTGGCGGCGTTTTCGGGCATATTTTCTGCGGAAGAAGCGCAAAAAGGCAGGTCGTTGCTTCGGGGCAAGGAGGGCGAAAGCGTTGCCGCGGACTGCGTAACGATAGTGGACGATCCTTTCCATCCGGCGGCTCCGAGAGCGTTTGACAGCGAGGGTACGCCTGCGCGGTTTAAGAAGGTCGTTGAAAACGGAGTGCTGAACACCCTGTTGCATAATCTCAAGACGGCGAAAAAAGCGGGGGTGGAGACGACGGGCAACGCATTCAGAAGCGGAGCGGCCTCCTCCATAGGCGTCGGCCCCACGGTATTCTATATCCAAGCCGGGGAGACACCCTTCGACGAGCTTATCCGGAGGCTCAACAACGGGTTGCTCATCACCGAAATAGCCGGCTTACATGCGGGGCTAGATCCCGTATCGGGCGACTTCTCCCTGATGGCGTCCGGAAGGCTGGTGAAGGAGGGCAAGCTCGGAGAAGCCGTTGATCAGATTACGGTTGCAGGCAACTTCCTGAGCTTCATGCGTTCGGTGGAGCTGGTTGGAAGCGACATCAAAGAAACGCTCGCTCAAACGACGGTGCTTTGCCCGAGCTTGCTTGTCAGGGATATCTCCGTTGCCGGAAAATAAAAGCGAATCTCAGCTCGAGCGCCGAATACGGCGTTCGAGTTGAGAAAATATTTTACAAATCCACATTTTTTCGTTGACAAACCGAACCCCTTTGTGGTAGTGTATGGAGGTGTCCCGCAAAGGGGCTCGTTTTTGATGCTTATACCTTTAAGGAGGGTTAAAAAATGCGCGTTAAAATTACCTTGGCTTGCACCGAATGTAAGCAGAGGAACTACAATACCTTTAAGAACAAGAAGAACGATCCCGATCGTATCGAGTTCAATAAGTATTGCCGTTTCTGCCGTAAGCACACAATCCACAGAGAGTCCAAGTAAGAAGGGGAGAGAATAATGGCTGCCGAGAAGAAGGAAAAGAAGAAAAAGGAACGCAGATTCCATCCCATTCGCTATCTGAAGGAGATGTGGGGCGAGGTTAAGAAGCTGAGCTGGCTGTCCAAGAAGGATTTGGCGAAGCATACCCTGGCGGTTATCGCTTTTGTCCTGATGATGGGCGCGCTGATCTATGTTTTGGATCTGGGCTTCGGCAAGGGAACTCAGGCGCTGATCAGCATTGGCAGTTCTTCCGACACGACCGAGGAACCGACCGCTGAGCCGACCGCCGAGCCGAGCGACGAAGCCACCGAGGAGCCTACCGCCGAACCCGACGACGCTGAATAAGCCGTAAAGGACGGAAAGTGATGAGCCAGCAGGAAACCAGGTGGTATGTGGTACATACCTATTCGGGATACGAAAACAAGGTTAAGGAAGATCTGATAAAGGCCGTAGAAAACGCGGACTTGCAGGATATCATCCTTGAAGTCAAGTACCCTACGGAAGAAGTTATCGAAATAACGTCTGCGGGCAAGCGCAAGACGACTGAGCGCAAGGTTTTTCCGGGCTATGTCATGGTCAAGATGAACGTTGACGTGGTGGAGAAGGAGCGGCCTGCGGAGCGGGGCGGCGGCAAGACTACCGAATTGGTTATGAACCCCAGGGCGTGGTATGTTATCCGCAATACCCGCGGCGTTACGGGCTTTGTGGGCCCGGGCTCCAAACCCATTCCGCTGACCGACGAGGAGGTTACGGCGATGGGCGTTGAGCGCATCCCGATCGTTCTCAACATCGAGGTCGGCGAAACCGTCCGCGTTGTGTCCGGCCCGTTGGAGAACTTCCTGGGCAGGGTCGAGAAGCTTGACGTGGAACGACAGAAGATCAAGCTCACGGTCGAAATGTTCGGAAGGGATACGCCCGTGGAGCTGGACTTCATTCAGGTTCAAAAACTGTAATTGGATTGATCCGGCGAGAGCCGTATTGATAGTGGGAGGGGAGGCACCCCGCACCACAAACTATAAAAATAATAGGAGAAAACAGCAATGGCAAAGAAGATCACAGGTTATGTGAAACTGCAAATTCCAGCCGGCAAAGCAACGCCGGCGCCGCCTGTCGGCCCCGCGCTGGGTCAGCACGGCGTAAACATCATGGGCTTCTGCAAGGAGTTCAACGAGCGCACCGCCAAGCAGGCGGGCCTGATTATCCCGGTAGTAATCACCGTATATCAGGATCGCTCCTTCACCTTTATCACAAAGACTCCCCCGGCGGCGGTTCTTATCAAGAAGGCCTGCAATATCGAGTCTGCAAGCGGCACGCCGAACAAGGTTAAGGTCGCAACGATCACCAAGGCGCAGGTTCGCGAGATAGCGGAGCTGAAGATGCCCGACCTCAACGCGGCGAGCGTCGAGGCGGCGATGCGCATGGTCGAGGGAACTGCCCGCAGCATGGGCGTTCTCGTAGGCGAGTAAGGGGGTAAGAGCAATGAAGCATGGTAAGAGATATATCGAGAGCAAGCAGCTTGTGGATACGCAAAAGCAGTACGACGTCGTAGAAGGACTGGAGCTGGTTTTGAATACCGCGAAGGCCAAGTTTGACGAGACCGTCGAAGTCTCCGTCCGTCTGGGCGTCGACTCCCGCCACGCGGATCAGCAGGTTCGCGGCGCGGTGGTTCTCCCGCACGGAACCGGCAAGACGGTTCGCGTTCTGGTGTTCGCCAAGGCCGATAAGGCGCGTGAGGCGCTGGATGCGGGCGCGGACTTCGTGGGCGATGAGGACATGGTAAAGAAGATTCAAACCGAAAACTGGTTTGGATTTGACGTCTGCGTCGCGACCCCCGATATGATGGGCGTGGTTGGAAGAATCGGCCGCGTACTCGGGCCTAAGGGCTTGATGCCCAACCCCAAGAGCGGCACCGTTACCATGGACGTCGCCAAGGCGGTCACCGACATCAAAGCCGGTAAGGTGGAGTATCGCGTCGACAAGACGAACATCGTCCATTGCCCGATCGGCAAGAAGTCCTTTGGAGTTGAAAAGCTCCAGGAGAACCTGACGACGCTGATGGAGGCCATCATCAAGGCGAAGCCGGCGGCGTCCAAGGGAACTTACATCAAGAGCCTGGTGGTCTCCTCCACCATGGGCCCCGGAGTTAAGTTCAACCCCTTGAAGTTCTAAGAATAATTCAGCGAAAACGGATTCCGCCGGAGAGCTTCGGCGGAATTCTTTTGTTCGGGACTGTTTAAAAGCGGGGGTTTTATTCCAAAGCCGGCACAAGGGGCGAGCCTTTGCACCCGTCGGGGTTTAGCGCGGTTTCGGGTTTTGGAACGATTGAATCAACAATCTCCCGCGAAAAATCTTCAATTACCGTACCTCTTCTGAACTCTTTGATAGTGTCCGATTTGATCTTGCAATTTAGGTGCAATTTAGGGCGAAAAATTTTTTTAAAAAAAGTCTTGCTTTTTTCTACTTGTTGTAGTATCATTCAAACGTTGCGCCATAGGTCTGCCTTGGCGCGGGGAGGCGAGCGAGGTTGCCGACTGCCATTCGGGTAATTCGCTTCCACCCAAACGTTCGATAGATTCGAGCGGGGCAAAAATAGCGGTGTCGTGCCGTCCTTTGATACAGTCGAGAGGCTGTATAAAAAATGTAAGAGGGAAACACACGGCTCGGTGTACTGCCCAAAAGAATTTAGAAGGAGTTAAATAATATGGCAAACCAAAGAATTCGTATCAAGCTCAAAGCGTATGAAAGCAATCTTATCGACCAGAGCGCCGAAAAGATAGTTGAAACCGCCAAGAGAACGGGCGCGGAAGTATCCGGCCCCATCCCCCTGCCGACCGAGAAAGAGATTGTGACTATACTTCGCGCTACTCACAAATATAAGGATTCTCGCGAGCAGTTCGAAATGCGCACCCACAAGCGTTTGATTGACATTCTTCAGCCCTCGTCCAAAACCGTTGACGCGCTGATGAAGCTGGATCTGCCTGCCGGTGTCGACATCGAGATCAAACTGTAATTCATCGGAGGTATGTACCATGAAGAAAGCCATTTTGGGCAAGAAGATCGGTATGACGCAGCTGTTTCTGGCTGACGGTACCATGATTCCCGTCACTGTCGTCGAAGCCGGTCCGTGCCCCGTCATCCAGAAGAAAACCGTTGGCAACGATGGCTATGAAGCCATTCAGGTTGGTTTCGCGGAGCTCCGCGAAAAGCTTGCCAACAAGCCGCGCAAGGGTCACTTTGCAAAGGCGAACGTTAAGTCCATGCGCTACCTGCGCGAGTTCAAGCTCGACGATTCCGCTTCCTATGAAGTTGGACAGGTTCTGAAAGCCGATCTCTTTGTCGAAGGCGATAAGGTCGACGTGAGCGGCAAGAGCAAGGGCAAGGGCTTTGCGGGCGTTATCAAGCGCCACAATCAGGCGAGAGGCCGCATGACTCACGGCTCGCACTATCATCGCAGGGTCGGCTCCATGAGCGCCTGCTCCAGTCCGAGCAGAGTATTCAAGACCAAGAACCTTCCGGGACATATGGGTTGCGAGAACGTGACCATTCAGAATCTGGAAGTCGTGCGCGTCGATGCTCAGCGCAATCTGCTGCTCATCAAGGGCGCCATCCCCGGCGCCAAGGGCTCGCTTGTCGCTGTAAAAAGCACAGTAAAGTAAGGAGGAAGCAAATATGCCTAAAGTAGCATTGTACGATATGAAAGGCCAAGTGATTGGCGATATCGAGCTTTCCGATAATACCTTTGGACAGCCCGTAAACAAGGCGGTTATGCATCAGGTTGTGGTTGCTCATTTGGCAAACTGCCGCCAGGGAACGCAGAGCGCCAAGACCCGCAGCGAAGTTCGTGGCGGCGGAAGGAAGCCGTGGAGGCAAAAGGGAACCGGCAGAGCGCGTCAGGGCTCGACCCGCGCTCCGCAATGGCGTCACGGCGGCGTCGTTTTCGCGCCCAAGCCCCGCGACTACAGCCAGCAGGTCAACAAGAAGGTGAAAAGGCTTGCGATGAAGTCCGCTCTTTCCTCTAAGGTTGCCGACAGCGAAGTGATCGTATTCGACGCTTTGAATTTGGAAGCTCCCAAGACGAAGGAAATGATCAAGGTTTTGAATGCGGTTGAGGCAAAGAAGGCCTTGATTGTCCTCCCCGAGATGGACTCCGCAGTCATCCGCGCCAGCTCCAACATCCCCGATGTTGCGACGACGCAGGTTACCACCTTGAACGTATATGACATTTTAAAGTATGACAAGCTGATCCTCACGAAGGATTCGGCGGCGAAGATCGAGGAGGTGTACTGCTGATGAAGAGCGGGTATGACATCATTAAGGCTCCTATCCTTTCCGAGAAGAGCTATGACCACATCGCGAACAAGACCTACACGTTCGAGGTCGAAAAGACGGCGAACAAGGTAGAGATCCGCAAGGCGGTGGAGGAGATATTCGGCGTTAAGGTTCAGGCCGTGCGTACCGTAAACAGGCTTGGCAAGATGAAGCGTCAGGGACGCTATGAGGGCAGAAGGCCGTCCACAAAGAAGGCCTATGTGCAGCTCACTGCGGATTCCAAAGGCATCGAACTGTTCGATGGCATCGCGCAGTAAGGAGGAAGATTATGGCTATTCGCAAGATTAACCCCACGACTCCGGGACAACGCTTTATGACGGTCTCCGCTTTTGAGGAGATTACGCGCACGAGTCCCGAGAAGTCCCTGACCACGGATCTCCGGGGCAAGGGCGGCCGCAATAACAGCGGCAAGATCACCGTCCGCCACCAGGGCGGCGGCGCAAAGCGCAAGTATCGCATTATTGATTTCAAGCGCAACAAGGACGGAATCCCCGCGAAGGTGTTCTCGATCGAATACGATCCGAACCGTTCAGCCAACATCGCCCTGTTGCACTATCTCGATGGCGAAAAGCGCTACATTATCGCTCCTTTGGGGCTGCACGTCGGTGAAACCGTCATCTCCGGAGAGGGCGCGGATATCAAGGTTGGAAACGCGCTTGAGATTCGTTCGATCCCGGTAGGCACGATGATCCATTGCATCGAGCTCAAGCCCGGCAAGGGCGCCCAACTCGTTCGCTCCGCAGGAAATGCGGCTCAGCTCATGGCTAAGGAGGGCAAATACGCGCAGGTGCGTTTGCCCAGCGGCGAGGTTCGCCTGATCCCGATGAATGCCAAGGCGACGATCGGCCAGGTTGGCAACGCCGACTACCAGAACATCATGCTGGGCAAAGCGGGCAGGAAGCGTCACATGGGCGTTCGTCCCTCGGTGCGCGGCTCGGTTATGAACCCCTGCGATCACCCGCACGGCGGCGGTGAGGGCAAGTCCCCGATAGGCCGTCCCGGGCCGGTCACCCCGTGGGGCAAGCCCGCGCTGGGTTACAAGACTCGCAAGACGAAGAATCGCAGCAATAAGTTCATCATCCGTCGCAGAACCGGCGGTAAGTAAGGGAAAGGAAGGAGATTAGAAGATGAGCAGATCGGTTAAAAAGGGCCCGTTTGTAAGTGAACGGCTGTACGCTCGAGTGAACGCAATGAATGAGAGCGGAAAGAAGACCGTTGTCAAGACCTGGTCGAGAGCTTCCACGATTTTCCCTGAGTTTGTCGGCCATACCATCGCCGTACACGACGGACGCAAGCACGTTCCGGTGTACATTACGGACGAGATGGTCGGACACAAGCTGGGCGAGTTCGCACCCACCCGTACATTCAGAGGGCATAGAGGCTCCGAGAAGTCCTCGGGCGCAAGGTAAGGAGGAAGAGCATGGCAACCAGAATCAGAGAAAAGACGGCGGCGCGCCGCGAGACCGCAGACAAGCGTCCGCACGCAACCGCTAAATACATAAGGATCTCGTCCCGCAAGGTTAAGATAGTTATCGACGTCATTCGCGGGAAGAGCGTGAACGAGGCGGCGGCGATACTGAGCTACACGCCCAAAGCGGCGAGCGAGCCCGTGTTGAAGGTTTTAAACTCCGCAATAGCTAACGCCGAGAACAACCTTAACATGAACCGCGACGAACTCTATGTCGCGGAGGTATATGCAAACCAGGGGCCGACCTTGAAGAGATATCGCCCCAGAGCACGCGGCTCAGCGTCTCCTATCAGGAAGCGCACCAGCCACATCACGATAGTCCTGGATCAGGTTCAGTAAGGAGGAAAAGTATGGGTCAGAAAGTTAATCCAAACGGCTTCCGCGTCGGAGTTATCAGAGACTGGAATACCCGTTGGTATGCGCAGAAGAAGGACTTCGCCGATTTCCTGGTCGAGGATCGCAAGATTCGTGACTATATCAAGCAGAAGTATTATCAGGCGAGCATCTCCCGCATAGAGATTGAGCGCGCCGCAGGCAAGGTAACGGTATCCATCTATACGGCTCGTCCCGGTATGCTTATTGGCAAGGGCGGCGCAGGAATCGAAGTTATCAAGGCTGAGACGGCGAAGGTGATCGGCAAGCCGGTCAACATCAATATCATGGAGATCCGCGACGCGGACGCCGACGCCCAGCTGATTGCCGAGAATATCGCGGCTCAGTTGGAAAAGCGCATCAGCTTCCGCAGAGCGATGAAGCAGGCGATGCAGCGCGCCATGCAAAAGCCGGCAGTCAAGGGCGTCAAGCTCAAGTGCAGCGGCAGGCTCGGCGGCGCCGAGATTGCGAGGACGGAAGGGTATCACGACGGTTCCATTCCCCTGCAGACTATGCGAGCGGACATCCATTACGGCTTTGCCGAGGCGCACACGACCTATGGCAGAATCGGCATCAAGGTATGGATATACAAGGGTGAGGTTCTGGGCAAGGCGAAGCGTAAGGAAGGAGGCAAATAACCATGTTGATGCCGAAAAGAGTTAAGCGGCGCAGAGTATTCAGAGGCCGCATGAACGGCAAGGCGCTGCGCGGAAACAAGGTTTCCTACGGTCAGTTTGGACTGGCGGCGATGGAGCCGGCATGGGTAACCAGCAACCAGATCGAGGCGGCTCGTATCGCCATGACGCGTTATATCAAGCGCGGCGGTAAGGTCTGGATAAAGATTTTCCCCGACAAGCCCGTAACGAAGAAGCCGGCCGAAACCCGCATGGGTTCCGGAAAGGGCGCTCCCGAATACTGGGTAGCGGTAGTAAAGCCCGGCAGAGTTATGTTCGAGATTGCCGGAGTCGACGAGGAGATTGCCCGCGAAGCGCTGAGACTTGCGTCTCATAAGCTTCCGTTAAAGTGCAAGGTCGTCGTGAAAGAGGAACAGGAAGGAGCGGAGCAATGAAGGCCGAAAAGTTGAGAGAATTGTCTGCGGACGATCTTTTGAAGCAGGAGAAGGAATTGAAGGCGGAATTGTTCAACCTCAGATTCCAAACCGTAACGGGGCAGATTTCCAATCCGAGCCGCATTACGGAATGCCGCAGGGATATTGCGCGCATCAAGACTATACTGCGTCAGCGTGAACTGGCTGGCAGCGCCGAGTAAGGAGGAAGGACGAATGGAAAACAGAGGATATCGTAAAACCCGTATCGGTGTCGTAGTCAGCGATAAGATGGATAAGACGGTCGTTGTCGCCATCAAAACCAAGGTGCGCCACCCTCTCTATGGAAAGATGGTAAACCGTACCCGCAAGTTCAAGGCTCATGACGAGGAGAACCAGTGCGGAATCGGAGATACCGTAAAGATTATGGAATGCCGCCCGATTTCCAAAGACAAGCATTGGCGCTTGGTGGAAATCGTCGAGAAGGCGAAGTAATGGGGAGGAGATAGAAAATGATTCAACCTCAAACCAGATTAAAGGTCGCCGATAACAGCGGCGCAAAAGAGATTATGTGCATCCGCGTACTGGGCGGCTCGCACCGCAAGACTGCAAGCGTCGGCGACGTTATAGTGGCTTCGGTAAAGAGCGCGGCTCCCGGCGGCGCGGTGAAGAAGAAGGACGTGGTTAAGGCGGTTATAGTAAGAACCGTGTTTGAAACGTCCAGGCCCGACGGCTCGCATATCCGCTTCGACGATAACGCGGCTGTCATCATCAACGACCAGAAGCAGCCCCGCGGCACCCGTATCTTTGGGCCGGTTGCGAGAGAGCTGCGCGAGAAGGATTATATGAAGATCGTCTCGCTGGCGCCCGAAGTACTGTAAGGAGGAAAGACATGAATAAGCTTAATGTCAAAAAGGGCGACGAGGTAGTCGTCATCTCCGGAAAAGACAAGGGTAAGGAAGGCAAGATTCTCAAGGCGATGCCCGAACAGGAAAGAGTCGTCGTGCAGGGCGCGAACATGATTACAACCCATGTTAAGCCGAGAAAGCAGGGCGAAGCGGGCGGCCGTATCGAGAAGGAAGGCACGATCCATGTCAGCAACGTCAAGCTGGTCTGCCCCAAGTGCGGCAAGCCCACGAGGATAGGGCATACCATGCAGGACGGCAAGAAAGTCCGCGTTTGCAAAAAGTGCGGCAAGGTCATGGACTAAGGTCGGAAGGAGGAATAAATCAATGGCAAAAAAAGAAGCTGTTGCAGCCCCGAAGAAGAAAAAGGCTGTCCAAGAGGCAAAAGCTCTGACCGGCACCCCCCGTCTGAAGGAGAAGTATATTAGTGAGGTAGCGCCGGCGCTCAAGGAGAAGTTCCGCTATCAGAACGTAATGGAGATTCCTAAGCTTGAGAAGATCATCATCAACATGGGCTTAGGTTCGGAGAAGGACAATCCTAAGGGCATCGAGTCCGCCGTAAACGAGCTGGGACTGATTGCCGGACAGAAGGCGGTCATTACGAAGGCGAAGAAATCCGTTGCGAACTTCAAGGTTCGTGAGGGAATGAACATCGGAGCGAAGGTAACGCTTCGCGGGGACAGGATGTACTACTTTGCCGACAAGCTGATGAACATAGTTCTGCCCCGCGTCCGCGACTTTTCGGGCGTGTCCAACAGATCCTTTGACGGCAGAGGCAACTATGCGATGGGCGTTAAGGAACAGCTGATCTTCCCCGAGATCAATTACGACGACGTCGACAAGATTCGCGGAATGAACATTGTGTTCGTAACCAGCGCAAAGACCGACGAAGAAGCAAAGACGCTTTTGCAACTTCTCGGAATGCCCTACGTTTTAGACTGAGAAGGAGGAACCGAAACATGGCAAAGACAAGCATGAAAATAAAGCAGCAGGCTCAACCGAAGTTCAGCACGCGCGCTTACACCCGTTGCCGTATCTGCGGTCGCCCTCATTCCGTATTGCGCAAGTATGGCATCTGCCGCATTTGCTTCCGCGATTTGGCGTACAAGGGCGAGATCCCCGGCGTACGCAAGGCAAGCTGGTAATAGGAGGAAACGAAGATGACAGATACCATTGCAGATATGCTTACAAGGATTCGCAACGCCTTGATAGCCAAGCACGAGAGCGTTGACGTTCCATGCTCGACGATAAAGGTTGCGATTGCTCAGATTCTGGTTGACGAAGGCTACATCAAGAGCTTTGAGATTCTTGAGGACGGAGTGGTTAAAACCATCCGCATCCAGCTCAAGTACGGAGCGAACAAGCAGCGCGTCATCGTAGGGATAAAGCGCATCTCCCGCCCGGGTCTGCGCGTTTATGCCCGCAAGGACGAGGTGCCCAAGGTATTGGGCGGACTCGGAATCGCGATCATTTCCACCTCTCGCGGGGTAATGACGGATCGCGAAGCAAGAAAACTCGGCGTTGGCGGCGAAGTGCTGGCTTACGTCTGGTAATTAAACAGGAGGAAGAAAGAATGTCTCGAATCGGAAAACTTCCCGTCAAGATTGCGGCGGGAGTGACAATCACGGTTGACGACGACCATGTCGTAACGGTGAAAGGCCCCAAGGGCACGTTGTCACAGCAGGTGTCGTCGGAGATGCTGATTTCTCAGGAGGACGGAGTATTGACCGTCAAGCGTCCGAGCGACAACAAGAAGCATCGTTCGCTGCATGGCCTTACCAGAACGCTTATCAACAACATGGTGGTTGGCGTAACGACGGGCTTTGAGAAGAAGCTGGAGATCGTCGGAGTCGGTTACAGGGCGACCTTGCAGGGCACGAAACTGGTTCTCAACGTTGGATATTCGCATCCGGTTGAGTTTGAACAGCCGAAGGAGATCACCTTCGAGGTTCCCGCGCCGAACAGGATCACCGTAAAGGGAATCGACAAGCAGAAGGTTGGACAGATAGCGGCTAACATCCGTGCAGTCCGTGAGCCGGAGCCTTATAAGGGCAAGGGTATTCGCTATGAGGGCGAATATGTGCGCCATAAGGAAGGCAAGACCGGTAAGTAAGCGGGAAGGAGTAACAAAGATGTTTAAGAGATTGGACAAAAACGCGGTGCGCAAGGCGCGCCACCATCGTCAGCGCAGGTATATGGTCGGAACGCAGGAGCGTCCGAGATTGAACGTATACCGCTCGGCCTCGCACATCTACGCGCAGGTTATCGACGACATAGCAGGAAACACCTTGGTTGCGGCTTCCACGCTGGACGCGAAGATCAAGGAGGACTGCCAGGGAAAGAAGAAGACCGAACAGGCGAAGCTCGTCGGCAAGCTCATTGGAGAGCGCGCCCTCGAAAAGGGCGTTAAGAAGGTCGTTTACGATCGCGGCGGCTATCTGTATACCGGTCGTGTGGCGGCTCTTGCCGAAGGCGCTCGCGAAGCGGGCCTGGATTTTTAAGGAGGGAACGACATGAGAAACGATAGAAAGTTTGAAAAGGAAGTCCCCGAATTCAAGGAGCGGCTGGTTGCCATAAACCGCGTCGCCAAGGTTGTTAAGGGCGGTAAGAATTTCCGCTTCACCGCGCTGATGGTTGTGGGCAACGAAAAGGGCAAGGTTGGAGTAGGCCTGGGCAAGGCGGTTGAGATTCCCGAAGCGGTTCGCAAGGGAGTTGAGGACGCAAAGCGCCATATGGTCGACGTCTCCATCGTAGGAACGACGATTCCGCACGCGGTTGAGGGCAAGTTTGGCAAGGGCCATGTTCGTATGCTCCCCGCTGAAGAGGGAACCGGAGTTATCGCGGGCGGCCCCGTCCGTGCAGTTTTGGAGACGGTTGGCATCAAGGACATTCGCACGAAGTCCTATGGTTCAAACAATCCGAGCAACTGCGTAAAGGCGACGATCAACGGCTTGTTGCAGCTTCGCACGGCGGAAGAGATAGCAAAGCTTCGCGGCAAGACCGTGGAAGAGATCACGGACTAAGGAGGAAAGTGAAATGGCAGAAAAGAGATTGCGGGTAACGCTCGTAAAAAGCCCGATCAGCTCCCTCCGCGATCAGCAGGACACGGTTAAGGCGCTGGGGTTGAGAAAGCTCAACCAGACAGTAGAGAAACCCGACAACGCGTGCATTCGCGGACAGATCTTCAAGGTCAAGCACCTTGTCAAGGTCGAAGAGATATAAGGAGGTTTTCAGGATGAAACTTCACGAATTACAACCAATTCCCGGAACGAAGAAGTCCCCCAAGCGCGTGGGACGCGGAACCGGTTCGGGTATAGGCAAGACCTCCGCAAAGGGTCATAAGGGTCAGAAAGCGAGGAGCGGAACCAAGAAGAACGGTTTCGAGGGCGGTCAGATGCCTCTGGCGCGCCGTCTGCCCAAGCGCGGCTTCCACAACCGCTTTGCGAAGGAATATACCATCATCAATATTTCCGACCTCGAAAGGTTGGAGAACGGAACGGAGGTCACGGTTGAGATGCTCAAAAAGCAGGGCGTCGTCAGCAAGATCGAAAAGGACGGCCTGAAGGTTTTGGGCGGCGGCGAATTGACTAAGCAGCTGAACGTCAAGGCGGCGAAGTTCTCTAAATCCGCAGAGGAAGCCATCCAAAAGGCAGGCGGAACTGTTGAGGTGGTCTGATGTTTAGGACATTTATCAACGCGTTCAAGGTCAAGGACATCCGCAAGAAGATGCTTTATACGCTGATTCTGCTGGTAGTCTACCGCCTTGGCTCCCAGATTCCCATTCCGGGAATCGACGTCGAGGCCTGGCAACAGGCGATCGAGGGACGAGCGCTGTTCGACTTCATGAATCTGCTGTCGGGTTCGGCGTTTTCCCAGTTTACGATATTCGCGATGGGTATTTCGCCGTACATAACGGCGTCGATTATCATGCAGCTCCTCACGATTGCGATTCCGAGCCTTGAAAGGATAAGCAAGCAGGAGGACGGCAGGCAGAAGATCGAGAAGATCACCCGATATATCGGCGTCGCGCTGGCTGTCGTTCAGTCGCTGGGCATCATAATTACCTATGGCTCGGACATAGTCGTGGTGGGAACATATCCGACCTGGTTCGTATACGGCAGTATTGCGGTGTTCTCCGCGGCGGGAACTGCGTTCCTGATGTGGTTGGGCGAGCGGATTACCGAGAAGGGCATCGGCAACGGAATATCCATGCTGATCTTCGCTTCAATAGTATCGCGTGTCATACCGTTCTTCGTAGACTGCTTCGAGAAGTTCTTTACGCTCTCGATGTACTGGCAGATTCCGCTGGCGTTCATTGCGATCGTCGCGCTGATCACCTTTGTCGTGTTCATTGACCGTGCCGTGCGCAAGATTCCGATTCAATATGCCAAGCGCGTAGTCGGAAGAAAGATGTACGGCGGACAGAGTACGCATCTGCCGATGAAGGCGAATTCCAACGGCGTTTTGCCGCTGATCTTTGCCATGACGCTGATGCAGTTCCCCGAGATGATAATGCAGTTCTTCAATCAGGAAAGCGGCTTCATCGTCTGGTGGTCGAACAATATGTCCGCTAATGCGCCGTTGCCGATAGCGTATTATGTCATTTACTTCCTGCTGATCATCGGATTCGGTTACTTCTATACGTCGATAACCTTCAATCCGGTTGAGATGAGCAAGAATTTGCAACAGAACGGCGGGTTTATCCCCGGCATACGTCCGGGCAAGCCGACAGGGGAATACCTCGGCAAGATATCCAACCGCCTGACGCTGTTCGGAAGCTTGTTCCTGGCGGTAGTAGCCATCATTCCGACGATTTTGTTGAACCAGCTCGGCGTAACGAGTATGTTCGGCGCAACGAGCGTTTTGATTATGGTCAGCGTCGGTTTGGAGACTACGGAGCAGTTGGAATCCCAGCTTCTGATGCGCCACTACAAGGGCTTCTTGAGCTAAGATGAAGCTGATTCTCTTGGGCCCGCCGGGCGCGGGAAAAGGAACGCAGGCCGCAAGGATCGCCGCGAAATACGGCATAGCGCATATCTCCACGGGGGATATGCTGAGAGCTGAGATTCGCAAGGGCTCGGAGCTGGGTTTAAAGGCTAAGAGCACAATCGACCGCGGCGAGCTGGTCAGCGATGATGTGATTATCGGTATGGTGAAGAACCGTATCGAGGCGCCGGACTGTGCGAGGGGCTTCTTGTTTGACGGGTTCCCCCGCACGGTCGAGCAGGCCGAGGCGCTCGAGGAGATAACGGAGATAGACCGGGTCATTGATATCGAGGTTCCGTTTTCCCGTTTGGTCGAGCGAATCAGCGGACGCAGAATGTGTCCGGACTGCGGCGCGGCGCATCATGTGTCCCGTGTCGATGGCGGAAGATGTCCCGACTGCGGCGGCGCGCTTTATCAGCGTGACGACGACAGGGAGGAAACCGTCAAAAACCGTTTGTCCGTCTATGAGCGAAAGACCGCTCCGTTGATAGAGTTCTATTTACAGAGGGGCAAGTTGCTCGAGGTGAACGGGGACGCTCCGATTGATACGGTCGGCGCGGAAATCTTCGGAAAGCTGGAAGAATGATTACGATCAAAACGAAGGCTGAAATCGAGAAGATGCGCCTGTCGGGCAGGATTGTGGAAGGCGCGCTCGAATTGCTCGGAAGAAATATCCGGCCCGGGATAACGACGGAGGCGCTGAACAAGCTTGCGCATGATTATATCGTCGGGCAGGGCGCAACGCCATCGTTCCTTGGCTATAACGGCTATCCAAAGAGCGTTTGCATCTCGATTAACGAGGAGGTCGTTCATGGGATTCCCTCAAACCGGAGGCTTCGCAAGGGCGATATCGTAAGTTGCGATATCGGCGCGGAGCTGGACGGCTGGCAGGGGGATGCGGCGAGAACCTTTATCGTCGGAGAGGCCGACGAGGAGGTGGAAAGACTGGTAAGAGTTACCAGGGAGTGCTTCTTTGAAGGTCTAAAATTCTGCAAAGAGGGCTATCGTATTTCCGATATCTCCGCCGCGATTCAAAGTCACGCCGAAAAGCACGGCTACGGAGTCGTGCGCGATCTGGTGGGACACGGGATTGGACGTCAGCTCCACGAAGAACCGGAGGTTCCGAATTTCGTTTCGCCGTGGGCGCGGCAGAGGTTGCAGGCAGGAATGACGCTTGCAATCGAGCCGATGATCAACCTGGGAACATGGAAGGTCTGGCAGATGGATGACGGATGGACGGTAAAGACGCGGGACGGCAAGCCGTCGGCGCATTACGAGAACACTTTGGCGATCACCGAGGGCGAACCCGTGCTTTTGACCTGTTCGGAGGAACTTGCATGAGCGGCGAAGGATTCAAAGTTGGCGATGCGGTTTTGAGCAAGGCGGGCAGAGACGCCAAACGTGCGTTTGTAATCGTCGAGGTGATCGGAACCGATTGGGTTATGCTCTGTGACGGAGCGTTGCGTAAGCTTAACAAGCCCAAGCGAAAGAAGGTCAGGCACATAAAGAAGCTTGACAAAATCCCGCCCTTTGAAGCGGTTCGCCGGGGCGAGCGGATACTCGATGCGGACGTCAGGAAGTATCTCAAAGAGCAGGGATTAACGAGCAGTAAGGAGGTATAGCTTGTCCAAACAGGATGTCATTGAAGTAGAAGGCGTCGTAACCGATGCGTTTCCGAACGCGATGTTCGAGGTTAAGCTCCAAAACGGGCACAAGATTTTGGCGACCATATCGGGAAAACTGCGGATGAATTATATTCGCATACTCCCCGGCGACAAGGTAACCGTTGAACTGTCGATGTATGACCTGTCGCGAGGCAGGATAACCTGGCGCGGGAAGAATTAAAAATAAAGTTTTAAGGAGAAGCAAAAGATGAAAGTCAGACCGTCTGTAAAACCGATTTGCGAGAAGTGCAAGATTATCAAGCGCAAGGGCAGAGTAATGATCATTTGCGATAATCCCAAGCACAAGCAGAAGCAGGGCTGAGAGCCGAAAGAGAGTCCGAGAGGCGGCTGGCGCTCCCAAAGGGGCGCAACTTGAGGGCTTAAACATAAAAAGAACAAAATTAACGGAGGTAGAGAAACAATATGGCACGTATTGCCGGCGTAGACCTTCCGAGAGATAAGCGAGTCGAAATCGGCTTAACCTATATCTTCGGTATCGGTCGGAAAACCGCTTCCGAGATCCTCGCGGCGACGGGTGTAAACCCTGATATTCGCGTCCGTGATCTGGAGGAAAGCGACGTCAACAAGCTCAGGGAGTATATTGACCACAATGTTAAGGTTGAGGGTGATTTGAGGCGCGAAACCTCGATGAACATCAAGCGGCTGATTGAGATCGGCTGTTATCGTGGAGTGCGCCACCGCAAGGGACTGCCCGTAAGAGGACAGAGCACGAAGCAGAACGCAAGAACCCGCAAGGGCCCCAAGAGGACTCAGGGCGGTAAGAGAAAGTAAGGAGGAAGAAAGATGGCAAAGGGAAAGATCAAGAAGGCCACAACGCGCAAGCGTCGCGAGAGAAAGAACATCGAGCGCGGACAGGCGCATATCCGCTCCTCCTTCAACAACACCCTGGTTACGATGACCGATCTCCAGGGCAACGCAATCGCCTGGTCGAGCGCAGGTTCGCTGGGCTTCCGCGGATCGAGGAAATCCACCCCGTTCGCGGCTCAGATGGCGAGCGAGACCGCGGCGAAGGCGGCGATGGAGCACGGCTTAAAGACCGTTGAAGTATACGTTAAGGGCCCGGGCTCCGGGCGTGAAGCGGCTATCCGCGCCCTGCAGACGGCAGGTTTGGACGTAAACATGATTAAGGATGTAACGCCCATACCGCATAACGGTTGCCGTCCGCCGAAGCGCAGAAGAGTGTAAGGAGGGAAAGCAAATGGCAAGATATACAGGTTCCGTATGCAGACAATGCCGCAGAGAGGGCATGAAGCTGTTTTTGAAGGGCGACCGTTGTTATACTGAAAAGTGCGCGCTGACGCTCCGCCATACCCCTCCGGGAATGCACGGTCAGGGAAGGAAAAAGCAGTCGGAGTACGGCGTTCAGCTTCGCGAGAAGCAGAAGGTGCGCCGCGCTTACGGCATCATGGAGTCGCAGTTCCATAAGTATTATGAGATGGCGACCAATATGCGCGGTGTAACCGGCGAGAATATGCTGTCGCTTATCGAAAGAAGGCTTGACAACGTAGCGTACCGCCTGAACTTAGGCGAATCCCGCCCGATGGCGCGTCAGATGGTGACGCACGGTCATGTGCTGGTAAACGGCAACAAGGTCGATATCGCGTCCTATCAGGTTAAGGTTGGCGACGTGATTTCGGTTCGCGAGAGGAGCAGGGATATCCCGTTCTTTGCTGCGCTGAAGGAGCAGGGCGCGAAGCGCACGGTTCCCCAGTGGCTGGAGCTTGACAGTGAGAATCTCACGGGCAAGGTGCTGGCGTTGCCGCAGCGCGAGGATATCGACTTGACGATTGAGGAGCACCTGATCGTTGAGTTCTATTCCAGGTAAGCCGACAGGCTGACCGTTCGACATTACCGAAGGAGGGTAAAAGATGATAGAGATTGAAAAGCCCAAACTCGAATGCGTTGAGAGTACGGAGGACTACGGCAAGTTCGTAATCGAGCCGTTGGAGCGCGGTTTTGGAACCACGCTTGGGAATTCCATGCGCAGAGTGTTGCTCTCCAGCTTGCCTGGCGTTGCGGCAACGTCGATACGCATCGACGGCGTGTTGCATGAGTTTTCCACGATTGAAGGCGTCAAAGAGGACGTTACCGAGATCATACTGAACCTCAAAGAGCTTTGTTGCAGACTTCATTGCAAGGGCGCAAAAAAGGTTATAATCGACGCTATCGGCGAATGCGAGGTGACGGCGGGCGACATAATCCCCGACTCGGATGTTGAAATCGTCAACCCCGAATTGCACATTGCGACGCTTGATACCAACGGCAGGCTCCGCATGGAGATTCTGCTCGATCACGGCAGAGGATATGTAACTGCCGAGCGTAACAAGCGGCCGGATATGCCGATCGGTGAAATTGCGATTGACTCGATATTCACGCCGATAACGAAGGTCAACTATTCGGTTGACAATACGCGTGTCGGCCAGATAACCGACTTCGACAAGCTCACCTTGGAGATTTGGACAAACGGAAGCCTCCGTCCGGAGGAGGCGGCTTCCTTAGCGGCGAAGATTTTGACGGAGCATCTCGGTCTGTTTATCAACTTGACCGATCATGTGCAGGGCGTTGAGATTTTGGTTGAAAAGGAAGACAGCAAGAAGGAAAAGATTCTCGAAATGAATATCGAGGAGCTTGACCTTTCCGTGCGTTCGTACAATTGCTTAAAGCGCGCCGGAATCAACACGGTTGACGAGTTGGTTCAGCGCAACGAGGACGAGATGATGAAGGTTCGTAATTTGGGTCGTAAGTCGCTCGAAGAAGTACAGCAAAAATTGGCGCAGCTTGGATTGGCTCTGCGCCCTAACGAAGATTAAGGAGGAAGCACAATGGCAAACAGGAAACTCGGAAAGCCCTCTGACCAGCGTGTTGCATTGCTCAGGAATCAGACCACCGCTTTGATATGGAACGGGAAAATAGTGACCACCGAGCAAAGGGCGAAGGAGATTCGCTCGATCGCCGAAAAGCTGATCACGCTTGCGATAAACGAGCATGAGAACAGCGAGATGGTTGAGAAGGAAACCCGCAACGAGAAGGATCAGATAATCAAGGTTGAGAAGCTTCAGGATAAGCCTTCAAAGCTCCATGCCCGCAGGCAGATAATGGCGTATCTCTATGATGTGCCCGAACCGAAGGGAAAGAAGGAGAGCAAGTCGGAATATAAGGAGCGTACCAAGGATAAGGCGCATCCGGTCGTTGAAAAGCTGTTCCGTGAGCTTGCGCCGAAATATGCGGCGCGCGCGAAGGACGGAAGCAAGGGCGGCTATACCCGTATGTACAAACTGGGCGCTCGTCGCGGCGATGCGGCTATGATGGTCGTGCTGGAGCTGGTTTAAGGCGGGGCACGTCAAACAGAATAGTATTCGAGGGAGAGATCCCTCCGAAGTTCAACAAAAAAGGCGGCGAGCCTTTTTTGTTTTCCAAAAATCCTACCGGTTCTTCAGGGACGGCTCTGAGCATAAACCCCGTTTTGGGTTTCATACGAAGAATATACCATAACGGAAAGGAAGTTCAAGCACTTAACGAAAGAAAAAAGGGCGCAGATAGAAATATTGATAAAACAAGGGATAGCTAAGACGGAAATAGCAAGGTTGCTGGGGATAGCGCGCTCCACGCTGTATAAAGAACTTGAACGCGGAACGGTAGATCAGATGCGAAGCGACCTAAGCCGGTATCAAAGATATTTCAGCGATGCAGGACAAAGGGTATATGAAGAACGCCGTCAAAACAGCCGAAAGCCGTTAAAGCTGATACAGGCATGGGATTTTGTCCGCTACGCGGATGAGAAGATGAAAAAAGGGGGACTATCTCCGGATGCAATATGTGGCAGAGCGCGAATCGAAAACATCTTCAAGGAGGTGGTTTGTACAAAGACCCTTTATAACTATATCGACCAATGCTTGTTAGGGACAAGGAACATAGACCTGCCGATGAGGGTGAAAAGGAGAACAAAGCGGGAGAAAGACAGGACAAACAGGAGATTATACGGTATGAGCATTGAACAACGACCCGAAGAGGTGGAGCGCAGAGAGGAGTTTGGACATGGAGAGATAGATACTATTAAAGGTAAAAAAGAAAGCTCGGCAGCGCTGTTGAGCATAGATGAGCGCTATACTCGAAGACGATACTTGGTGAAGATATCTTCATGCTCCAAAGAAGCGGTAAGGGAGGGTATAGAAAAGTTGAGGGAACGGCATGGCGAAAACTTTTCCGGCATTTTTAAGACGATGACCAGCGACAATGGGAGTGAGTTTGCGGAGTTATCGGACGCCTTGCCGGAGGCTGAGGTGTACTATGCTCATCCTTATTCCGCTTTTGAACGAGGAACCAACGAAAAGCAGAATTCCTTGGTTCGGCGGTTCTTCCCAAAAGGAACGGATTTCGATACTGTATCAGATGAAGCTATCGCTTTTGTGGAAGATTGGATCAACAATCTCCCGCGAAAAATCTTCAATTACCGTACCTCTTCTGAACTCTTTGATAGTGTCCGATTTGATCTTGCAATTTAGGTACGAAGAATAAAAGCATCAATTCGACACTTTCCATTTGCAAAGCGGCGCGAATA
>JAUNBM010000064.1 GCA_030527115.1 Clostridia bacterium
CGTATTCGCCTCACAGCCATCCGGCGGTTGAAAAACTTGCGATTATATGGTATGATGTTCTGCAATGACTACTGTAAAGCCCGACAAACGCATTGGGAGCATTCAGGCGAAGGTGCTTCGACTTCGCATCATTCGCCGCGCAATCACCTACTTTACAAAAACGATAGTCGCGTTTGTCGCACTCATCGGCCTTTGCATCCTCTCCTTCATGATGTGTATGCGCCTGGCTAACGCCTATATACTTATAAATGAAGGAATGTCTTTGCGCGCCGAGTGCATCCTGCAGGATGGGGAAATCCTCGATCTTACCAGCTATTTCACCGAGGACTGCATCGCTTCCGACGTCGCTCTCTCCGCCAACACCTATTCCGGCTACACGATAACCGATTATGATTACCGGCTCTCCATCTCCGACGTTGCCGTTTGGCCCTGGGCTTCGACGATATCCGCAGTAATAGTCGAGCAATGTCCGGATATCCGCGGTTCAGCCAATGTTGACTCGACCGCCTCCTCGATTCCCGAATGGACTCCGATACGCTATGAGCTGAGGCTCGCCTCCATCGACGGACGCTGGTACATTGCCTCCCTGACGGTGCTGGAGATCGACCCCGAAATAGATGCGCCCAACACCCCCAATCCGGAGTTGACCCCGATGCCCGCCGCAACTCCCACGCCCGAAGCTGAGGCCACGCCGTGAAGCTCAACCTGCCCTCCCAAGCCGTAATGCTTGCTCCCATGGCAGGCTTTTCGGATTTGGCTTTCAGAAAGCTGTGCTACCGCTTCGGCTGTGATATGGCTTTTTGCGAGATGGTGAGCGCAAAAGGGCTGTTCTACTCCGGACTTCGCTCCCTTGAACTACTCAAAATCGACCCATCCGAACCCGCAACGGGCGTTCAGCTCTTTGGGAGCGATCCCGCAATTCTGTCCGAGATAACGAAACGCCTCAGCGATTCCCTGCAAGGAAGAATCCCCTGCATAGATTTTAACCTCGGCTGTCCCGCGCCCAAGATCACCTCGAACGGCGACGGTTCCGCCCTGCTTTTAAAGCCGGAGCTTATAAGCGTCATTCTGCGGGCGATGGTAAGCGCCTCCTCCGTGCCCATCAGCGTTAAGATGCGGCTCGGCTGGGACGAGCGGAATCAAAACTATATCGAAGTTGCAAGAAGGATTGAGGACAGCGGCGTTTCGATGCTCACGGTACACGGGCGAACCCGTATGCAGTTATACGGCGGCAGGGCGAATATCGACGCTATCGCAGAAATAAAGCGCAAGGTCTCGATTCCCGTCATAGCCAACGGCGACGTTTCCAACGCAAGCTCAGCCCTCGCGACGCTGGCACACACCGGCTGTGACGGAATTATGATAGGACGCGGCGCTCTGGGCAGGCCCTATGTCTTTGCCGAGATTAAAGCGGCGCTTTCGGGGACAGACTATACGCCGCCAACCGAGGAGGAGAAGCTTGAGCTGGCTCTGGCGCACGCCGAGGCGGAGCTTGCCGAAAAGGGCGAGCGCGGGCTTATCGAACTGCGCAAGCACCTGCCCTTCTTCTTCTTTGAAATGCGTGGAGCGGCGGAGCTTAGACGGCGCATAAATTCGGCGTCAACTCTCGATGAGTTGAAAAGAATATTACTTGACAGGCGGGAAACTAAACTCTATAATAAGTGAGTTCAAAAAAGGAGTCCTTTCCTTATATAATATGGAGGAGCGATAAAAATGGCTGAAATCTGGTTGACACAGGAAGAAATCAACAAGCGCGAGGAGCGTCTTGAATATTTGAAGAATACGCGCAGGCTGGAAATTGCCGAGATGCTCAAGATTGCGCGCGCCTTTGGCGATCTCAGCGAGAACGCCGAATACGATGCGGCAAAGAACGAGCAGGCGAAGAACGAGTACGATATCGTCCAGCTTGAAAACGAACTCCGCAGTGCCAAGGTTATCGACGAAACCGCCCTGAACCTGACGATGGTTTCCGTCGGCTCGACCGTCACCATCCGTCTCGGCGGGCCGCGGGGCGTAAAGACCACTTACCGCATCGTCGGTAGCGCCGAAGCCGACCCTGCCGCCGCGAAGATATCCAACGAGTCCCCGATAGGCTCAGCTCTGCTCGGACACAAGCAGGGCGACAAGGTCGATGTGACCACCCCCGGCGGCGTGCAGAAGATTGAGATTATCGGAATCGGAAAATAAAATTTGGCAGTAGGAGACCGTCCCATGGAACAACCCCCACTCGATTTGGAAATCACCCAGCAAGAGCTGTCCGAGTTGCTTCAGATTCGCCGCGATAAGCTCAAAGCGCTGACCGAAGCCGGAAAAAACCCCTTTCTCCAGCTCGCTTTTGAGCAGACGCATCACAGCGAAGATATCAAAGCGGGCTTTGAGGCGCTCGAAGGCAAGCCCGTTCGAATAGCCGGGCGCATGATGTCCAAGCGCATCATGGGCAAGGCGAGCTTTGCCCATATCCTCGACGGGGAGGGCGATATCCAGATTTATGTGAAGCGCGACGACGTTGGCGAGGAGGCGTATGCCGACTTTAAGGCTTACGATATAGGCGATATCCTCGGCGTTGCCGGAACGGTTTTTAAAACGCGAACCGGCGAGACTTCCATCCACGCTTCAGAGATAGTTCTCCTCTCAAAATCGCTGCGCCCGCTTCCCGAGAAATTCCACGGGCTTAGAGATCCCGAATTGCGCTACCGTCAGCGGTATGTCGATCTGTTTATGAACGCCGACGTCCGCGAAACCTTCAAAAAGCGCAGCGCAATCATCGCCGCCATCCGCGAGCGGCTGAACGGGCAGGGCTTCATCGAAGTCGAAACCCCCGTTTTGAATACGACCGCCAGCGGCGCTTCTGCCCGCCCTTTCACCACCCACCACAATACGCTCGATTTGGATATGTATCTTCGGATAGCCACGGAACTGCATCTCAAGATGTGCATCGTCGGCGGGCTGGAAAAGGTCTATGAAATCGGCCGCCTGTTCCGCAACGAGGGCATGGATGCGATGCACAACCCCGAATTTACGACTATCGAGCTGTACCAGGCCTATACCGACCTGCGCGGCATGATGAACCTCTGTGAGGATCTGTTCGCGCATTGCTGTCAGCTGGTAAACGGAACCACCCGCATCAGCTATCAGGGCAGGGATATCGACCTGACCCCGCCTTTTGCGCGGATGACTATGAACGAGGCGGTGAAAAAGTATACCGGGGCTGACTTTTTAGGTTGCTCCTCCGACGAGGACGCCGTCTCCCTCGCAAAGGGCATCGGGCTGAACGTTGAGGACAAAGCTTCAAGCCGCGGCAAGTTGCTCGTGGCGGCATTCGACGCCTTCGTTGAGGACAAGCTCATCCAGCCCACCTTTATCACCGACTATCCGGTTGAAAATTCTCCGCTTACAAAGGGTATCCCCGGCAAGCCCCATCTTACCGACCGTTTCGAGCTTTTCATCTGCGGGCACGAGTATGCCAACGCCTATTCGGAGCTGAACGATCCGATAGTGCAACGCGAGCGCTTTTTACAGCAGGCGATGGAACGCGCCAAGGGCGACGACGAGGCGATGATGATTGACGAGGATTTCTGCACGGCGCTTGAATATGGAATGCCGCCCACCGGAGGGATAGGGATAGGGATTGACCGCATGGTCATGCTGTTGACAAACTCCGCCACCATCAGGGATGTGCTGTTGTTCCCGACGATGAAGCCCATCGAAAATTAAGCTTATAAGAAAACCGCCGCAATGGATAATGATAGGTCTTGCTTAGCTTTCGGCGCGGCGGTTGATTTTGGGTTTATATAAGCTTTGTGAGCCGCTGTATTGTTTAGATAACGGAAGACCTGCCGTTGATCCCGAGATATTGTTTCGAATGCTGTTTATCGTTCTTTATCGGCTGGTTTTCGTGTGGCAGGGGTGCGTGGCAGTGCGAGAAGTTCCCGCACTCTGCTGTCAATCTGCCTCTCAATGGAGGTCAGGCGTTCCTCCGGGAGATTGATACTATCATGGCGTTTGAAGGAAAATCCGATTAAACGCCGCAACTGCGCTCTTTGCTTTGCCCCCATAACCTCCTTACAGATGCTTTCGTAAGAAACACCGTAGGGATTGGAGCGCGTTTGTGCATAGGCTTTCAGATTTTTGAAATCCTCCGGCATCCCGTAGTTAAACAAAGACAGTCCGTTGTCGAAGATAGGCGCCGGACGCAGGATTTTCCCAGTATGATTGTCGCGCAGTACGCCGAAATTCCCGAAGTGTCGATCCTCATTGTAAATAACGGCGTCAAATACCAGCATACTCCGAAGTTGCTCCGAGAAAGCGTCGCCCAAGCCTGCGTAATAGTCCATGCAAGCCTTGATTCCACCGCTTTTCACAATTCTGCCTATCGGTACAAAGGCTGTATTTTCATCCGTAAACAACCGGCATTTGGAGGCGAGAATGCCTTTCCAGTTTTCAAGGTCATAGTTCACGGCTTCAAGTCCCATCACTTGTGCAATCTGACAGGCATAGTATTCGCTGTACGGCTCATAGCCCGTATTGGCAGCGCCCTCTGTGCCGCCCTTGTAGAGATAAATCCCATCGTTTTCAATAAAACGCCATGCCTTGCGAAGCATTCCCTGCGTGGTCAATTCAGGTGAAGTCGTAAACGCCTGATGCCTTTGCCCGACGCCGGTGTAAGCCACCAAAGACAATATTTCCGAAAACCGGTTTTCATAAAGATTATACTGTGCAAAGGTTCCTTCAAATCCACAAGGGACAACCCAATAGCTGTCATTCAGAGACAGCCCTTTACACACATCAATGATACCTTTCGTGTTGTTCAGACTGAGTCTGAGCGTTTTTAAGATGATATCAGCAAAGGCGCGGTTTTTGGGAATAATCCTATGTTCCAACCATTTGATGATTCCGGTGTCTGTCAGCTCAAGATCCAACGGAAACACATTTTTGCGTTCCTCGTTCACCGTGTCGATGTGCGCTTTTAATCCTTCCAAGCCCTTTTCTTCGAGGGAAAAGGTCAAAAGCTCCTCATCATACAATCTGAGGCTGTATTGGAACATCGTCGGTTTACTCCTTTCCTCCAAAAGAACATTGACATCCTTGCCAAGCGCTTCTGATATTTTTATCAATAAGTCCAGAGATACATTCTGTCCGCCGCTTTCTATGCGGCATATATTGGAACGCTGTGTCCCTATTAATTTGGCAAGCTCTGCCTGCGACATTTTCTTTTCAAGCCGCGCTTCCACAAGCTGAGAAATAATACGCTGCCTTGCTTGCAGTAGTTTACCCTCTTGATCCATCGCTTGCCCTCCTCTCTGAAAAACCCGTCCATATGTTATCATATTTGATAACAAAAGTCAAGAACGGGCAGGCTCTTATTCCGTTATTTTACGACAACTCATCTCAGGATATGCGAGGATATGGCACTCTATGGGGTGCGATGAAGCCCATCGAAAACTAAGCTTGTAAGATAACTGCCGCAATGGATAATGATAGGTCTTGCATAGCTTTCGGCGCGGCGGTTGAGCAGGATTCAAAATAGCGCAAGTTCAAACGAGCAGTTCCAAAGCGGAAACGCCCGTTTTTTGGGCTCTATGTCAATAGTTGGGGTAGATCCGAATAAGCTACAACCCCTCATTGCACATCTATCCCTAAACGGAGCTTTTAGTTG
>JAUNBM010000023.1 GCA_030527115.1 Clostridia bacterium
TGCCGGCAACTATTCCTTCACCGACTCCATAATCTTCTTTATAACCGCCGATTGACGGGGCGACTATAACTTTAACCGGAGGAAAGAATGAACGAAAACATTACCTATGAGAACCGTCAGATATATAGAATTGACGGTAAGAATTGCTTCTTGGAGATCAATCGTCACTATGATACAGGCAAGGGCAAAATCGGTTTGCTTTTTGCGCAATACGACCCGGAGCAGGGGAACAGGATGACGGCAAAGGTGAACTGCTTTTTAGATGTTCCGGAGTTTCTGTATCTGTCGCATATAATCCAAAGTGGGATTCCAACGCAGTATGCAAAGGAGGCTACGTCACGGAATCAGACGGTTACTCTATACGAAAACCTTGGCGGCACGAGCGCCAAACGACTTGCTACGCAGAATCGCACACGCACAGACAATAAGAGCGAAAGCCGCAGGCTGACCATTCGCAACGGAAGCAAGGCGGACTTCTATATAAGCGCGGAAAGCGGAGCCGGAGAGGAGTCCGCAACGGGGCTTATCGTGCCGGCATACGGGCGCAATCCCGAAGTTCGCATCGGCTTGCCGGTCACCAATAAGGAGATGTTGAAAATGGTGCTTACGGTTCAAATGGAGATTCAGGCATGGCAATGCGCCAAATTTACAAAGATTAATGCCAAAGTGGACGGCTGAGGTAAATTTAAGGCAAATATTAAGGCCGCTGCGTGAAAACAGCGGCCCTTCGATTATCTAAGGCTTACAGCAAGCCTGTTGCATTATTGAATTCGTCGATGAGCGCGTCAATCTCGTCCATTTGATTGTGGATGCCCGTCCAGTAATCCTTGTCATACCACTGAGCGTTAAGCTCCTCAACCGTCTTGCCCTGTTGCTCTACCCAGGTATAGTACTTGAGGTTGTGGATACGCTTGCGGGTCTCATAGGTAAGCTCCTCCATCGTGTCGGTGCGAATTCCGCGCAGATGCTCAGCATAATCGGCCGCCGCCATAAGCGGGGTGTATGCGCCGTCAGCCTCGGAAAGCTCGGAAATTCTGCTCTGATACATCTCGGCGGAGTCAGTTCCGACGGTGGCAAGAATATCGTTCTCGGTCAGCTCATAATACTTCGCCATCTTTATACAACAAAGCATATTTGCGATGCCGGAGATGCCGAGCAGAGGCAGCTTCTCAACGAAGTCAGCGGGAACGCCCACCTGCTCTATCAGGTACTTGTGGCCCTCAGGCTCATTGAACAGGCGCAGGAGCTTCTGGCTGTCCTCGTCGTCGATTGCAACGACCATATCGGTGTTCTTAACGTTGTGAATCCACGGTACGTGCTTGTCGCCGATGCCCTCGATTCGGTGGCCGCCGAATCCGTTATTCAGCAGGGTTGGGCATTGGAGGGCTTCGCCTACGCCGAGCTTGGAATCGGGGTATTTTTCCTTGAGGTAGTCGCCCGCGCTCATGGTTCCTGCAGAACCGGAGGTGAAGCAAGCGCCCGCAAAGTGGCCCTTTTCGCCGCGAATCGTCTCGATCACGTCGTAGATCGCCTTACCGGTAACCTGATAATGCCAGAGGGGATTGCCCATCTCCTCGAACTGGTTGAAGATAACGACGTCCTCACGGGTTCTGCGAAGCTCCCAGGTCTTGTCGAAGATCTCTTTGACATTGGATTCACAGCCGGGGGTGGCGATAACTTCGCCGGCTACTTCGCTCAGCCAATTAAACCTCTCCTGGCTCATTTCGGCGGGAAGGATAGCAATGGAATTGCAGGCGAGAAGGGCAGAATTATATGCGCCGCCTCTGCAATAGTTTCCGGTGGACGGCCATACCGCCTTATGATAGGTGGGATCGAACTGACCGGTGACGAGACGGGGAACGAGGCAACCGAAAGAAGCGCCGACCTTGTGGCAACCGGTGGGGAACCACTTGCCAACCAGGATAACGATGCGAGCCTTAACGCCGGACAGCGCGGAGGGAACCTCGATAAAGTTGACGTCGCCGTATTTTCCGTCGCCGCCCTTTTCAACGGGGTTGTTTCTCCATGTGATGCGGAACAGGTTCAAAGGATTGATGTCCCAGAGCCCTACCGATGCAAGCTGATCCTTGATTTTTTGCGGAATAAGATCGGGATTTTGCATCTGCGCGAAGGTCGGAATAATAATTCCCTTTTCGCGTGCCCTGTCAACGGCACGCTTGAGATTGTCACGATTCATAGAAAGATCGATCATGTTTTTGCTCCCTTAAAAATTGTTTTTGTTTTTCAACGGTTATAGCATACACGAAAAAAATGGTTTTGTAAACAGGGTTTTGGCAAAAAACTAAAAAATTTTTATGCACGCAAACAAATTTTTTCCTGCTATAATGGTAGTAAGAAATTTAAAGGGGCAGAACATGGAATTAGGAATTTCAACAGCTTGTTTTTTTCATAAGCAACATACGGAGGACTCGCTCATAAGCCTTGGCAGAATGGGCGTAAAAACCGTTGAGATTTTTTTAAATTCGTTCTCTGAGTATGAACCCGGCTTCGTTAAGCTCCTCAGGGCGCGGCTGGAGGATAACGGGCTTTCGGCATACAGCGTTCACCCGCTGAGTTCACAGTTTGAGTCGCAGTTGTTTTCGATACATGAACGGCAAAAGGGGGACGCAATAGCGATTTATCAACGCGTGCTTGACGCCGCCGCCTTTCTAAATGCACGGTGCTATGTGATGCACGGGCCTGCGCATCTGTCGGGCGCGGCGAAAAACTTGGAGAGCAAGAGGGTTATTGATAATCTGGCGGCGCTCGTCGAACTGGCTCGGGAGCGGGGGCTTTGCCTCGCCTTGGAGAATGTGAGCTGGTGCATCTATCATGAGCCTGAGTATGGCGCGATGCTGAAAAAAGAGCTGAGCCATCGCGGTTTAAAGTATGTGCTGGACATCAAGCAAGCTGTTAGAGCAAACACCAATCCCTTCGACTATATCGAGGCGGTGGGCGAGGATTTGGTTAACGTCCACCTTTGCGACTATCGGCTTTTGAACGGAAAACCGAAGCTGATGATGCCCGCAAGCGGCGAATTTGACTTTAAAAGGCTGAAGATTGCATTGATGGAGCGGGGATATGAAGGCCCCTTGTTTATCGAGGTGTATAGCGATATGTACGACGGGCTAAACGAGCTTGAAAGCTCATATCTCCAACTTTCGGAATTATTCTGTTCCCATTAGCGGGAATCTGTGGTAGTATAAATTGAGAAAATTCGGAGGTTACTTATGAAAAGATACGAGGATAAAAACTGGCGCGATTCCATGCGCATAAGGGTTAACCTGAACAACATGATGCGCGAGAACATCGGGGACAACGGCCTTTGCCGCAGCGAGATTGACGCGCTCCCCCTGACTAAGTCGGTTGAGGGCATGAAGCTGAAACGCGGCGCTATGAAGTGGCGCGAATTGCCCTATAATCAGGATGAGGTTCTGACAAAGATCGAAGCTTGCGCCGAGCATATCCGCAACGAATTTGAGAGCTTTGTCGTCTTAGGCATCGGCGGAAGCGCGCTCGGCCCGATTGCGGTTCATCAGGCGCTGTGCCATCCGAGGTATAACGAGCTGTCCAGGGAAAAGCGCAACGCTCCCAAGCTCTATGTGGAGGATAACGTTGACCCGGAACGGATGGCGGCTCTTTTGGATGTAATTGACGTCAAAAAGACGATGTTCAACGTGATAACCAAGTCGGGCGGAACATCCGAAACGATGTCCCAGCTTCTGATAATCTCCGATATTCTGCACCGCGAGCTGGGCGACGATATTTCAACACATTTGATTGCAACGACCGACAAAGAGAAGGGGAATCTTGTTAAAATCGCGGAGCGGGAAAAGCTTTTAACCTTCATCGTTCCCGACGGAGTGGGCGGCAGGTTTTCCGAACTCTGCCCGGTTGGGCTTTTGGCCGCCGCAGTTTGCGGAATCGACATTCGGGAGCTGCTTGCCGGCGCGGCGTATATGGACGAGCTTTGCTCCAACGATGAGGTTTGGAGCAATCCTGCCTATATACTTGCGAGTATGCAGGTTGCCGCGATGAAAAGGGGTTGCAACATCCATGTGATGATGCCCTATGCCGATTCCTTGAAGTATATATCCGACTGGTATGCTCAGCTCTGGGCGGAATCGCTCGGAAAGCGCTATGATAACGAAGGGGCGGAAATATATGCCGGTCAAACCCCGGTAAAGGCGCTGGGGGTTACCGACCAACATTCGCAGGTTCAGCTGTATACCGAAGGCCCGTTTGACAAGGTGATTACGTTTATCGGGGTGGACAGCTATCGCAAAGAAACGCCAATCCCCGACGGATATTTGGATATTAAGGATGTTTCCTTCCTTTGCGGCCACACCCAAAATGAACTTATCAAGGCTGAACAGGCGGCAACTGAATACGCCGTGATGAAAAGCGGGCATCTTTCGAACACCGTGACCCTGCCCGAGGTCAACGCTTTCACCATAGGACAGCTGTTGTATATGTTTGAGGTTATGACGGCGTTTGCGGGAGAGCTTTTGAATCTGAACGCCTTTGACCAACCGGGAGTTGAGGAGGGCAAGAACGCCACCTACGCTCTGCTTAGAAAACCGGGCTTTGACAAAAAGAGGGAGGAGCTTGAATCCGCCCCGAAAGCTAAGGGTGAATACATAGTTTGAAAAGGGAAGGCAAGAGGCTCGAAAAGAAGGCGCGTCCGGACATAATAACCATCGTAGTCGTTTCGGTTCTCGTGCTATTCGGCTTAGTTACCCTGCTCAATATTCTGTCCGATCCTTTTGACGGAACGGAGAACAGCTTCTCCGACTTTTGGAACCGGCTCAATTTTGAATACGTTGGCAGGCAGGCGGGCAATGTGATAGTGTCGCTTATTCTCACCGTGCCGATTGCCCTGCTCGACTATGAAAAATACAAGCCCTTTACCCGTTGGATATATGTAATAAGCGTGGTTTTGCTTGCGGCGCTCATCATCATAGGCGAGTCGACTCGCGGAGTTCTGGGCTGGTATGAGATAGGAACCTGGGCTTTTCAACCGTCCGAGATCTGCAAGATTTCGCTTATTCTTGCCCTATCCAAATACTGTTCGGATGTAATTGCGCGCAGGGGCAGGTTGCATAAATTCACCGATGTGCTGGGCGCGACCCTGCTATTTGCCGTCCTTTTTGTTTTGATAATTCTCCAGGGCGATTTTGGAACGGCGCTCGTCTATATCGTCGTCTTTGCGGCAATACTGTTCGCCGCCAAGATTAGCTGGACGTATGTGATTTCAGGCGCGGCGGTTTTGGGCGTGAGCATGCCGCTGGTATATTACTTTTTGCTGAGCGACGATCAAAAGGCGCGCATCCGCGTCTTTCTCGACCCAACGCTGGATTTGCAGGGCGATGGGTTTAACGTTATCCGCTCCAAGGAGGTTATCGGATCGGGCGGCTTCTTTGGCAAGGGCTACTTTACCGAAGGCACGCTGACGCAGAGCGGCTATGTTCCCGAGCGGCATACCGACTTCATCTTTTCGGGGATAGGGGAGGGGCTGGGCTTTTTAGGCGCGATAATTTTGATCCTGCTGTATTTTTTCCTGCTGTTTCGCTGGCTGTCCATTGCGCTGAACGCAAAGGATATGTATGGGCGCTGTCTTGTGGTTGGCTGTTCCGCGATGCTTGCAACGCACGTCTTTGAGAATATCGGGATGAATCTCGGGGTCATGCCGGTGACGGGAATCCCTCTGCCCTTTATCAGCTATGGGGGCTCCAATATGCTCGCTTCGATGATATGCGTTGGAATCGTGCTGAGCGTGCATTACAGAACGAAGAACCGGAGAAAGCTATGATGATACGCTGCCTCGAAGCCGGGGACAGGGAAGTTGCCAAGTCGCTGTGGGTTCATCGCTTTCCCGATGATCCCCCCTCTTTTGTGGACTGGTTCTTTGAAAACCGCTTCAATGAACAGTATTCTTTCGGAGCGTTCGAGGGAAGCGAATTGCTCTCGGTCTCGCACGGAACCAAGATGCAAGTCCGCGTTCGCGACCGGATAATACCCGCGCTCATGATCTCCGGCGTGGCTACCCGCGAGGGATTTGAAGGACGAAAACTGATGACTTCCGTTATCCGAACGCAGATGAAAAACGCTGTTGAATCGGGGATATCGCTTGCGTTCAACAAGCCCGCCAATCCGGCGGTTTATGGCAGTTTGGGCTTTACCTTTTGCTCCGAAACTTGCTTTATCGAGGGCGCGAGTTTCCGTGGCGATTCCGATATGGAATTCCATTGGGATAACGGCCGTGCTTTTGACATTTATACGGAGGCGACAAAGGGTTACAGCGGCTGTGTCGTTCGGGATTATTCGGATTTTTGCTTGAAAGTCAGCGATTATCGCTCCGACAACGCCGCCTTCTTTATGACGGAGCAGGGCTATTGCGTTTATTACAGGAATGAGGATGGCGCTTATATCGAGGAAGCCCTAAGCCTGGGAAGCTATAAGCGCCTTTTGACCTCGCTTTACCAAAAGTTTGACTGTCCCCTGTTTGGAAAGCTCCCCCCCGACTGCGACGTCGAGGGGAAGCGTGTGCCGATGAACCTGTATGCGATTTTAAACCGCAACGCGCTGGCGGAGGAAATTCCAATCCCTTTGGAAATCGCGGCCCTGCCGGACAAGGAACTGATAGCCGAGCTGTTCGGCTATAAAAGGGAAGCCTCCATACTTCCTCCGCGAACCTGCTTTTGCATCGACGAATACTAATGCGGTTTATCGGCTCTTGAAGTCCTCGTCTATGCGATCCTTCCAATCCTTGCCAAGCGAGGGGCAGGTGCGAACCCTTGTCATCGCCTCGCTTACAACCTCATAGTTGAGCTGTATACCCGCGCTGTCGTTATGGAAATTAACGCTTCGATCCCTTTCGATGCCGATACTTCTTGCGGTCTCAACCGCATCAATGTTCGCGCCCAAGAAAAGGAACTCCCAGCCGTATTTGCTCTTTTGACGCTCGATCATTTTTTTCACCTGCCGCGCATCATATTTATGGCTTGCGTTCTCCAATCCATCCGTTGTAATCACGAACATCGTCCGCTCCGGAACGTCCTCCTTTCGAGCGTATTTATGAACGTTTCCGATGTGATGGATAGCGTCCCCGATGGCGTCCAAAAGAGCGGTGCAACCGCGAGGCGAATACTCCCTATCGGTCATCAAAGCGATGCTGTTCACGTCCACACGGTCGTGTATGACCTCACTTTTGTTATCAAAGAGTATGGTGGAAATCAAGGCGGTTCCACTAACCTTCTTCTGCTCCTTGATCATCGAATTGAAGCCGCCTATCGTGTCGGCCTCCAAGCCCGCCATCGAGCCGCTTCTGTCAAGGATAAACACAATCTCCGTTAAAGACTTTTTCATGATTTTGCCCTCCTATAAAAATGATTTAGCTGTGAGTTTCACCTCACAGCCTTATTGTAACTGCATTCTGTTTTTAATCGGTCGCCTGACAGGCGACAATTTGCGACCCCGGGCAAAGTCGCGCCGAAAATTAACATCGAATTTGAGCTTTTTATACCGATTCGCTAAACAGCTTAATTTCCGAGAGCATATCGTGCAACCGGTGTTCATCAAACGGCAGATATTCGGCAATCGTGAAGCCGACGATTTTTGAGTTTTCAGAGATGAATTTCAGTATTGAGCCCAGCTCCTCAATAGTCATCTTCCCGCCTCCGCTTCCGTCTCCGGTCAAGCTCTTGTTGGCAAAATAGGTGGAGTGAAAGAGGTTGGCGTCCAGCACATCTATATCAAGGTGAACCAATATGCAGTCGAATCTTTCGAGGAAGCCTTTCAGCTCGCCCTCGGTGATAAAATCCTTAGAACGGATTCGGTAGTCCACCTTTAGATTGTTCAAAAACTCCGCCTGATAGTCGTGCATGGGTTGCAACCCTATATACAGGATTTCGTCGGGCTTAAAGAAGCCGTTTTTGATTAGGGCGGAAAGGGACTCGTCCCCATAGCCCATTAGGGAACCAAGCGCCATAGCGTGCGCGTGGGGATAGCCGTTTTTTGCCGATGAAATGTCCGGGTGTGCGTCTATCCAAATAATTCCGAGCCGGTCATAAACGCCGTGCAGATAGTCGAAGGGCGCTTGCGACACGATACAGTTTCCCCCGATTGTGATAATCCTTTCCGGTTTTGCTCGTTCAATCAGCTCCATGGCGCTTTTAATGCCGTCGATAACCTCGCTTTTTGCGTAGATACCGTCGGTCACGGCGCGTTTTACTCCGTCGGGAGGCGCAAGCTCAACCTTCAAAAGCGGTTGCTCATGGTTTTTAGGAAGGATGTGCGCAAGCAGATGCGCGCCGAAATAATAGGTATCCAAGCCGCCGCTTAAATAATCCGGGTACAGCAAACGAATGGTTTTCATCTCGTCCTCCTAATCAAAAAAATTGACTTCGCGCTATTAAAGCGCCTTTTCAAGCTGACAGTCGAAGGGTTCTTTCTCCGTGTGCAGGGCGGAGTATTCGCTCGCCTCGGCGCAACCCAAGGAAGCATAGAACGCCTGAGTCTCGATGGCGGAATGCGCGGAGATATACAGCTTCTCGGCGCCGTGAGCCTTCGCCCATTCCGCCGCCAAAGAAAAAAGCCTTTTTCCGACGCCCTTCCTTCTCATGCCGCAGGTAACATGAATGTTGGATAAATCCATGTATTTTCCGCCCCTGCCAAAAAGCTCGCCGTCCACGGCGCAAAAGCCCACGAGCCTATTGTCGGCAAATGCGCCGAAAACGATTCCGTTCAGCGCAGTCCGCTTCAAATTCGCAATCAGCTCCCGGTAATCGTTCTCGTCCCAATCATCGGTGAATGGATCGCTTTCAACGATCCACAGTCCATCCTTCCTCCGAAAGCACTTGTCAACTTCCTGACGGCGGACGAAGCCGCAAAACAGACTGTCTGTAATCTCCGCCTCGCTCAAACTTTTGAAATTCAGTTCCAAGCCGTCAACGCACGTTTTCAAGTCTGCCCTCACCAGAGACCGCCGTTATATCTTTTCTGCACCCTGATAAACATGACGATGGGCGGAATAAAACCTGCAAAGAGGATTGCAACGGCGCATACGACAACCGTCCGCGATTCCCCAAACAGCCCGACTATCCCGCTTGCAATAAGCGCGCCCGTTATTGCAAACAGGCACTTTGCAACAGCGCGGGCATATGCGGGTTTATCCTTCTCGGCCACACGGCGCTGATGGTAAATGTGAATTAAGGAGGTTTGACCGCGATATATCAGTACGGCAAAAATCAAAAAAGGGATTGCAACTACAAGCATTATCGCTGAGTAAATTATCATATCAAAAACTCCTTTCCAAAGCCATTATACTTCTTATTGTGGACTGTGTCGAGCGAAAACGATAATTAAGATGCCGCTTCAAACGAAGATACAGCGCTTTCCGTGCGTCGTATAGCACCTGCTACACGAGATACAGCTTGCTGGGGCAGTATCGCCGCTTTCCCAGCGGGCGGGCAGGTTTGGCTCGCGAATCAAGGGCCGGCTCATGCCGAAGAAATCTATTCCGCAGGAGTTCAATATCCGGTTCATGCTTTCAACGTCATGGTTGTTTCCGGTAAGAATCAGCGGAAGCTGAACCGCGCTTCTAACCGCAAGCCCCAAATCCAGATAGCAGGATTCGTATTTTGTCCCCTTTTCCTTTGGACTGTGACCGCCAATCGTCTCCAAAGAGTTCAGCCCGCCCTTTTCCAGTTCGCGGCAAATATTAACCCCCTCCGAAACATCGAAGCCGCCGCTATCGTCGTCGAAGAAACTGAACTTTGCCGAGACGTGCAACGAGGGACAGCGCGCATGGATGCCGCCGATCACTTCCTTTATCAGCCGGGTACGGTTTTCGGTTGTGCCGCCGTAATTGTCGGTTCTGTGGTTGAATGCGGGATTGACAAGGCGGTTAAAAAACCAACCGTAAGCCAAATGCAACTGCACGCCATCGAATTCGGCTTCTTCGGCTCGAATTGCCGCATCAACAAAAAGTTCCGCGACCGTCTGGAGGTCAAAAACCGTCATTGCGTCGATATCAACGGGAGCGATCCGCTTGTCGGTGCGCACAAATTCAGACATATTCAGCTGACTCCAAATATTGCAGTCGTAGCGATGTACAAGCTCCGTCAGCCTCCGATAATCCGAAATGAGTGCGTCGCTGCAGAGGCGCATATTGCCCAAAAGCGCCCAGTTATACGGCGAAACGTCCGTGAGTCCGGTTACAATCGTACCTACGCCTCCCTTTGCAAGCTCAGCATAAATAGAGTATATTTCATCGTTTAGAAAACCCTCCGGGCTTGCAAGACCATCCCAAGTAGCCGAGCGCACGAGCCTGTTTTTGCTTGTCCAGTTGGTATGGCGGGTTCTTTCAAAAATCTCCATTGGATTCGTCCTCCTTTGCGTCTATCTGTTAGTATGGGAAGCTTTCTTCCAATTGAGCCATTCCTTATCCAAAACTGTGGTGCGCGGCTCATTGAGCAGCGTTTCGCAGGGAAACTCCGGGCATTCCCCGCAAAAAGCAAGTCCCCTGTTTTGAACGCAATCGAGCGTATAACAATCGCCCGCCTGATGCTCCGCAACGCAACCGCTACAGTTGCCTCCGGCATAGGTAGGACAGCTCCCGCAATAGAATCCGCATTTTCCAAGTAAGGTTTCGTCTATCATTTTTCCACCACCACGGTTAAAAGCACCAAGTCGTCATCTCCGGTATTTATAAGGCTGTGACTTGAGCCTTTGGGACAAATATGACAGCAACCGGCGGTTAAGATTTCCTCCTCTCCGTTGCAAATTGCCTTTCCCGTGCCCGAAATCACATAGTTTATATCGTCTCCGCTCATTTGCACATGCTTCCCTATCGAACCGCCCTTATGGATTCTGCACGGAATGATTTTATAACTGTCGCTCATATATATTCTTGCGGACATCTCTCCTGTTCCGCCATTCATTCCCGGCGTCGTTCGTTCCATCGTCTCGTTAAAATTTATGAGCATATCGCATTCTCCTCCGCTTCATTCAATAATTCACAATCCAGGTCGAAAACATGAGCTAATTGCATTTTCATCGCTCAGGACTCCTTTACACGCTTTCCCGAAATATGGTCTATCTCGAGCTTCAGCACCTGAACCCTGTCGAAGGATCTGTCAATAGCTTCCTCGACACTATCCGCTGTCGGGTAAAATTTCAGTCCGAGTTGCCGGGTTGCATTCAAAGCTTCCTCCTTATCATCAACCCTCAAAAGTCGTCCGAACACTATCACGCTTTTAAAGTTTAGCGCCCAGTCATGGCTTTTAGCAACCCCTTTATCAATCGCGCAGAATGACACACGGTTATCCGCATCTATGGCGTCCAGCTTATGCCCTTCCGTGGCGCTATGAAAATAGAGCGTCCTGCCAAGCAGAATGTGGTTCATCGGAAGCGCGTAGGGATAGCCGTTTTCGCCATGCACGGCCAGAACGCCTCGTGGTTCGCTCTTTAAAACCTCAAAGCACTCCTCCATCGAGAGTTCCTGCTTAAACCGTCTCATCTTTCTGAACATAACAGCTCCTTTTATGTTTCTGAGATCGGGCGCTTCCGCACTTTTATCAAGCCCCTGTCGATATAGCTCTTAACCGCCAAATTGATGGTTTCGATGCAGGTGTACTTTGGTTCATATTCCAACAAACGCCTTGCCTTTTCGATACTGAACACCCCGCTTCTGACTATGTGATAGTAGGTATGCTCGCACTCCTCGGCAACTCCCTCATAATCACACCATTCGTTCCACGGCAGGAATTTGATCTTCGGCTCGTGCCCGAAAAACTCGTACAAATGCTTTGCGTAGCCGTATAGAGTAATATGACTTGTGGCTTGCGCATCAAAGGTTTCGCCCAAAGCCCTATCCCTGTGGGAAACAGCTTGAAAGAACATCTGCGCAACGTCATACCCGTGAACGTGATGAAGTATCTCCTGTCCAAAGTTTGGGAGCGCAATCTCCTTTCCGTCTGCGATGTCCTGAAACGCCCTCATAGAGGTATTGCCCCACGGGTTGATAATTGCCCAGCCCGGCCCGGAAATTTGACCCGGCATGATGACCGTTGACGGAAAGCCCTTTGTCCGGTATTGCTCCTTTAGATACATTTCGCTTGCAAACTTATCCTTGCCGTAATCATCTAAGGGAGCTTTTTTAGAATCATCCGGGTCGGAGGGAATCGTCTCCGCCATTCCATGCGCCCAGCAGGAGGAGCAGTAAAGATAATGGGAGAGCTTTGAATCCCGAAAGGCCTCGACTATCTTCTTGGTATCCTCGATATTGAAGTTCACCAAATCTATGATGATATCCGGCTCCATGTCCTTGAGCTTACGGATAAAATCCGTCGTTCGTTCCCTGTCGATAAAGACGCGTACCGCCTTATTCCATGCCGGGTTATCCTCATAGGGTTTAGACCTTCCCCTTGTAATTGCTACTGTTTCATAGCCCGCATCTACAAGCATGGGGACTAAATATGTGCCGATATGCCCTGCCGCGCCTATTACAACTGCTTTCATCGCAAGACCTCCGTTTCAATCAAAAGTTGCGCTTTTTAAGTTATCACGCTCCGAGCAAACTCTGGTCGAATGCGAACAGCGCCTCGTTGATTTCAAATATATTGTAGTTCCCATGCTCGATGAAGTACTCGATGATAACGTCAAACTTGCTTGAATGCGACAGCGCAAAGCCCGCCTTCATGAGCATATCCTTCGTCTCCGTAAGCGAAAGCTCAAGAGCGATGGCAAAGGCAATCGCCGTGGGCTTGGACGGCTTATAGAGCTTGTCGGAGCGTATCTTGGAAAAAAGCTTGCGGTCAATGTTAGCCTTTTTATAGCATTGCGCATCGGTCATGCCGGATTCGTCAATCTTTCGAAGAAGCATCTCGGAAAAGCTCTCGTCGAGACGGCGCACAGCATCGTCAAGGCTCGGCATGGTGGTCAGCTTTGCAGAATAAGGAACTTCCCGGCTCCGTATAGCCTCGCTCGCTTCAAGCTCTGCAAGAGGGGGAATACGCCGAAGTTCCGCCTTGATGTGCGTATGCAGATCCACATAGTTATCGTCTATGTATTCCTCTATGTCGGAGAACAGCTTTTCGCTTATCCGATAGGCGCTCCGGTCAAAGACTGCGATATAGACGGTCATATCGTTTTCAAAGAGGAAATCGCTAATCGTTTCGATGGCAACTTTCAGAGCCTTATCCTTAGGATAGCCGTAAGCGCCGGACGAGATGAGCGGAAAGGCAACGGATTCGCAATCATGTTCCTTTGCGAGCTTAAGGGCGGTTTTATAGCATGAAACCAGCTTTTCCCGTTCCCCAAAGCTTCCGCCCTGCCATATTGGGCCTACCGCATGAATGACATATTTGCAAGGCAGATTATAGCCCTTTGTAATCTTTGCGCTCCCAATCTCACAGCCATGAAGCCCTTTGCACTCCTCCAACAGCTTCGGCCCGGCGGCCCGATGGATTGCGCCGTCCACGCCCCCGCCGCCCAGTAGAGAGCTGTTGGCGGCGTTAACGATTGCGTCCACCTTCATTTTAGTTATGTCGTTTCGGACTATCTGTAATGGCATCTAAAAAACCTCCGCGTATAAAGTTCACTATCGTGCTGAATTAAACAGCTTGTAAGCATAGCCCTCCATACCGTCCGAGGTCGAGGGACGAAGGGAGGGTATTTTATACCGCTCCAAGAGATAAGCCAGGATTAAGCCGCCATAGAGTATAACGTCATGCCGCCTTTTTAACAGGGGGTGATCCTTGCGGCGGCTACCCATAGAGTGCAAGTCGATGAGGACGGAGTCGAGTTCGGCGGCGGTAAAGCTGAAATTCAAAAATCTATCGCCATCGAACTCGGTCTGCCCCTGTATCAGCGCGCCGAGGGTCGTTATAGTGCCGCCAACGCCGGTAAAGGGCGGCTCAAGCGAATAACTGAGCTTATACACCTCGTCGAACCAACGAAACAGGGAGAGACGGGCGGAATTAAAATCGTCGATAGGGCAAAAATCCTTTGCGCGCACACAGCCGATGGGGAAGCTCTTAGAGGCCAGCTCGGTCACTATCTGGGAGCTTGCGCCGCCTATATCTATCAGCGTTCCCGTGCCCTCGTTTGCGGCTAAAAAGGCATATCTGCCCTCGTCCTCGCCGCTGAGCACCTCAACGCTTATATTCAGCGGCGAAAGCAGCTCTAAAAACTCGTTTCGGTTTTTCGCGTCGCGAACGGCGCTGGTCGCATAGGCATAGCAGGGGATTTTGCTGAGGCGCGCCATATTGGAAAAATCCGCGATGGCCTTATAGGAATTGAGCATGGGCTCGCGCTTCAAAAGCCCGTTGCTGAGAAGCCCCTCGCCCAGTCGGGTTGTGCATAGAAGCTTGTCAGAAAAAAGCAAGCCGCCCTTTGACAGCTCGGCGGTCATATAGCGTATCGAGTTGCTTCCAATGTCGATTATTGCGAGCTTATCCATAATCAGGCGGAGGGTGAGGGGGAGGAGGAGGGGATGGCGAGCGGGGTGGAGGAGGGAGTCGGAGTTGCCTCGTCGGCAATAAGGGTATCCTCCTCAAAGTGCCAGCCATATTTTATACTGCCCTGCTGGAGCTTATAGCGGTTGGTTCTCATGAACTCCAGATTATCCTGCTCACGGGCATATTGCATCTGAACCTGCGTTAGATATTCCTGTCGCTCCTCGAGCTGTTGTTGAGCGTCCAAAAGCGAATTGCGTTGCGGAATCAGCACGCCGGCAAGAACGCACAGGTCGATGGCGAGCAGAAGTATGAAATGAATAGGTTTAAAGATAAACCTCTTTTTTCTGCGCAGTTTTTTCATTACAGTTTGAGTATAACAGAATCGGGCGCGCTTGAAAACTCATTTTTTGTGGATTTTTTTTAGAATTCTCGTGAATAAAGGAAAAAACGCCGCCCGAAACAGCAAAAACCCCAAAACGAACCAAAGGACGAGATAGAAACGCAAAATCCCGCCCGAGGCATAAAAGAGGGCGCATGAAAATGAACAGAAGAAGGAGAGGACGAAGGCGGCGTCGGTGATGATGCCCGCAAGCTTGGAAATGCAACGTGCGCGAACGCAACGCAAAATTCCGTCCGCAAGTCCGAGCGCCAGTCCCCCGTAAAGCATGAGCAGGGAGGATGCCCATTGCTCAAAAACGGAGATCATCTCTTAGCCTTTGAGAACAGCCCCCTGCGCTCCTCCACGGGCGGAGCATATTCCATCGCAATGATGTCCCCGTCGATTATAACCTGCCCATCGTCCGGATTCAGGCGCGTCAGATGCAGGTCGTTTCCGAATATGGACAGTTCGCCCGCCTGCGTCATGATTACTGCCTCCTCATCGCGAAAGCTGTCCACCTCGGTTACGCCGCTGATTACCACATGGCGTTTCCCCTCAATAATGACGCTGTGCCCCTGCGGGCGGTAGGGCGCAAGCTCCGATATTTTCCGTTCCATAAAGAACACCTCCCAATCTACCTTATGCCGGATTGCGAAAAATAATGGCAGAAAATAGTTTAAAAGAGGAAACATATATTTCATGGCCGATAGAGGATAAGGTAAGAACTTATTTAAAGTGAAATGTGAATTATCTTTCGAGGTGCGGGCATGGCCGCTTTTGTTCCGAAAAGAGGACTTGAATTTGCTGTCGATAGATGATAAAATTTAAGCTAACAAAGAAAATACCCTCGCTGTGCATTACAGCCATGCTACTTAAGATGATGACTTGATACCTGTTGGAGGGCATTATGAAAAAACTATTCTTTAGTTCCATATTACGCAGACGATTCATTTGCTCATTATCGCTGATTTTGCTTGCTTTTGCCACCGCCATGCTGGGAGTAAGCTCCTGCCTTTTCTATTCTGCGACGGCGCTAAACCGTTATCTTACAGGCCGTTATCAGGCGGTGCCGATAGCGGATGCGGCATTCGGAGCGCCGTACAGCGATGTAAGCACCTTGGATACAAGCTGGTTTTTGGACGAATATATAAGGCGCGAACAGCTCTACTCGGAGGTCTGCGAGGCCTTGGACGAAAATCCCCGGATTACCCGCGAGGATCGCAGGTTTTACTTGGGTTACAGCGAAAATGTCGCTCCGCTACGTTCGGTGTCGCCTACTGTGACTATCGGGTCTGTCTCGTTCGTTCGCTTTCATGGAGTAGGCACACTCTTCAACGAAACCCCGTACAGGCAGGCAGTAGCGGACGTCACCCTTGTGAAAAAGGAGGTTTTAGACCCGGGCGGCAACCCCCTGTCGGAGGGCTATGAGGGCAACCTGAACCTTATAGGGGGTGACGTCGAAGGCGAGACCGTCATTTTTGAGGCTTCATTTCTACCTACCTATCTGTACACCTTCGAGGTGAACGCAATCCTTGCTCAAAATACGGAGTTGCCCATAGGGTCTAAGCTTATCTATGTGACCATCGGTCAGGAGGTGTTCGAGACGGTGGATCTTGAGGAGGGCTATCGTTGCCTCCTATACGGAAATTGCCTGAGCACAAGCGGAAAACTCTTTAGCGAGGGCACCCGATATGCAAAGAGGCTCGTCCCAAAGCCCGGCGAGGACGAGATATTTTATATGGAGTTGGACTTGGAAAATGAGGCTGAAACCTCCGCCTTTGTCGTTTTGCCCGACGGCGCCGACCCCGTATATGACAGCTTGGAGAGCTTTACGGAGAGCAGCCGCCTTTCTCCCTCGGAGGCGGAGTGGTGGTATAGCGCAATTTTAAGTTGCCGCGAAACCTCCAACGCCCTCTATGTCGTAACCACCGAGGATTCCGACAGGATATTGCCATTCAACACGCAGTCGATGTACATTATCGAGGGAAAGAAGCTGACTTCCGAAGATGAAAATGCCTGCCTTATCAGCGGCGAGCTTGCACAGGAAAGAAACCTCAGAGTGGGCGACAGCCTTGTGTTGAATTTGCATGAAACGGAAATAACCTATCTGGACAATACTCTGTTTTTGCCCGACGGTCTGCAAGAATGGACGATGACAAGCTATGGAGTGGATAAGGGCGTTCCCGTAAGCTATGAAATAGTGGGCATATACAAGTCCTTGGGTTGGGTGGACTTCGATTATACTCAGTATTTGTCGCCCAACACGGTCTATGTTACGGCTTCTACCACGCCGGTCATCGGAGAAGAAACCCCGACGCATTTTCTGCCTCAGATACTTTGGGGCTACTATCTGAACGATCCCCACGACGCTGAAAATTTCACCCAAACCCTGCCTGAAAGCATAGCGCGTTATATCCACACCTCGGATCAGGACTTTTCCTATGTAAAGCCGCAGATTGTGGACTTGGCGGAAAACACGAGGAATATCCTCATAATCTCGCTTGCGGTCTGGGCGTTGATAACAGCCCTGTTCCTGTTTTTGAACATCGTTTTGCAAAGGCAGAGCATAGGCACGCTGAGAAGCCTCGGCGCAACAGCAAAATGGACTGGCTCAACCCTGCTCTCGCTTTGCATGGCACTTTGGCTCTGCTGTGCGCTAATAGGGGGTATTGTTTGCGCCGTTTCCTATCAAAGCCTCGAAAACTCCGCCTTCTCCGAGATAGCAGAATCGAGCCTGTACGCCGGTTCCGAGGAATGGAAAAGCGAAACTGCAACGGAAAAAGCCGCCGTAACAGCCCTGGCGGTTGTTTTGCAGGGCGCGATATTCGCGGGCGTGTCCTGGGCGACGGTTAAGGTTGTGACCCGAAAGAAACCTACTGAACTTTTAAGGAGCAATTGATATGGGTGCAATGTGGATAAAACATAGGCTTTTTAGAACCCGCATCTGGCTTGCGGTTTCGGCGCTGACGCTCGTGCTTTCGATAGCGATGGGGCTGCTTTTCAATGCGCTCCTGTCACAGCAGGAAAAGTTGGCACAGTTAGAAAAGGAGCATCCCGTTTGGGTTCACCTCTCCGATGCGACGGGCGCATATGCCGACGGGCTGGACATCATCAACTCCTTTATCTGGATATTCACCCGTGACGGCTATGCGGCGGATAACGGGGTATCTACGAGCGAGTTTTTCTCCCGCGTGTGCCTAAAGCTCAGTAAAAAAATACCGGTTACAGACGCTTCGGGCGAAGCGTCGGAGCGTCTGCTCCTCGGCATAACGCACAGGGAGTCGGTTCCCTCGCTGTCCGAGGACAGCGGAACCCGGGTAGAGTTTTTAGAGGGCTATTCGTGGGCGGATTTTTCGGAGGATAAGGCGGTGTGCCTGCTTCCGAGCGATCTCGTCCCGCTGGTGGAGGACGGAGCGATAGAGCTTTTGGTGGACGGGACGGCTAAGAGCTTTACTCATATAGGCACTACCTATGGAGTATCTAAAAACATATGCGTGCCGTGGGCATTCTTTATCAACGCCTATAATAACGGCTTGGAAAGGAGCGAATCGCTCTCGGCGCTCGTTGCCGACAACACGAGGCTTGCGGAGATGAAAACTCGCATGGAGCGCCATTTTCCGCTGAAGACGTCGGTCGATTCGAGGGATATCTTCAACTTAGCAATGACCGTGTTCGACGAGCCATACCTTCAAGCGCATAAGGGAGCCTCGCAGATGGTGCGGCTTCTTCGTGCCTTACAGCCCGTGTTTGTGGCGTTCTGCTTGGGCGCAGGATTGTTTTCGGGGGCGGTGCTGTTTCGGACGAGGCGGCGCGAATATGCGCTTTTGCGGTCGGTGGGGGTTGCAAAAATCCCTGCTCTCGGCCTGCTCTCGGCGGAGTATATCATAGCCTCGCTGTTGGGCGGAGCGGCGGGCTTAATATCCGCAGTTTTTGTGCCACAGCTTAAACACAGCATGGCTTTGATACCCGTGGTTATACTCTGTCTCTTGGCGGGAATCGCCGTCTCTCAGCTTGTGATAATGAAAAAGAGCGCGCTTTATGTGCTACAAGCCAATGAATAGGAGGAAATATTTATGATACTCGAGCTAAAAAACGTTTCATATGAGTACAGAACCAAACTGCAAACCGTTAGGGCGGTAGACGACGTAAGCTTCGGCTTCGAGGAGGGAACGTTCTATGCGATTATAGGCAAGTCGGGAAGCGGCAAGACCACGCTCCTTTCGCTGATGGCGGGGCTGGATTCGCCCGTGTCGGGCGAGATACTGTACTTTGGCAAGCCCATGAGCGCAATAGATACCGACGAATACCGGCGGGAACACGCCTCGGTCGTCTATCAGAGCTACAACCTTTTTCCAAAGATGACGGTCTTGGAAAACGCCATGGTGCCCCTGCTTTTAAAGAAGGTCGAAAAGGACGAGGCGCAAAAACGAGCCGCCGCCAGCCTGAGAGACGTCGATCTGACGGAGGACAAATTCTTGCGCTACCCGAATATGCTGTCGGGCGGCGAACAACAGCGGGTTGCAATCGCGAGGAGCTTAGCCGGCGGTCAGCGCATCATGCTTGCCGACGAGCCAACCGGCAACCTCGACAGCGAGAACGGCAAGAACATCATCGCGATATTGCAAAAGCTTGCGCATGAGAAAAATATGCTGATTATCACAGTCACCCACGACGCCGAGGTGTCCTCGCAGGCTGATATTGCGCTAAAAATGTCAGACGGCCGATTGGAGCGCTGGCAATAGAGCCTTTCGCCAAACCATTATCAGGTTAGCCCATCGAAGCCCCCAAAGCTTAACGAAGCAAGGCGGGGCTTTTCGACCCTATGCGTCGCTTAAAAAATCTTCGATATTCTTAAGAGTGACGGTGAGATAGGGAAGCCAGATATAGTTTCCGTCGGTAAGATCTACCGAGGAGGCTGGACGCTCGCCTAAGGCAAGGGCGCAGGAAAGGTTTATCATCGCGTGAGCCTGCCCCTTAGCGTCATTCAGCACGGTTCCCTTCAAAGTCCCGTCCTGCAAGGCGGATAGCGCAGGCGGGGTTGCATCAACTCCGACTATAAAGGGCATCTCGGAAACGTCAATTCCAAATTCAACGCAAGCGTCAATCGCGCCGAGAGCCATATCGTCGTTGTTGGCGATAACAACCTCAATGCTATCGCTCATCTCTTTGAGCCAGGCGCGCATCTTTTCCAGAGCCTGACTTCTTTGCCAGTTTGCGCTGTCGCCCGCGAGCTTTTCAACGGCAATTCCCGAAGAGGTCAGGATGCGAACGCTGTTTTCGGTTCTAAGCAGCGCATCCTGATGCCCCGGTTCGCCCTCCAGCATTACATATTGAAGCACGCCGTCGCCGTTTTTGTCTATCACGGCTCCGTCTTCGATCGCGTCCAAGATGATTTGACCTTGAAGCGTTCCCGACAGACCGCCGTCGGAGCCCACATAATATGCCTGGCTCCATCTCGCCATATCCTCCTCTACAGGCTCGCGGTTAAAGAATATTATCGGCACGCCGGCGTTGTGGGCTTTGTCGATCAATACGGCGGCGGCTGTACGGTCGACAACGTTCACGCATATAATATCGTAGCCCCTGTCCAAGAAACGGTCAATCTGTTCATTTTGAGCGGACTGACTTCCGTTTCCATCAGCGATATAGAGGTTTATCTTTATTCCCAGCTCCGCCTCCTTTTCCATCGCAAATTTCTCCAATTCCTGCGCAACCAGCGTGATAAAGGTGTCGTCCTGCTTATAAAGCGCAACGCCTATGCGAACGGTGGTTACGTCGTTGGAGGAGCCGGTGCAGGCCGTGAGTGGGAAGATAAACAGGGTTAATATAACCGCCGAAATCCAACGAAGCAATAATCCTTTCATCGTGTAGCCTCCTTTTTAGAGTTAAGACACGGGGAACAACAGTTTTTGATAATCCGGTTCATACATCGTCTCATTGGTTACGAAGTAGAAGGGGAGATACTCGATTGGAGCGACTTTTTCGTTGAGCGCCTTCTGTACTGCCGCCTGAACGGCTAAATAACCGGAGGCGTATTCGTTTTTTGCCGCTATCATCTCGATTATTCCGATTTCGAGGTAATGGGCGATATCCGAGGTTACCCCGTTCCCATAGATCAACGGCTGTGCGTCTGCGCTTTGCACCAACCGCGCAACCCGCTCCAAAGCATCGGAGTCCACCGCAATTATCGCATCAGGAGGAGAATAGTTGAGATACATTCCTATTCTATCCGCCGAGCAAAGGATTACCTTGCGGTCGCCTTCCCTTAGAGCTTTTGAGGTTTCATCTATCAAAAGCTGGGTTAGCGTATTGGCCTGGGAGGAGTAGGCAACTATAACGCTGTCGCCATCCTGAGTCCCCGCGAGAGCCGCATTTCCCAGGGAAAGCGCAAGCAGGGAATTGTCCACGGAGACGCAAGCGTCGGCGCCGTATTCGGACATATCGGTATCTATCGTCACCATCGAAGCGACCGATGCCGCCGCTTGAACGGCGTCGCCCAGAGCCGCTGGATCTACCGGCGCAATTACAATCGCATCCGCCCCGTTCGATATTTCGCGGTCAAGAAGCTTTTTTTGATCCTCCGAACTGTTTGATGCCGTAAGGGTTAAGAATCGCAGTTCCGCTCCGTAATCGGCGGCCGCCTGCTCCATGCCCTTGCGCGCCGCAGTCCACAGACTGCTGTCCGAGTCGCGAACTATCACGGACAGCTCAATCAGCGGTTTGGAGGAGTTGCTCAGCCTGTCAAAAGCTATCAGCGAGAATAATACTCCAACGCCAAGCAATGGAAGCGCCACCATGAGCATAATAGTTCGCTTTTTAATTCGTTTCATTTGTTTCGCTCCTTTTTGCGCCTTGCGCATCCCGCCCGTAAAGCTTCGGAAGCTTTATTCGAACAGTAGTACCAACATCGGGTTCGCTGAAGATGGATACGCCGTATTCGTCACCGAAAGCGAGACGGATGCGCCGGTGAACATTTTTGAGACCTATGCCAGAGCCCTCCGTGGCAGGCGCAGGCTCATAGCTTTCATCGAGCAGACGGGACACGGTTTCGGGCGGCATTCCCGAGCCGTTATCCGCTATCTCAATGATTACGTCGTTTTCCTCTAAAAAAGCGTTGACCGTGATTTTGCCGTCCCCGTCGCCAACCGAAACTCCGTGATAAATTGCGTTCTCAAGTATGGGCTGGACTATCAACTTGATTGTAAACAGCTCTTTAAGCTCCGGGGCCATCGTAATTTCGGTTTCAAACTTATTCTTGTAACGCATCTGCTGTATAGTGAGGTAGTATTTTGCATGCTCCAGCTCGTCGGCAATCGGAATCACGCTATATCCACCGCTAAGGGAAAGGCGGAAGAAACGCGCAAGGGACGTTATCATTACAACCGCCTCCTCGGTTCTGCCGCTTTCGGTCATCCATACTACCGAATCGAGGGTGTTATATAAGAAATGCGGGTTTATCTGGGATTGCAACACGTCGAGTTCGCTACGGCGCTTTTGCGCCTCCTTTTCAACAACATCGTCCATCAGCTTGCGCATTGTCATGACTAAGGAACGAATCGAGTTGCCGAGATACTCAATCTCATAGGGGCCGCTTACGTCAAAGTTGACGTCTTCTTGCCCGGCTTGCAACGCCTTGACCGCCTTATCGAGCGATTTTATAGGAACGGATATTCTCTCCGACATACGCAGATTCAGGAAAACGAGTAGGAATATTGAGAACAGAATTACGAACAGGAAAAACAAGAGAAGCTGTCCATAATATGAGGTGATGCCGCTTTCATAAGCAACGCCGACGAGCTTCCAGCCCGTGTACCCAACGGTTCTTACGCTCACCTGACGCCGGTTGCCGTTAAAACTTTCCACATGACTTCCGTCGGCATAGCCTGCGGCGACAAGATTGTTCTCATCGAGCAGACCCGCGTATATAAGCTGTTGACGTGGGTGAAATATTATCTCGCCGTTGCCGTCTATCAAATAGAGATAGCTGTCCGAATTTGAAAGAAGAACATCTTCGCAGATCTGTTCGATGCCGGAAAAGCTCATATCGACCAAGAGCACTCCACCCTCCGTTATACCGTTGCGCGTAATTTCCACATACCGGCTCAACGAAACGACCCAGCGGTAGCGGTTATCCGGGTCATCAAACAGATTCTGAACATGAGGGGTGGAAAAATGGAGGTTTTCAATCCGGTTCATCGCGGAAACAAACCAGCTTTCGTCGCTGGCGTTCGCTCCATCTTTCAGGGCGGTAAGCGGGGTTGCGCTAAGAAGTTCCCCGTCTCCGGTAAACAGAGCTATTGATATTAGGGAGTTGCCCCCGTTTTCATATATTAAAGCTAACTCATTGTCGATGCTGTCGGTTGCAAAATCGGCGTTTTTGATTACCCGGTAATACATGGTGTCGGAGATGCTCATCATTCTGCGAAGATAGCTGTCCATGTTCAGGTTCACCTGCGCCATTATGCGACTGCTGTTCTCAGCCATCTGGTCGTTGCTGGTTACTGAAAGGCGGAAAAAGAGAGCCAGCCCCAGAAAGATCATCCCCATTACCGCTGAGGCGGTAAATGACAGGGAGAGGATCAGCTGTATGCTGGAACGGCTGTAAAACGATTTCCATTTGCGCACGAGATAGTTAAATGGATTGCGCAAGGTTTACCGCCTTTCCTCAGGCGTCAATTTCCCCTGAATTTTGTGGGAGTGACGCCATAGTATTTCTTAAAAACATAGCTAAAGTAATTCGGATCGGAAAACCCGATGAGTTCAGCTATGCGGTAGGTCTTATCATCGGTATTCTTTAAAAGCTCCGCGGCCTTCTCCATGCGAACCGTCGTGACATAGGAGGTAAAGCTCATGCCTGTTTCGCGCTTGAACAGGGTTGAGAAGTAGGCGGGGCTCAAATGGAGATAATCGCACAGAGTCTCTATTGCAAGGTCGAACTTGGAGTAGTTGGAGTCGATGAAGCTCTTTGCCTGCTCAACGGTTTTCCATGCGGAGTCGGTTCGTTGCTTGCCGATGAGGGTTCTAATACGAACACAGCGGGCAAGGCATCATTGACCCAAATCTTCGGGCGAATTGAAATCGGTTATCTTGATCGAGTAGGAGAAGTCCTCGCCAAAAACGTCCTCAGGCTCGATGTTCGCTCTGCGAGTCAGCGTAAGAAGGCAGGTAAGAAGCTCTAAAAAGAATAGCTGGCATTGCGAGAGCGCAAGCCCGGCGCTACGAAGCTTTGTCACCATCGAGGAGATTGCAAGGCGTATGTCCTCCTCGCTTCCAAGCTTTACCGCGTCGGAAATCGAACGCTCGTCGTTTTCATCAAAGCTGAGCCTTATCTGCGCGTCCGGTTCAACATCGCCTATATAAATCGCCCTGCCGGTACCGGCAAGTACGCGATAGCCGAGAGCGGTTCTTGCTCCGGCGGCGGACTGCAACAGCTCGGAGGCGGAGGGACAGGGCGCGCCAACGCCAATGGTGAGCCTGATGCCGAGATAGGTGCGGGCAAGCATACAGATGCGGTTCATCTCCTCGGTGAAGGCGTACATGGGTGCGGAACGCTCGGAAAATGCGGCGAGGATCGCAACGGAATCATGGAAAAAGAATACGCTTGACCTAAAGCCCTTTGAACACAAGCTGTCGGCAAGGAGTTGCTTAACGGACAGGGCGAGCAAGCCCCTTTCGGAGGGAGCAGAGTCAAAGTGGGTGAGCGCAACGATGTAGGAAGCGCCGTCGAGACAGACGTCCAGCCCTTCGGCGCGCTCTCCGAGTTCCTGGCTCGATACATGGCCTTCCAACAGCCGGGCGAGGAATATCTCGCGCAAGACCGGAAGGCTTTCCTCATATCTCCTGCGAAGCGCTTCCATGTCGCGGCGGCGGGCGCGTTCTTCATCGAGCTGGCTCTTAATGCGTCCGAGAACGAGCGTGAGTTCGGCGGAGTTTATCGGTTTTAAAATGTATTCGGAGACGTTTATCCTAATGGCCTGCTTAGCGTATTCAAAATCATCAAAGCCCGAAAAGATAACGAATTTAGCGGCGGGCAGTCGCTGACTTAGAACCCTGCACAGCTCCAGCCCGTCCATGAAAGGCATCTTTATGTCGGTGAGGACAACATCCGGCCTAAGCTGATCGGCGAGTTCCAGCGCGTCCCTGCCGTTTTCAGCTTCACCAACAAGTTCAAAGCCGAGATTGCCCCATGCCATCTTGCGGCTTATCCCAACTCGAATATCCTCTTCATCATCGACGAGTAACACGCGATAAGCGTCCATAACGATTCCTCTTTAAAACTGGGTTTTCCCTAATCAGTATAGCATAGATTGCAACATAAGGCAAAGGGAGCGCGCTCAATTTGCGCACTCCCTTTCATTAGGAGGGTTATTTCTTTACCAGGTACTTTCTCATATCCAAAGCGCAGGCGAACAGGATGATTCCGCCCTTAATCAGATATTGTAAATTCGGGTCGATGGACATCATGCTCAGACCTACAAAGATAAGGCGCAACATCAAAACGCCGATGACTATGCCGCTAATCTTTCCGATGCCGCCGACGAAGGAAACGCCGCCTATTACGCAGGCCGCGATTGCGTCAAGTTCATAGTTAAGTCCCGTGTTAACCGTGTTGGAGCCGATTCGGGCGCCCTCGATGAAGCCGGTGAAGCCATACATTGCACCTGCGAGCGCAAACACGAGGATAGTCGTCATGAAAACGTTGACGCCCGAGACCTTAGCGGCTTCCTCGTTAGCTCCGAGAGCAAACATATTCTTACCGAAAGTTGTTTTATTCCAGACGAACCACATTATTCCGGTCAAAGCGATAGCAAACCAGACATAGTTTGGAATTGCCGTACCTCCGATCGAGAGGAAGGAGCCTTTGACGAAGTTGGTGTAGCTCGAATCCAAATTGGAAATGGCCGTGCCGTGGTTATTACCCATCTGAACGTAAAGCAACAGCAACGAGTAGACTATGAGCTGTGTTCCAAGCGTTACGATGAAGGGGTGCAGCTTGAACTTAGCTACAAAGAATCCGTTAAAACTTCCGATCAGCGCGCCTATAATCATAGCAATTGGGATTACCAGCAGAATCGGAAAAGTCCCCATGCCAGGCCACATCTTATTGGCAAGGTTTGCCGTGCCCTGCAAAAGCGAGGCGGAGATGCAGGCGGTGAGACCTACAACTCGACCTGCCGACAGGTCGGTGCCGGTAAGCACGATACAACCGCCGATTCCCAGAGCCGCGGGCAGATAGGCGGCGGTTTGGGCGAGGATGTTGATGAGCGAGGGGATCCTTATGAATCGCGGGTTGACTATCGCAATAACGATGACCGCGATGCCTAAGACGATATACAGCGCGTTATTCAGCAGGAGGTTTCCGACGCGCTTTGGTGTCCAAGGTTGTGAAAAATAGCTTTTAATTCTGTTCATTTCGCTTCCTCCCATTTAAGCATACTTTGCGGCAAGGGTCAGGATTTCCTCCTGCGTGGTATTGGAAGCATCCACCTCGCCTGCGAGCCGCCCACCGGACATGACGAGGATTCTGTCGCACACGCCGAGAAGCTCAGGCATCTCCGAAGAAACCATGATAACGCCTTTTCCTTCGTTTGCCAAATCAATTATTAGTTGATAAATTTCATATTTCGCACCAACGTCGATGCCTCGCGTCGGTTCGTCAAGAAGCAGGACTTCGGGTTTGGTGAGCAACCAGCGGCCGATGATAACCTTTTGCTGATTTCCTCCCGAAAGAGCGCGAAGCTGTGTCTTCTGGCTCGGTGTTTTTATCCGCATCGCCTGAATAGACCAGTCCGTGTCGCGCTTCATGCGCTTGTTGCTCAGGCATACGCCCCCTACAAGATAGCTCTTTAAATTGGAAATAACGGTATTTTCGCGCACATCGCGGATACCGAAAATTCCGGTTGCCCTGCGTTCCTCGGTGAGCAACGCAAAGCCATTCTTTATCGAATCCTTTGGACTGCGATTGTGAATCTGCTTGCCCTTGAATACAATCGTGCCGCCTTCCCTCGTCATAGCTCCGAACAGGTTTTCTAAAACCTCGGTTCTGCCGGAGCCGTCCAGCCCGGCGATTCCCAAAATTTCCCCGCTGCGCAGGTTGAAGGACGCATCTTTCAGACGGGTATATTTGCCGGCAAGGTTGGACACTTCAAGGATAACGTCATTCGGTTGATTCGTTTTGGGCGGGAAGCGGTTGGTTAGCTCCCTGCCAACCATAAGCCGGATTATTTCCTCCATGGTGAGCTGGGAGGCGGGGCGGGTGGCTACCCATTTGCCGTCGCGCATGATGGTTACCTCATCGGATATTCTTAAAATCTCCTCCATCTTGTGGCTTATATAGATGATTCCGCAACCACGATCGCGTAGCATATTGATTATTTTAAACAGATGTGCGACCTCAGCCTCAGTAAGCGATGAGGTGGGTTCGTCGAACACTATTACTTTCGAGTTATAGGATACCGCTTTTGCAATTTCAACCATTTGGCGCTGTGAAACGGGCATGGTAGACATTCTTGTAGCCGGGTCTATGGAAATTCCAAGCTCTTCAAAAATTTCTTTGGTTCGTTTCTTCATCTTTGCTTCGCTTACCATAAAACCGGCGGTTTTGGGATATCGGCCGAGCCAAAGATTGTCCTGAACGCTACGCGTAAGGGCTTGATTGAGTTCCTGATGTACCATTGCGACTCCGTTTTCGAGAGCCTCTTTAGAGCTTTTGAAATTCACCTCTTTGCCCTCGAGCGTAATGGTGCCGCTATCCTTGGAGTAAATCCCAAACAAGCATTTCATCAGCGTGGATTTGCCCGCGCCGTTTTCGCCCATAAGCGCATGCACCGTTCCGGGTTTTACGCTCAGGGATACGTCGTCCAGGGCTTTTACGCCGGGAAATTCCTTGCTTATGCCGCGCATCTGTAGCAATACAGCTTGCTCCATTTGCTATCTCCTTTCTAAGAACGACATCTTTCGCGTTCTTTTATAAAGTGCGGGACTGCCTTGTGGCAGCCCCGCTTATCGCCAAAGTATGATCCTTTTACGGGGCGACTTCCGGTTTGATTATGCGGTGTATACGCCGTAAGGTACGCGGATCTTGTCGACGCCCGTGTCGACATTGTAGGAGTCGGTGTTTGCCATCAGATCCAAACCGCCCTGGATGTTGCCAACAAGGGTAGCAATGGTGTTGGCCATACCAACCGCATCCTGCATAATGGTTCCCGTCATGGTTCCCTCATCGATAGCCTGCTGTGCGGCTGCGACCGCATCAACTCCGAATACCGGAATCGTGGTGCTCGAACCATCGCCGAGGTTGTAACCTGCGGTCTGGAGGGACGAGATCGCGCCGAGAGCCATATCGTCGTTGTTGGCGATAACCAGCTCAATCATGTTTCCGTTAGCTTCGGTGTACTCAGCAAGTATGGTGTCCATATAGTTGGTGGCGGCCGCCGCGGACCAGCTTCCGTTCTGATCTACCAGATACTTCGCCGCATTGTTCGCATCATAGAACACGAGTTCAGGCTTGCCGGCATTAACGAGCAGGGTGTTAGCATCCTCAACTCCGTACTGAGTACGGGCTTCGGCTTCAGCATTGCCCTCTTGGCCCTTGAACATAACGTAGCTTATGACGCCGTCGCCATTGAGGTCCACGGCATCATAGTTTTCGAGCAGGTATTCGCCAATAAGTTCTCCCTGCATATGTCCGGCTTCCGGAGCGTTGGTGCCTACGAACGCGCAATGGTCATAGCTGTTAACTACGTCGTCCGAAACCTCACGGTTGAAGAAGATGATCGGGATTCCTGCGTCCCTCGCCGCTTCGACGGCGTTTTGAGCCGCATCGGGGGATGAGGTCTCAACGATGTTGACGATCAGCAGATTCGCGCCGTTGGTGATTGCGGTATTGATCTGATCGGTTTGAGACGCTTGATTTCCGGCGGCGTCATAGTTCTGAGGGGTGATTCCCAGCTCGCCCAAGGCGGCGTCAAGGTTTGTACGGACGCTCGAGATATAAACGTCCGAATAGTTGTAGTAGAATACGGCAACGTTAAGTTCCGCACCCTCGTCATCATTGCCTCCGCCACAGCCGACAAAAGCTGTTATTGCCAGAGCGATGACCAAAATGATTGCGAGCCTCTTTTTCATTGTTTCTCCTCCATTTGTTTTTTTCTTAGTTTGTTAGAGCATTGTAATTTTACGACAATGCCGGGCAATAGCCCAAGTGACGTGTTAATTATATCCGATACATTTTGGAATTGCGATAGAATATCTTTTTCAGTTTCTTGAAAAAACTTCGGAATTTCACCGATAATAATAAATATGCACATAAACGGTTTCGCGATTGAGCCCCAAGGAATAGGAATCGAGATAGCAAAAGGATAAGCGCATATCTATTCGAGCGCATAAAACATGAATAAAATCAATGTATGAAGTAACGCAGGAAAAGGGGAGGGGCAAAGCCGGTCTTTAGAAAAATAATCTTGACAATCCGGTTTTGGAATGCTAATATGTTTAAGGTCATTAAGTGACCATCGTTGTTACTGGGTGTGGCGCAGTTTGGTAGCGTGCTTGAATGGGGTTCAAGAGGCCGGAAGT
>JAUNBM010000024.1 GCA_030527115.1 Clostridia bacterium
ACGATTGCTTGCATCCATTATAGATCTCTCTGACTGCTTGCTCAGCTTTCTGCCATGCGGAAGGGTTATTTTACTCCTAAGGAAGTTGTCTGGGTGCAGGTACATGAGAGCTGTTTGCTCATGTATCATACATATATTCTACAATGGTGTTCCAGCTTTTGTCAATGGGATTCAGCTGGCGCGTTGTTCGTTGGCGGACATATTGCAACGCTGATTTTCATTTTCCGCTCTTCATTTTTCAAACTTTCTGCAATTTGCCATGCCGTCAATTGGAGAAGTGTTCCGCTGATTGCAGTCGTACTGTGCTGAATCTACCACAGTCCATTTAAAAAGATTCTTAAAGTCTTCATAACACTCTTCGCAAATCCAATAGTAGCAGTCTCCGGTACAATAGCCAATTTGCAGGTCGTTTGGATTGTCACTAAACTTTTCCATGCAAAACTCACAATGATCATGATCAGTTTTGGTTGTACGCTGTGAATATGGAGTTGTTTTCAGTTGAACGCCACCCAGATACTTTATTTGATTATTTAATCGCCAATCACTCATCTTTCCACGTTTTGTCAGGCAAGGGGCTTCATTTATACAATATACTTATTGATTTGCCAAACCCGCTCGTTGTCAATCAGCATCGTCAGCTTAGTTCCCTCGTCGCAATGGCTCTCGTTCAGCACGGTTCCTGCGCTTCGGACGGCGTCTATCTCCGAATAGTTCTCATAGGGAATCAACAGCTCAAACCGGCGCGTTCCCTCGTTAAGTTTATCCTCGATTTTTTCGAGCAAGAGCTCTGTCCCCTCGCCCGACAGCGCGCTTATGCCAACGCTTGCGCTTCCGTTTTTGGGATAGTCCGCATTGCGATCAATCTTGTTAAAAACCTTGAGCTTTGGCGTATCGCCCGCTCCGAGCGACGAAAGCACCTCCTCCACCACCCGCATTTGGACGTTGTAATACTCGCTGGAGGAGTCGATAATGTGCAAGATCAAATCGGCGTCAGCTACCTCCTCCAAAGTGGAACGAAACGCCTTGACCAGCTCGTGCGGAAGCTTGTTGATAAAGCCGACCGTGTCCGAAACCAAGCACTCCAAGCCGTTCGGAAGCGTGAGCTTGCGAATCAGCGGATCGAGGGTTGCAAACAGTTTATCCTCGGCAATGGCGTCGCTCCCGGTTAAGCGGTTCAACAGCGTGCTTTTCCCCGCATTGGTATAGCCCACGAGCGCAATGAGCGGATAGCTCCGCCGATTCTTTGCGTTCCTGTGCAACGAGCGGCGGCTTTCAACCTCTTTCAGCTCCTGCTCAAGCTCGTATATCCTTCTGCGTATGCGCCGGCGGTCGATTTCGAGCTTCTTTTCACCCGGGCCGCGCATTCCCACGCAGGACGCGCCCTGTCTTGAGAGCGCTATTCCCATGCCGAGCAACCGCGGCAGACGATATTTGAGCTGAGCAAGCTCTACCTGTAACTTGCCCTCGCCCGTTGTTGCTCTGGACGCAAAGATGTCCAAGATGAGCATGGTTCTGTCGATGACCGGCAGTTGGAACAGTTCCTCCAGGTTTCGCATCTGTATGGCGCTCAGCTCATCGTCGAAGATGACGACGTCCGCCTCCTCCGCCCTGCAGACGAGCCTCAGCTCCTCCGCCTTGCCCGAACCGATATAGGTGGCGTTATCAATCCCGCGCTTCCTTTGCAACTCCTTGTAAACCGTTTGCACGCCCGCCGTCTTTGCAAGCTCCTCAAGCTCCGCCAGCGTATCGTAGCCCTCGCCGCCCTCGATTCCGACCAGCACGGCTCGCTGAGGACGGGATTCATCGGTCAAGCCGGTAAAGGCCTTCAGCCGGGCGTCCGCCTCAATAATTTCGTTTAAAAGCCTTTTTTGCGGGAGTCTGTCGCTTCGCATCGGGCCGAATACCAGCGCCTGATTCTCCCCGCTTTCATTGCGGTTCACAAAGGCGGCATAAACGGCGGTAGGCTTGCCGTCAGCGACCCCGATGGAAACCATGGCGTCCAGCCGCATTGCATTCAACGAGCCAAGATCCACCTCGCTCAGCCTGGCGTTGCCATTGGGATGGGTATGAATACAGCGCACCCCGCAAAGCCTGTCAAGATTGCGCGCAAGCCGTATTTCAGGCATGGCAACCGTTGAAGCGTCCCCTATCGAGACGTCTGCAATCTGTCCGTTTCGCGCAATCAGGAGGGATATTTCGCGTCCGATCAATTCGGTGAGTTGCGAAAGCTCCCGACACAATTCCTCCGACAGGAACACGGAGTTGGATTGCTCAAGTGAATACAAATCTTCGATTCTTTCGAGAAGGCTGTTTTTTATTCCGCTGACGTTTCCGTTAATTTTCTTATTCATGAATGTATTATACCTCATTTTACAAAGCTTCTCAAGTGTAGTATAATGAATTATGGAGCGCAAGGAATCATTACAATTTGAACACTATTCAATCTATCAGGACGAGTCGCTCGGCTGTTTCTCCGAGGACTCGATCGCCCTGTCCTCCTTTGCGGAGTTACGGAGCGACTGGCGGGTTTTAGACCTCGGAACCGGAAACGGCATCTTAGCCATCCTCGGTGAAGCCAAGCATCATTGCGCCTTCACCGGAATTGATATCAATCCTGCCCAGCTCGAACTCGCAAGGAAGTCGGCATTTGAAAACCATCAGCAAATTGATTTTGTTCATCTCGATTACAGGGACGCGCCCGCCTTCTTCGGCCATGGGAGCTTTAACGCCATAGTCTGCAATCCTCCCTATTTTCACAACGGCGATATCAGTCAAAACAGGAGTCTGGCGCTGGCTCGTCATCAAAGTCAAGACGATTTCAACCTGCTTTTGCAATCGGCCTTCCTGCTTTTAAAGAACGGCGGAATGCTCTACATCTGTTATCCCTCCCGCGACCTCTGCTCATTGCTGTGCCTGCTCCGCGAAAACCGGCTCGAGCCCAAAACCTTGTGTTTTCCGCGTGACAGTTTGGTTTTAGCCGCTTGTAAAAAATTGGGAAAAGCCGGACTGCGCATAAGCAACCTCTAATCGGGACAAAATCTCCGTATAACCAAAGAAACGGAGGTATGCCCCTTGAAAAGGTTTTTAATTATTCTTTGTCTCGTGTCGCTGATTCTTGTTTTCGCAATCGGCTGTTCCTGCGATGAAGGCAGAACGAATCCCACGGCCTCCCCGAGAGCGTCTACCGCCCCCTCGGCGGCTCCGACTACGATTCCTACGTCCCAGGCGACCTCGGAGCCGAGCGTTGAACCCAGCGCGGACTCGTCGATGCAACCCGCCGAAAGCGGAAACCCTTAACCGGCTCATATCGACCCCTAACCCGGCGGCGAGGAGTTATTCCCCGGCCGCTTTTTTCTGTTGTGGCGGTTTGTCTTATCTGATATAATGCTCCCATGAAAAAGCACTGCTGTGTTCTCTGCCTCCTGCTCCTTTGTTCCTGTGCGCCGGGCGCGGAGAATCCCACAACCAAAACCCTGTTTGCTATGGATACGAGCGTAACTTTGAGCTGTTACGGCGCCAATTCCGCCGCCTGCATCCAAGACTGCGAAGAAAAGCTCTTTGAGCTGGACACGGCGCTGAACCTGTATGATGAAAACAGCTCGATCTACCGCCTTAACAACAGCGGCGGCGACTGGTGCGCGCTCGATGACGCGGCTTTTTCGGCGCTGGCCTATGCCGTTGAATATGCAAGCCTGACGAGCGGAGCTTTCGACCCCTCGATCGGCTCGATTTTGCTCGCATGGGACGATTTCTCCGGCAATGTGGTTCCAAGCGATGCGGATCAACGCTCCGCCGCCCTGCTGTGCGATTATACCAAGATTGAGCTTGACCGCGACAACAACTCCGTTCGTCTCGGCGAAGGACAGCGAATCGCCCTCGGCGGCATCGGCAAGGGCTTTGCCGCCGATTGTTTGAACGCGATTTATCAAAGCCACGGTTGCACGGGCGTCATAAATCTCGGCGGAAACATATATGCTGTCGGCGCTAAGCCCGAAGGCTCGAAGTGGAGGATAGGGATTCAAAGTCCTTTCGACCGCAATGAGCTTATCTGCGAGCTGAGCCTCTCCTCCGTCTCCATCGTCACCAGCGGCGCGTATGAGCGCGGCTTTTATCAGGATGGCGTTTACTATCATCATATCTTTGATCCCGCGACCGGCGCGCCTGCAAACAGCGATTTGGCGTCTGTGAGCATCATACACGAAAGCTCCTGCTTTGCCGACGCCATATCCACCGCCGTATTTGTGATGGGCTATGATAAGGGGCTGAGTTTTTTGACCGATAACGGCATTTCCGCAGTCCTCGTTAAAACCGACGGTACGATAACGGAGGTTCTGCTTGAAACGCCTTGATTTTTTGATAATTGCAGTTGTCGTTTTGCTTTCGCTTGCCGCGCTGATTCCCGCGCTGAATCGAAAGGGCGATATCGTTCGCATCGAGCAGGACGGGAAAATCATTTACGAGGGCGGCATACATGAGGACGCAATAATCGAAGCCAGTGGCAACACGATAACCATCAGCGGGGGGCGCGTATCCATAACGGCCGCCGACTGTCCGGACGGTCTTTGCATGAGCGGGGAATGCACGAGCCTGCATCCCCTCATTTGCGTTCCCAACAAGCTCAGCGTTACCATAGTATCAAGCAAGGAGGGATTGGATGGCATATCGTCTTGACGCGAAACGAATAACCAGGATCTCCCTGCTTCTTGCCGTTGCGCTTGTTCTTCAATATGTTGAAAGCCTGCTCCCCTACCCCGTCCCTGCAATACCAATTCACATCGGGCTTGCCAACGTCGCAGTTTTATATGCCCTCAAAAACGAGGGCAGGAGCGCCGCCTGCATCATAGGCGTTTTGCGCGCCCTGCTCTTTGCCCTCATTCTCGGCCGCATCAGCGGGCTTTTATATTCCCTCGCGGGAACCTCGCTTTCGCTTTTGGGAATGTGTCTCGTTTTCGACCGGAAGCAGGTCAGCCTGTTCGGTACGAGCGTGCTTGGCGCTTTTTTATTCAATATCGGACAGCTTATTGCCGGCTTCTTTATCGTCGGAAGCTCAATATTTGCGCTTGCGCCCTGGTTCGGCCTGCTGTCCGTGCCCTGCGGACTGCTCACCGCTCTTGCGGCAAGGTATATTCCGAAATTGTAACGCCCGTGTAATAGTGCGCGAGAATCTCGCGGTAGCCGCTCCCCGACTCCGCCATGCCGTTAGCTCCGCTTTGGCTCATTCCGACCCCGTGGCCGTATCCCTTGGTGAAAAATATCGCTTCGTCCTCCGAAAACATCAGCTCAAACATAGCGCTGTCGAGAGAGAACAGCTTTCGCGCCTGCTTCCCGGTTATGCTTACGCCTCCGAGCAACAGGCTCTTAACCCTGCCGCTCTCATAACGGCTTTCAACCGCCACCATAGCAGGCAATTTTGCGCTGTCGAGCTTCGCGTCCGGATAGGCTTCGTTAACCATTTTTGCAAAATCCTCAAGCGTGAACCTCACCTCCCCCTCCTGGCGACTGCCTAGCTCGTTGTCGCTTATTACCGAGCGAAGGTAGGGTCTCGCGGCTGAAAAAACGTTCTCGCTGTTTTCCGTGCTACCGCCTGACGACGCATGGAACAGCGCCTCGATTACCTCCCCGTCATAGAGCAATACTTCCCCGGCGGTCGCCGCAACCGCCTCCTTGACCTTATCGGAAACCTCGTCGGTATAGGCCTGACAGCATTGGCTGTTCGTGCAAATGTCCGCCGCTTCGTTGCTCCCGCACCCGCGGTGGAGTATGCAGTAGCAGGAGAAGGTGCGGGCGGCTACGGCTTGCGCCATCAGCGCCTCCAAATTGAAGGAGGAGGGCATCTCCGCCGCCACTACTCCCTGAAGATACTCCTCAAGCGGCATATCAACCAGCTCGTCCGTCCTGTGATTATAAACGGTGATTTCTTTATCCGTATGAACCGTACTCAGGGTCGCCTCCGCCTCCATCGTGGCAAGCGGCGTGCCGCTCAGCCCGAAGCTCACCCTAAGCGGAATATCAACGGTCGGGGCTGGGCTTGCGCCGGTATTGTCGCTGTCCTTATTCGAGCAGGAGCGGAAGCAGATTTTAATAAAAACCACGGTTAAAAATACCGCCAGCAACACCATAAAAAGCCGCTTGAAATCAATCCTGTACTTCATTAGTCGTCCCTCCGTGGTACCATATGCCGCCCCAAAACAGCTTATGCTCCATTTTGGGAAAACGCAAGTAGCTAAAGAAAGCCTGCAGGCATCTTCCCGCAGGCTTTGGCACTATTTCGCGTCCTCCCCCGGCTCGTCATCCGTTTCATTGGCAAAGAGCTTTTCCGCCAGCTTGGAAAGCGTATTGGAACTCAAAAACGGAGCGAGCGCTATTAACGAGCGACTGTCCGCTTTAGCGTCGAGAACGATATTATCGAGCGTCTCTCCAGATAAGAAAGGTGCGAGTTCGACCAATTGTGAGAGCGAGAGCTTTCCGCGGTTTTGCATAACGAGCCTATCGAGCGTGGACGAATCCAGGAATGGAACGAGGCTCATAAGCAGTTTGAAATCGTCCGGTTCCTCTTCGCTTTTATCGTGGGTAATCTCCACATGAACGGTTTTTGAGTTGCGTTCAGTTCGGGATGCGGTTCTTCCGAGCAAGCCGTCCGCGCTTATCCCAAGTATTTCGGATAGCTCCAGCAGTTTACCGATATCGGGCATTGATTCCCCGCGTTCCCAGTTGCTGACCGCCTGAAAGCTTATGTGCAGTTTGTCCGCCAGTTCCTGCTGTGTAAGCTTGTTTGCCTTGCGCAGAGCCGCAATTCTGTTTCCAATTTCCATCATATTGAAGTTGCTTTCCATGGGTTGAATGTCCTCCTGGTTAAGTTTGCATCAAGCATACAACCGCCTAAGCTCGATTGTCAAACAAGCCGTGGTTGATAGAAAACTCAAGCGGTGATTGAGTTTTTCATAGCCAAATATGCCACCCCCACGGCATTATCTGAGGAAAGCTCGGGCTTGGCAAAATATAGCCTTTGCCCTACCCGCTTGGCAAGCAATTCTCGAAGCAGACGGCTCGACGCTACCCCGCCGAACAGAAGTGTTCTTTCGTTTTTTGTCCGCTCGAACAGCCCTTCAATCAGCTTTGCCAAAGTTCTCGACAGGCAGTCGTAAACAGCAAACGCCACCTCGCTCCCGTCCGCGCCGCGTTCAAGGCATCTGGCGGCGAAGCTCTCCGCTCCCGAAAACGAGCAGTTCAGCCCCCTTACCGAGGAGGGTATCTTTATATCCTTATTCTTCGCGGCGGAGGCAAGCCTTTCAAGCGACTTTCCGCAGGGGAACGGACAGCCGAGCATCACGCCAACCCTGTCCACAAACTGACCCGCGTGAATGTCCGTGGACGCGCCCAAAACCGTAATTTTCTGCCGTCTGTCAATGGAAAGAACGTCGGTCGTCCCGCCGGAAAGGTGAATCGCGCAAAACTCCTGCTCAGAGATCTTTTCGTTGCCTATCAGCGCGGCGGCTATATGTCCGTTCTGATGCGCAGTTCGGTGCAGGGGCACTTTAAGCGCCGCGGCGAGCGCGCGCGCCTGATTTAAACCCGCTAAAAATACCGGCATATAGGAGTCGTCGGTTAAGACCGGACTTGCCGATACGCCTATTGCGCGAATTTGGTGCGGCTCGACCGCCGAAAACACCTTTTCCAGGAGCGGCGGAAGATTCTTTATATGCAAAAAGAGAGCTTCGGACTGTCTCAGCCCCCGCTCCCCCGGCGAAACTGAAAGCACCGTCCGCTCATCGCAGACGATGCCCATATCGCTTATGCAGGCGACCGAAGTAGTATAACAGCTCGTGTCAATTCCTAAATACAGTCCGCTCATTTTTTAATGCTCTTGGACATCGACGCAAGCACGCCGTTGACAAAGGCATAGGATTTTACGTCCCCGTAGCGCTTCGCAAGCAAAACCGCCTCGCTTATCGTCGCACCCACAGGAATAGTGGGCTCCCTTAAAAACTCATGCGCGCCGATGCGGAGGATAGTCAGCTCCACCTTGGAGATCATGTTGATCTTGCGCGTCGTCGAATGCGCGGCGATGATAAGATCCAGCTCGTCCTCGTGGGTGATAACGCCATCAATGATGTTTTCCAAAAAAATAATGTCGTTATCGTCCAAAGCAGGAATCTGATCCAACTGCTCAAAAACCGAGGCTCTGTCCTCGTTCCCGCCGGACGAATGGGCATAGAGGATCTGCATAGCGACCTCGCGCGCTAAAGCTCGGTTCATTGCTTCTTGCTCCCTGAGAAGATTCTAAGGAAAAACTCGCGCACATAGTCGAAGCCGCCCTTGTCCAGCAGATATCCGAGAACGGCGGCGATAGCCACAAGGAGCGTTAGAAGCAGGGTGCGCCAGAAATTGATCGTTAGAATTAAAATTCCAATGACAAGGGCGACCGCTATCAAAAGCACCAGCCACTTATGACCCATAAAAAGGTTTTTAAAGAAATCCTTCAATCCTTTGTCCTCATTCCACGCGAGGCGCCGGAACGCTCGCCGTACTCTCGACCAAAACATTAACCCCGGCCACGCTTACGCCGCCGCTGGTTTCAACAAGCTCCTTGACGGAGGCTTGAAGCTCCCTCGTCAGCTCGGCTACGGACGCCTCGGCTGCCACCGAAATCCTGACCGTTATTACCAATGCGCCGCTGTTGCAATTCACTTCGACCTTACAGCCGTTTACATAGCGGTTCGCCTTGACATGCCTCATAGTCATTGCGACGATGGCATTGTAAGACAGCAGGGTTTGTCCATTGTCGGTGGTTTCGACCACCACCGAGGTTCGCTTATAGTCGCCGGAACGCTTGATTGCTATATATAGCAGTCGGGCGCAGATCAGCAGGGCTATGAGCGAAGTGATCCCCAAAAACCAGCGGACAGGCGTCTCCTGAGCTAATGCCGCTATGCCGCGCAGGGCATTTTCGCTGAGCGGCCAGCCTATCGCCACGGAAATCAGACAAAAGCCGCAGACAGCGCCCATTACCGCCAGAATAACCAGCAGTATACGGTCAAACCATTTCATTTCAATTCTCCATTCAAGCGGATCGCTCCGCTCTCACCTTATTTTACCCGCGGCTGTTCGGCAGGGGTTTCCTGATCGGCATTCTTCTCCGCACGGAAGAATACGGACTGGACAAAGATATTAACCTCGACAACCGTCAGTCCGGTCATAGTCTCGATGGCGTTCTTGACCGCCTCCTGAACGTCTGAGCATACCTTTTGGATGCGGAATCCGTATTTTACTACGAGATTCATGTCCACCGCGCACTCGGATGTTCCAATCTCAACCTTTACGCCCTTGGTATAGCTTCTCTTGCCGAGCTTCTCGGTGATACCGGAAATTGCGGAGCCGCCCATCGAATGCACGCCCTCGACCTCGGAAGCCGCAAGCGTGGCTATCGTCGATATAACATCCTCCGCAAAAACTACTTTACCGCCCTGATTTTTTTCGATCTGAAGTTCTTTTGTTTCGCTCATGACCAAACCTCCTATGTATATTGCATTGCGCTATTAAAAGTGTAGCACGGATTTTGGAAAATGTAAAGACTTATGTGGAGGTGGACACCCTTACATTTTCGGCTTTTTCACCCGTTTCGCGCAGTACGATATCCAAGATTTGAGCCACCTCCTCGTCGCTGAGCTGTTCTGCCCCCACTATGACGTTTACGCTCCCGGAATGCAGGGATACTATCACGTCCTCAAAGCCCTTCGCTTTTATAAGCCCCTCAACGGTCAGCTCGGTTTCCATGTTCTCTATAAGCGTCAGCTTTTGCCTCTGCGCATCCGAGAGCGTCTCATCGTCCGCGCCCTGCGCAACGATAGCGTCGAGATAGGCAAGCTCCTGCGTTCTCACGCTGTCGCGCTCAAGCCGGTACGCCTCGAAAAAGCTCGTCTCCGAGCCTCCGCTCGAAACCAGCTGGGCGTTATCGTTATCCGGATTTTCGGCGTCAACGGCCTTCGCTTCGTTGTTCCGGTTGATAACGACGTTGGCTATTATCGCTCCGATAAGCAACAGGCAGACGCCCGCCAATGTCAGCGTCCTCTTGTTCAGCACCTTCTTAATTCCCTGGAATGAGACCCGATTCATACGTTTTTCCTCCTAACTTTTTCTATATTCTATGACGACCAAGTCATTTCAAATACCTCTATGCACGAAAGAGGCGCTCCCGTCACCGCCGAAACTGCTCTTTGCAAATCCAGCTTCACAAATGGATCCGACGCTCCCTCCGCAACCACGATAACCCCGCGGATTTCGGGCTCGCGTTCGACGAGGATTATCGGCTCCTCGCCCCCCGAGACCGTTATTGTGGCAACCTCGGTTATCTCCTGCCTTTGCTCCGTCTGGGTGGAAGTCTCGCCGCCGTTCGTCTCGGAAAAGCTCTCGTCATACTGGCGCATCGTGGCAGTAACCAGCTCGCCCCGGGTTTCATAGGTGACCATAACCTCCACCTTGCCCGCTCCCCTTATTTGAGAAAGAACCTCCGTCAGCCGCTTCTCCAGCTCATCGCCTTCAAAGGCGGCCGTCTCCGTTTGCGCCGGGATTTCATAGTCCGAAGTCTCGCCTTTACAGTTCAAACTTCCGCCCATAAAATACAGCGTTAGAGCCAGAACTATCGCTCCTCCGTATACGCAGACGGAAAACCTCTTGTTCGTCTTTAGCCGCTCCATGAAGCGCGCAAGGATTGAATCAGCTTCCTTTTGCAATCTATACCCCCCATTCCATAATTAGAACCGCAATATTGCCTGCGATAGTCGCAAGATATACAAAACCGAGGCAAATCTTTGCGGCGTCCTTTATTCCGCCGCTCGGCAACAGCTTTTCCAAAAGTCCTACCGAGAAGCTCATAACCATTACCGTCAGCGCAAGGTCGATTATCCTGCTCATGCGCTTGTTCCTATTCCGCCGAGCAGTCCTATCGTGACGACGAACATCATCAAAACCGCTATCAATGCGCCGAGCAGAACCGCGAGCATATCCGAAAGCGTCGATAGCACCTTAAGGTAAGCTTCGTCGCCAATCGGAGCGCACAGCGCCGCCGCGCCCCGCAGGGCAAGGATATTCAAAAGCAGAAGCAATACCGGCCTTAGCACCCAGAACAGCCCGATTACTATGCCCGTTATCCCGACCGCGTTTTTAACAAGCACCATACAACCGTATACGGTGTCCATCGAATCAGCCACCAAGCGCCCGACGAAGGGGAGCGAACTCGCCGCGAACTTGCCCGTTTTGAGCAAAACGCTGTCTGCGGCGTTTGCCGCCGCACCCCGTATCGTTGTGAACAGGAGATACAGCAAGGAACAGCCGCCGACCGCCCATTTGCAAAGCCTGTTGCAAAGCTTGCCCATCCCCGAGGAACGTTCCTTTCGCATGACCGTGTCGATTATTCCCACAACTCCTCCTATTATCGCAAGCGGCATGACCGTTGAGACGATCAGGCTTATGATGGTTCCGGAGAGAACTGCCGAAGCGGGTTGCATCACCGCCGCGCTACTGCCCGCGCCGAAAAGTGCGAGCAACGCCACCATCGTCGGCAAGAGTATCTCCATGAGCGACGCCAGCCCCAGCAGAGTCGAGCGGCAATCCTTGATCAGCGTCCACATCTGCGCCAGCGCGAAGCACCCGACCGCCGCAAGAAAAATCAGTTGCGCGGTTGCCGCCAGCTCGCCTTTGAACTGGATTCCGCGCACCGTCCCGCCGAGAACCGCGAAGCCGCAATACGCCATCATCAGAATCATTGCCGAGGGCAACGCGCCGAGCAGGGTTTTGGAGAGCGCGTCGGTTATTCCCTCCCATGAAAACAGCTCCCCGCCCCCGTCGAACACCATCTGTTCGAGAAAGTCCGAGGGCATGAGTCCGTCCCAAAGCTCTTTCATCTCGTCCGATTGCGCGGCGAACCAGGCATCCCAGGAAGAAACGTCCACCTCCTCCATTATCTCCGATACCCCCTCCTCTATCGTTATCTCGTCCGTCTCCCCGGTAGCTAACGCCAAGCCCGGCAGCAGGAGAATCAACGCCGCCACCAAAAACAAAAGGCGCTTCATGAGGCAAGGTTGGAGATAAGCTCCGCGCCTATCTCCATAAGCCCGGCCATCGCGGGCATCGCGCACGCCAGTAACAGCACCCGTCCTCCTATTTCCAGTTTTGCGGCGATTCCATTCTGCCCCGCGTCCTTGCAGAGCGCAACCGCAAACTGGCAGAGATAGGCGATTCCTATGGTCTTTAGCATCAGCGTTAGATAGCTGAGCGAAATTCCATATTCCGTCAACAGCTTGTTTACCGCTCCAAACAGACCGGACAGCTCTCCGATTATCGCGAGCAGAAGAATCCCGCCGGTTATCAGGGCGCAAATCAGCCCGTACTCCTTCCTTTCATTTTGCAAAAAGACCGTGAGCGCGGTTCCGATAAGCGCGACCGTTACAAGCTGTACTATCTTCATGCTTACCTCAATACAGGGAGAACACCGTTCGCACGGTATCGAGCAGGGACGTTATCATCGAAAGCATCATAACCGTGCCTATGACAAGCCCGATTATTACCGCCACCGTCGACAGCTCCTCACGCCCGCTCTGCTTTAACACCGTCGCTATAAGCGAGGTGAGTATTCCGAGTCCGGCTATTTTCAACAGCATTGTGATATCCATCGGTTCTCCTAAATGAGCAGTATTGCAACGGCGGCTCCGAGCAGAACGCCCACGGTGCGATATATCCTTCCCCGCTGGCGGCTGTCGCTCTCGGTGCGCTCGGCTATCTTTTCCATATCCGTCTCAGCCCTTTTCATCGCCTCGGAAAGCCTGCTCCCGTCAAGTTGCCTAAGCGCCAGCAAGAACTCCGTCAATACCTGCCGCGTTTCCGCGTCAATCGCGCCGCCAAGCTCCGCCCCCTGCTCCCGCTCCGCTCTTTCAAAAACGGCCGCCGCGTCCTCCCCGCCCGGCAAGCCCTCGAAGCAGGCCAAAATAAGCCGCCGAAACGGAATCTCCGGATACTTCTGCATGATGCTGAAAAGCGGCTGTCTTGTCGTCAAAACCACATTGGATATCGTTCTGATAGCTGAACAAAGCTTTTTGTGCATGGCCGCCCGCCGTTCGAGCGCTTTCGCGCTTTGAAAGCCATAGAGCGCGCAGGAGGCAAACAGGATCAATATTGCAAGATACTTAACCAAATTCAACCTCCTTTCCCTTTTCATCTACGACTTTGGCAATCCGCCCAACCTCCGAAAGCTCGGCAATCCTTTGAAATATTCCGTTCCTTATGAGCTTTTCCATCGGTTTTCTGAGCAACAGGTCGGAATATCCCCCGCCATGCGCGCTCGCCAGAACGGTCACTCCATTGGCCTTAGCGGTTAAAACCGCTTCGATATCATCCAAAAAGAACAGCTCGTCAGTAGCTATAACCTCCGGCGACATCGCCGCCAGCATCCTCCGCATCGCCTGCGCCTTACGCATTCCGCTCATTATATCGGTGCGCGGCCCCACATCGAACATCGGTAGCCCGCGCACGCAACCCGCCAGCTCAAAGCGCTCGTCTACCAGGGCAACCCTCTGCGCCCTAAGCCCGATTCCATAGGAGGCGTGGCGCACGAGATCGCGGAGCAAGGTCGTCTTTCCCAGCCCGGGCGGCGATACAATCAGGGTGGAAAACAGCCTCCCATCCTCTCCGCGCACCGCCTCCACCAGCGTCTTTGCCGCTCCCCTCACCTCGCGGACTATCCGGAAGTTGAACGAATTTACCTCCGAAAAGCGCGTCATGCGCCCCTGCTCCGAAACCGCCCTCCCGCTTATTCCAACCCGATAGCCCCCCTGAAGCGTTATAAATCCATTTTGCAGCTCGTCCGACCAGGCGTAAACCGAGTTTTCGCAGATTCTGAGCAGGAGCTGTTCGCAGTCCTGCCCATCCATCATTGCCCTCCCGTTCGGCGCGTAGAGCAGTCTGTCCCTTGCCGGATAAACGAGTTGCATCGGCAGACCGCGCCTTAGGCGGATTTCCAGCAAGTCCCCCTCGTCCCCAACCCTTTTTAGCGCCTCGCTGACCTTCCCCGGGAAGAGCGGGAGCAAAACCTCTTGCCAAGTAATCCTGTCCATTGCTCGTCCTCCCGCTTCACTCTATGCGAAAGGGCTTTTTTAAAGAACCGCTATTTGCCGCCGCCTTTACCGCTTTGAAAGCGCGGCGCGCCTTTATGAGTATTCAGCATTTTTCGCCCGGACAAATAAGCAGTCCAACTGTTGACTGATTCGTGGGTTTGCGTGTATAATTCTATCGAAAGAGGAAGTTGAATGAAAAAGAAACGTCGTTTTGAATACAGCGCCCTAAGGCTCACGATAAACCTCAAAAAGCGCGCCTTCTCTTTGGATTTGCGCGTAATAGCGGTTTTTATCCTCGCCGCCGTCATCTTTGCCGCCGCCTATGCCGGCGCAAACAGGCCGGTTGCCCTTTATAACTCCAACCCGGAGGACGCCGAAAACCTTTATTTCACCCATGTCGGGCTTGCCCTGGATATTAACCGCAAGCTCTTTTCCGATGAAGCTCTTAGCCAAACCTTCCCCGACGACGGTTCATCTATTGATATTTTGGAGTACGAAACCGCCGTCGTGCGGGAGATAGTAACCGAGGACTGGCAACGCGACCCCGATACCGAAAACGTGCATGTAGGCAACCAAGAGCTTCGAATTGAGATTGTATCCGGCCGTTACAAGGGGCAGGAGCATATCGTACTCAACCAGATGAGCAAGTCCTTCGACAAGTATTCCAAGGTTGGAACGAGGCTTTTGATCCTCGTCAGAACCAACTACACGACCCTCGACGAAAACGGCGAGGTAGTTCCGAGCATTACGATTATGAACTACGACCGCAGTCTCGTGCTGTATATCGCGGTTGCCGTCTTTTTGCTGATTACCATAATAGTCGGCGGCAAGGTCGGCGCACGCTCAATTATCGCGCTCATCTTCACCCTTGTCTGCGTTATTTGCATTCTCGTCCCGATGATTCTGCAGGGCTATCATTCGGTCTGGCTTACGCTCGCTATTTGCATCTATGTTACGATAATATCCTTTATCATGCTAGACGGAATCAATCGGAAAACCTGTTCCGCCATCCTCGGAACCATCATGGGCTTCACTCTCGCCGCCTGCTTTGCCGCCCTTGCGGGGCTTTTTGCCCGAATCGACGGGCTCGAATACAACGTGAGCGAGACCGACAGCCTGATTCAGGCGCAGTTTCAGGGAACGCCCATCTACATCCGCGGCACCTTTATCTCCGGCATCATCATTGCCGCCCTCGGCGCCGTTATGGACGTTGCCATGACCATCGCCTCCTCGATTACGGAGCTTAAATCGGTCAATTCCGAGCTTAATTGGAAACAGCTCTTCCGCTCCGGCATGAACATAGGCAAGGATGCGGTGGGAACCATGACCAACACCCTTATCCTGGCCTTTACGGGCGGCGCTCTTGTGGAGCTTATCCTGATCAATCTTTACGACTGGGATTTTCGCGCGATTATCAACAGCGATTTGATTACCTCGGAATTGATAACCGGACTTTCGGGCAGCGTTGGGCTAATCCTCGCCGTCCCGCTAACCGCGCTCATCGCCTCACTTCTCGTTGGCGGCAAGCCTTCTTTGCCGGTCGTTTCTAAGCGCAAGTAGCCGCGTCTCAACGGCGGTAAAAACGAATACCGCCGTCAGCCCTATCGCCTGCGCTCCGCTCACCGCTCCGCTTCCTATTTTCAAGGGCGCATAGCCAAACAAGGAGAAATCGGCAAGGCTCAGCGCCGCCTGCCCGATAAGCGGCGACAGGCAAACGACGAGCGCTCTTGCCCCAAGCGTCCTGCACATAAGAACCGCCAACAGCGCCGCCGGTATCGCGCTTAAAAGCTCCAAATCGAAAAAGAGCGGATACATATCGCAAAGCCGCCAGCCCAAGAGTCCCGCAATCAGGAGCGCCGGAACAGCCCGCCACCATTTTTGCCCTATTTTTAGTAGGAACGGAAGCGTTAGAACCAACAGCGACGCCGGATAAACCGCCAGCTCCGCGTCAATAAAGCTGAGCGCGAAAACAACCGCAAATGCGGCAATCGTTTGAATCCTGGAGCGCAAAATCGCGTCCCAAAGCCCTGTCGCCGTTGTAATTAGCAATATTCCGAAAAAAAGGCTTGCCGTGTACAAAAAAATCACATCCCAACTAATTTTCGTTAGGATGTGATGTTTGCCTGAAATTATGCTATTTTATCTTTATTCCATCGCTGTAAACCGCTTCGATATTGCTCTTTTTCGCCAGATAGACGCACCGCTCGAAGCGCTCGCGTACCGAAAGCTTATTAGAGCCGCAGAGCGAAGAATCATCCACCACTATCGCGTGCAACATATCGCCGGTTGCGAACCCGTCCCCGAAGCCGAAATACTTTGCGCCCGCGGTAGTTCCGAGATAGAAGCCTTCCGCCACCGAAAGAAAGTCCAGTTGCCACTCGCTTTGAATCCGCTTCATCTTTGAAGCCCTGATAGCTCCGGAAATAACGTCCAGCATTCCAATCTGCGCGCCTCCGGCTATATCCGAGCCCAGGGCGACCTTCACGCCCTCATCCAGCATCCGCCGTATCGGCGCTATGCCGCTCGCCAGATTTATGTTGGAATCCGGGCAATGCGCGACCATAACCCCCCTGTCCTTCATCGCCTTTCTTTCGCGTTCATCGCAATGCACGCAATGCGCCATCACGGTATTCTCCTTGAACAGGCCGTACTTGTCATAGGTCTCCCAGTATTGCTCGCAGTCGGGATGCAGTTGTCTCACCCAGTCCATCTCGGAAAGGTTTTCGGAAAGATGCGACTGGACACGCAAATTCCGCTCCCTTGCTATGCCGCCAAGCCAGCTGAGCAATTCGGGGCTGCAACTCGGCGTGAATCGCGGCGTCAATATGGGCTTAATCTTTCCAAAGACCTCGCAACCGTTCAGCCAGCGCAGAGTTTCGCTTTTGCTCGCCTCCGTCGTTTCCTCTATGCAGGGGTCGCTGTTTTGATCCATGTTCACCTTGCCGACATAGCCGATTATTCCAACCCGTTCCAGCTCGTTCATCAGCAAAAGCGTCGCATCGGTATGCACCGACGAGAACATACATACCCGCGTCGTGCCGTTATCGACAAGCTCCCTCGCAAGCTGTGAATAGACGGTTTTTGCATACTCGTTGTCGGAGAAATTGGCCTCGGTTTTAAAGGTATAGGTCTTTAACCACTCCAAAAGCGGCAAATCCATTCCCAGCCCCAGCATGGGATATTGCGGCGCGTGAAGATGCATATCGCAAAAGGACTGCATTATCAGCTTGTCGCCGTAGTCGATAATATGCGTGCCAGAATACTTCTCCGGCAACTCCGGATATATGCCGATTATATCGCCGTCTCCAATTAGAAGATAGCCGTTTTCGGTTATCTCCACCGTTCCCGGTCTCGGCGCGTTGATTATATGTCCCTTAAGAGCGTACATCTTTCTCCTCCTGCTCCGTATCTATATCGAACAGCTCCCTTTCGTCGCTTATATCAAAAGCCTTTACAAGCTCCATTCTCCGCCGGATTACCGCGCTTCCGCCTATATCGCCCTCCAAGCGCATCAAGTCCGGATAGGTCTCCCGGGGGAAGATTACCGGATTCCCCCATCTTCCCCCGGCTCTCGGACGGATTATGCGTCCGGGTTCCTTCTCGAAGGCGGACAAGAGCTTAAAAACGGTCGCCTGCTTTAAATAGGGCTGATCGGCAACACAAAACAGCACTCCGTCGGGATCGCAACTATTGAGCACAGCCTCCATCCCTAAAAGAACGCTGTGGGACATTCCAAGCTCAGGACTGTCGTTATAAACCACGGCGAATCCATGCGCCGCGGCGAGCTTTGAAGCCTCCTGCCGGCAACTCTGCGTCACCATCACCCGATGGCACAGGTTTACTTTTTCGAGGAGGCTCAGGGCATATTCGATCATCGGCCTCCCATCGATCGGATGGAGAAGCTTATCCCGCCCAAAGCGCTCGGAGTTCCCGGCGGCGGTTAAAACACAAGCAACCATGCGACTATCCTTCGAGCCCGGGCTTTCTGAACACAAATTCGCCTTGTCCCGCTTCGACCAACGCCCCGTTTTTGACAACGAGCCTGCCGTTGAGGACGACATGCCTTGCACAGCCGTCCACCTCAACTCCCTCATAGGGCGAGTTGTCGCAGTTATGCAGGTTGGTTTTGCAGGAGATTTCGCGCTTACAGTTCGGATCGAAAACGGTTATATCGGCGCGGCATCCCGTAGCTAAGCGCCCGCGTTCGGGATACATTCCGAATATCTTTGCGGCGTTTTCCGAAAGCAGGGACGACATCTGCTCTATCGTGAGCATTCCGGTTTTTACCCCATAGGTATAGAGCAGTTCCGCACGGTTTTGAACTCCCGCGCCTCCGTTGGGCACCTTCCAAAAATCGCCCTGCCCCAGCGCCTTTTGCTCCATCGTAAACGAGCAATGATCCGTTCCGACAAAGTCGATATCGCCTTTCGCCATGGCGCAAAGTATGGCGTCACAGTCGGCGCGCTTGCGGAGCGGTGGGGACATGATGAACCTTTCCGCGTCCTTTTGCAGGTAGGCGGAATCGTCGAGTACAAAGTATTGCGGGCAGGTTTCGAGGCGAACGAGCTGGCCCCGCGCACGGGCGCGCAACGCCTCCTCCAAGCCTTCCCTTGTGGAGAGATGCACCACCCAGGCGGGCGTTTTTGCCAGCCGCGCGATTCGCATAAGTCGCGCTATCCCCTCGGCTTCAACATCGTTGGGACGCGAAACCGCATGATACTCTGGGGAGGTTTTGCCCTCGGCTTTCAGCTCAGCAATCCGCGCTTGTAAGACCTCATAGTTTTCACAATGCACCCCGATGAGACAGCCCCGCTTTGCGGCGGCCTGCAGGGCGGAGTATATCTGCCCGTCGTCAGCCTTCATGGAGTCGTAGACCATGTACATTTTAAACGAGGTAACGCCCTGCTCCACCATGAGGTCAAGCTCGGCTTCCCGCTCTGCATTCCATTCGGAAACCGCCATGTGGAATCCATAGTTGCAACTTGAGCCCCGCGCCTTCTTATGCCACAGCTCAAGCGCCTGTTGCATCGTCATGCCCCTGTCCTGGGTCGCAAAGTCCAAAACCGTCGTTGTTCCCCCGATTACCGCGGCCTTGCTTCCGGTATCGAAATTGTCCGCGGTTATCGTAACCCCAAGGTCGAGGTCGAAATGCGTATGCGTGTCGATAAAGCCAGGCATAACATACATTCCCGTTGCGTCTATAACCTCGTCGGCACTTTGGGATATCTTCTGCCCGATTTCCTTTATCCACCCGTTTTCAGTATAAATATCCGCACCGAATGAACGACCGTCGCTGACAATCGTCCCGTTGCGCACCAATATATTCACGTAAGTCCTCCGTTTTTTCTTTAATAATATCACAGCTCGCCCCTTCTTTCAATGTTTTGCCCGTTATTTGCCGAAAAAAATAGTGAAATGACTATTTAATATGCAAAATGATTGTGGTATAATGCGAAAAAGGAGCGTGAATGTATGGAAAAATCGAGATTGCGAAACGCGATCATCAATACCATGGAGCGCAACGCCGCTCTCGTTATTAAAAACGCAAACATTGTTAACGTCTTTACGGAGGAAATCATATTTGGAGACGTCGCTATCCGCGACGGCCTCATCCTCGGGATCGGCAAGTATTCCGGCAAGGAGGAGATCGACGCCGAGGGCGCTTTTCTTTGCCCCGGATTTATCGACAGCCACGTCCATATTGAGTCCTCCATGGCGCATCCCGCCCGCTTTGCCGACTGTATACTTGCGCAGGGGACTACTGCCATAATCGCGGACTCCCACGAGATAGCCAACGTTTGCGGCACCGACGGCATCCAGTATATGCTGGATCAGACCGAATGGTTGCCGCTGTCGGTATTCTTTATGATCCCCTCCTGCGTGCCCTGTACCGGCTTTGAAACGAGCGGAGCTAAGATAGTCGCAAAGGATATGGAACAGTTTTTGTCCCATCCCCGCGTCATCGGTTTGGGCGAAGTGATGGACTACAATGCGGTCGTAACCGGCGAGGGAGAGATGCTCGACAAGCTGGAGATGTTCAAGGACAGACCCATCGACGGTCATATCCCCAGCCTCTTTGGCGACGCGCTGAAAGCCTACTGCGCCGCCGGCCCCGATACCGACCATGAGTGCATCACCTTTGACGAGGTTAAGGAGAAGCTGTTCCACGGCATGAGGGTCTTTCTCCGGTATGGCTCGGCCTGCCGCGGAGTGGAAGATATTATGAGCCTTATCGCAAAGCATAACATCCCGACGCGGCGTTTACAGCTCTGCACCGATGACAAGCACATGGAGCATATCAACAGCGAGGGGCATATTAACTATATCGTCCGCCGCGCCGTTGCCAACGGGATTCCTGCTATCAAGGCGATTCAGATGGCGACCATCAACGCCGCCGAGCATTACGGACTGAAGCGTTACGGTGGAATCGCTCCGGGCTATCGCGCCGACCTCGTCCTCTTTGACAATCTGACCGATTTCAACGCCAAGCTGGTTCTGACCAACGGCATTGTGTTTAAACCCGCCGAGGAGCGCAAGCTCAAGCCCGACCCGAAGATTTACAACAGCGTCCACATAGCCCCGCGCAAGCCGGACTGTTTGAAGCAGAAGGTGGAAGGCCCAACCCCCATCATCGAGCTTATGCCCAAGGAGCTGTATACCTTCCTGCGGCATGAGGAGGTTCCAACGGAAAACGGCTTCTTCAAGCCCAATTCCCAGCTTTTGAAGCTCGCAGTCTTTGAACGCCATCATGCGAGCGGAAGAATCGGACTCGGAATACTTCGCGGACTTGAGATAAATAATGGCGCTATCGCCTCAACCGTCGGGCACGACTCGCATAATCTTGTGGTTGCCGGCGACAACGATTCCGATATGCTCTGCGCGATTGACGCGCTGGAGGAATGCGGCGGAGGCTATGCCGTGGTAAGCGGCGGCAAGGTTTTGGCGAGGCTCCCGCTCCCCATAGCCGGACTTATGAGCGACGCGCCCCTGAACAAGATTTTGGAGGGACAGCGAAAGCTCCTGAGCGCGCTGGCTTCGATAGGTTCGTGGGGCGAATCCGATCCGTTTATAACCCTGTCCTTCCTTGCGCTTCCGGTTATCCCGGAAGTGCGTTTGACCGACATGGGCGTTTTTGATGTTAAACAGATGAAGATCATTTCTGATAGCTGAAGGAGGAAATCATGATAGTCGGAAAAAGCATAAAACGTGTGGACGCCTTCGACAAGGTTACGGGCCGCGCACTATACACCGATGATATGGCTGACAAGAGCGCGCTGATTGTGAAGATCGTCCATTCCACCGTTGCTCACGGTATCGTAAAAGCGGTCGATATTTCGGAGGCCGAGAAGGTTGACGGCGTTGTGAAGATCGTAACCTGCTTCGACGTTCCGAAGTATAAGTTCCCAACCGCCGGTCATCCCTGGTCAACCGATCCGCACCATCAGGACGTTGCCGACAGGCTCTTGCTCACCGATCACGTCCGCTTCTACGGCGACGATGTTGCCGCCGTCGTAGCTACCGACGAGATAGCCGCAACGAAGGCGGCACGGTCAATTAAGGTTACCTATGAGGAACTGCCCTTCGTTTTGGATCCGCTTGAATCCCTGAAGGACGGAGCGCCGCAGCTTTTTGAGGATTATCCCAACAACATCCTCGCTCACACGGGCTATGAGGATGGCAACTATGAGGAAGCCATCAAGGAGCCGGGGCTTATTAAGATTGAGGACTGGTATGAAACGCCCATCGTTCAGCATTGCCATATCGAAAACCACATCTGCTACGCCAAGGAAGAGAACGGGAAGATCGTCGTCGTTTCCTCTACGCAGATACCCCATATCGTCCGCCGCGTAATAGGTCAGGCGCTCGGCATCCCCTGGGGACGGGTTCGCGTTATCAAGCCTTATATCGGCGGCGGCTTCGGCAACAAGCAGGACGCTCTCTATGAGCCGCTCTGCGCCTATCTGTCCACCCAAGTCGGGGGCAGGCTCGTCAAGCTGGACGTATCCCGCGAGGAAACCTTCGTGAGCAACAGGGTTCGCCACGCGATTAAGTTCCATCTCACCACCTACGCCAGAAAGGACGGCACCTTCGTTGCGCGCCGCATGGAGGGCTTTTCCAACCAGGGCGCTTACACCTCGCACGGTCACGGAATCGTTGCAAAAGGCTCAACGGGCTTCCGCCAGCTCTACCAATCCTCCGGCGCAACCAAGGCCGACGTTTACACCGTCTTTACGAATACCCCCGTTGCGGGCGCTATGCGCGGCTATGGAATCCCGCAGGCCATGTTCGCTCTCGAAAGCCACATTGAGGACTGCGCTAAGGCGCTGAACATCGACCCGTTGGAGCTTCGGCGCAAGAATATGATGCCCGTCGGCTTCGTTGACGGCTTCTCCAAAAACGAGAACTATTTTGACTCGCTCAATCAGGTGATTGAAAAGGGCAAAGAGTATATCGACTGGGACAGAAAGCAAAAGGAATATCAGAACCAGAGCGGCCTCATCCGCAGGGGCGTTGGAATGTCGATATTCTGGTATAACACCGCCGTATGGCCAATCTCGCTCGAATCCTCGTCCTGCCGCATGGTTTTAAATCAGGACGGTTCGATTCAGCTTCAGCTCGGTGAAACCGAAATTGGTCAGGGTGCGGACACCGTGTTCTCGCAGATGGCGGCGGAAACGCTCGGAATACCGGTCGAAAACGTCTATATCATCTCGACGCAGGACACCGACCTCTCCCCCTACGGCACAGGCGCATACGCCTCGCGCCAAACCTACATTGGCGGCTTTGCAATCAAGCAGACGGCGATGCTCCTCAAGGACAGGATTCTCGAATACACGCATTATCTTTGCCGGATGCAAAAATACGATCTCGATATCAAGGGCGGGAACATCGTTCATCTAACCACCGGACGCACGCTTATGAGCTTGGAGGAGCTTGCGACGACCGCGCTGTACAGTTTGGAGCGCAGCGAGCATATCACCGCCGAATCCACCTATCAGTGCAAGTCCAACGCCTTCTCGCTTGGCTGTGCCTTTGCGGAGGTCGAGGTCGATATCCCGCTTTGCAAGGTTAAGCTTCTCAACCTTATCAACGTCCACGACTGCGGACAGCTTATAAATCCCCAGCTTGCCGAAGCTCAGGTTCACGGCGGCATGAGCATGGCGATAGGCTTTGGCCTCTCCGAACAGCTCTTGATAGACCCGAAGAACGGCCGTCCGCTGAATAACAACTTGCTCGATTACAAGCTTTCCACCACCATGGATCATCCGCATCTTGAGGCTCAATTCGTTGAGAACTACGAGCCTACCAGCGCTTACGGAACCAAAGCGCTGGGCGAACCGCCCGCCGTTCCCGGCGCTCCCGCGATTCGCAACGCCGTTTTGATGGCGACGGGCGTGGCTGTAAACAAGCTGCCGCTCAATCCCCATAACCTGTTTGCAAGATTCAAAGAAGAAGGCTTGCTGTAAAGGAGGAATACGAAAATGTACGACATGAAAGCATTGTATGAGGCGACTTCCGTTGAAAACGCCGTTGAACTCTTGCTCGAGCATCCGCAAGCCAAGATTATTGCCGGCGGGAGCGACGTGCTTATCCAGATGCGCGAAGGGCGCCTTGCCGGCATAGAGCTTGTGAGCATATATAAGCTCGACGAGCTTCGCGGCGTCTCCATGGACGAGGACGGAACTTTGAGAATCCTTCCTCTGACGAGCTTTTCCCATATCACCAAGCATCCGCTTATCAACGAGCATATCAAGGTGCTGGGCGAGGCTGTGGATAAGGTCGGCGGCCCGCAGATACGGAATATCGGAACCATCGGCGGCAATACCTGCAACGGGGTTACGAGCGCGGACTCGGCTTCAACCCTGCACGCATGGGACGCGATAATGGAGATAACCGGACAAAACGGCGTGAGGCAACTTCCGATTAAGGACTTCTATGTGGGCCCGGGCAGGGTTGCGCTTGCGCATGACGAGCTTTTGACCGCAATTCTGATCAGGAAGGAGAGCTATCAGGGCTACAGGGGGCATTACATTAAGTATGCGATGCGAAACGCCATGGATATTGCCACAACGGGCTGTTCGGTCAACTGCAAGCTCTCAGCCGACAAAAAAACCTTTGAGGATGTGCGCATAGCCTATGGCGTGGCTGGCCCGGTTCCGATGCGAACCCCGTCGGCTGAAGCGGCGGTTAAGGGCAAGGCTGTCAGCATGGAAAATATCGAAGCCTTTGCCAAAGCCGCTCTGCTCGACGTAAATCCGCGCACAAGCTGGCGCGCAAGCCGCGAGTTCCGCTTACAGCTCGTTGAGGAGCTGGCAAAGCGCGCTTTAATCGAATGTGTTAATCTTTCGGGAGGTGTGTTATGATGCAGACTCAGCTTGTTAAATGTACAATCAACGGAAAGTATACCGAAACCATCGTTGACGTTCGCGCTTCGCTGACGGATATGCTTCGCAACGACTATCGGCTGACCTCGGTTAAGAAGGGCTGTGAGGTTGGAGAATGCGGCGCTTGCAATGTTTTGATCGACGGCGAATGCTTCAACTCCTGCATCTATTTGGCTGTTTGGGCGGACGGGAAGAATATCCGCACCCTTGAAAGCCTCCTCGGGCCTAACGGCGAGCTGTCCGATATTCAGCAGGCGTTTATCGACGAGGCGGCAGTCCAATGCGGCTTCTGCACCCCGGGCTTCATCATGAGCGCGGTTGAGATTCTCGAAAGCGGAAAGCTGTATTCCCGCGACGAGCTGAGAAAGCTCCTGAGCGGGCATCTGTGCCGTTGCACGGGATATGAGAACATTCTCAATGCCGTTGAAAAAACCATGAAAAAACGTTTGGGAAAATAAATATGAAAACATACGCCTCATTTTCCAAGCAGGAGATGCTTGATGAATTGTTGAGAGTCAAGTCGCTGTATCGTGAATACGGCGACTTGCATTTGTCCTTGGATCTGACGCGGGGCAAGCCCTCGCCGGAACAGCTCGATCTGTCCAACGGGCTTCTTTGTCCGGATTTGGACGACGGTTTTTTGCTCGACGGTGTAGACGTTCGCAACTACGGAGTGCTCGGAGGCCTGCCCTCCACCCGTAAGCTGTTTGCGGACATCCTGCAGGTCAAGCCCGACAATATCTTTGTGGGCGGAAACGCGAGCCTTCAGCTCATGTACGACCTGATTGCAAAAGCCTATACGCACGGTTTGAAGAACAGCAAGCGTCCGTGGAGCCAGGAAAAAACCATTAAATTCCTCTGCCCGTCCCCCGGCTATGACAGGCATTTTCACCTGTCCCTGTCGTTCAATATGGAGCTGATTCCCGTAGCTCTCGAAAAGGACGGCCCGAATATGGAGCAGATAAGGGAATTGGTTGCCGCCCCCTCGGTTAAGGGCATCTGGTGCGTTCCGAAGTTCTCCAATCCCGAGGGTATCACCTACAGCGAGGCGGTTTGCTTGGAGCTTGCGCGCCTGCGTCCCGCCGCCCCCGATTTTGCGCTCATGTGGGATAACGCCTACTGCATCCACTCGGTTTTCGAGGACGAAAGCATCCCGAACATTTTGGAGCTGTGCCGCGAAAACGGCAACGAGGATATGCCCTATATGTTCATGTCCACCTCAAAAGTCACCTTCGCCGGCAACGGAATCGCCGTTTTCGCTTCGAGCGAGGGCAATGTGGACTATATTAAGCGCCTGACGGGCTATCAGACGATAGGTTACAGCAAGGTTAATGAGTATCTGCACGTGAAGTTCCTAAAGGATCGCGAAAATGCGGTTAAGCATATGCAAAAGCACGCCGCAATTCTTCGCCCGAAGTTTGAGGCGGTGCTTTCGAGGCTCGAAAAAGAGATTGCTCCGCTCGATATCGCGCATTGGAGCAAGCCGAACGGCGGGTACTTTATCAGCTTTTATGCGATGCCTCACACGGCGGCGAGGATAGTCGAGCTTTGCAACAAGGTTGGTCTAAAGCTGACTCCGGCAGGAGCGACCTATCCATATAATACCGACCCCTACGACAGCAATATCCGGATAGCCCCCTCCTATCCCTCGTTGAAGGACGTGGAGCTGGCTACCGACGTTCTCTGCGTCTGCATCAGATATGCTACCTTGGAGAAGCTGTTAAGCTAAAAGGTCGTTTTCTCTCATTATATTTATGAAGTTTCGCACGTCCTGGCGTGCGATTTCTTCGCTTACCTCATATTCCTGCAAAAGCGCGGACACCAGCTCGTCCTCGCTCACATCGACAGCCAGTTTCTCCCAAAGGAACTTTCCCGTTTCGTTTAGTGTTATCAGGCTGTTAAAGCTCGCGGCCGCCTCCCCCGTGGGCAGAACGACGATCTCGCCCACCACTTCGCGCAATACAAAGCCATTCTTAACCTTCATCTTCGTTACCTCGTTTCTAATAGAGTATTATAACTTAACTGCGCCGCCTCGTAAGAAATACTGCAACGCATAAGATATGCCGGAGTACGGCGCAAAAACCTGTCGGTCAGGGTCAGCAGTTTAACCGCCTGTTGCGGTTCCTTCGGTATCAAGAGCTGATGGAAATAGCGGTTGACGGCCTCAAAGTCCTCAATCCGGCAGATGCTGTTGTCCGCGGCTTTTTCAAGAAAGCATATCGCCTTGACTTCCGCCCTCGCATCCGTCTGCACCCCCTCCTTGCCGCACCACGGAGTTCCATAGGCGAAGAATTTGCCGTCTATAAGGCGGATTATCGGCTTGTCGATATTGATTATGTTTAAATCCGGATAGTATTGCGTGAGCAACAGCGCATGGGTGGACTTGCCGCCGCCGCTTTTCCCAAGAAATATGCACGCCTGCCCGTCCTTTTCCACCGCCGCGCCGTGGAGCAAAAAAGCGTCCAAGAGCAATATCTCGTTGCAGAGGTTACGATACAGGCAGGTCGCCTCGCAATAGTCAAGCGACATCAGCCCGCCGACAGCCGAATGCTCCCTCCGGATATCGTCCTCCGATGCGGCTATTGAGAAATCGGCTTGCTCAAACTCCGAAAAATAATCCCGGCAAAGGTTTTCCACGAATTCATAGCGATTGTGGAAAATGATGTTGAAATCAGCAATTCGGCACTTAATCATGTGAATATGATAGCACATTTTTATACCGCTTGCAATACCAACCTTGCTGGCTGTGAATAAGCGCGCCGAATTTGGAAATACTTTCATCATAAAAATCACAGGAGGTCAAGAACATGACTACTAAGGAGCTATTGTACATCGAGGATGCGCTCGGCCACGCTCAATTCTACCAGAGCAAATTCAACGAAACGGCGAGTCAGCTTCAGGATCCGGAGCTTCGCACCCTGGCGGAAGATATGGCTAAGAAGCACCGTCAGATTTTCGACAGTTTTTACAATTTACTGTAACAAAGGAGGAAAGAAAGATGAACGACAAAAGCTTGATGGAGAACCTGCTCATGCTGCAAAAGGGCGTATGCGACCTGTTTATGCACGGCTCAATCGAATCTGCGACCAGGGACGTGCATACCACCTTCAACTCGGCTTTGAACGACGCGCTGAAGATGCAGGACAGGGTATATGACAAGATGGCTGAGAAGGGCTGGTATCCGACCGAACAGGCGGAACAGCAAAAAATTGCATCGGTAAGGCAGAAGTTCGCCGCACAACCGGCGTAATAACCATATAAAACCGGCGCGCCATGAGGCCTTAATAAGGCTCGTGGCGTTTTTTTGTATTCATCTTGCATTTGGAAAAATCCCGTGATATGATCCTTTGGAAAGGAAATTTATGATCTATCACCCGATTCCGCCGCTGTTCGACAGGGATTCAAAGATTCTGATACTGGGAAGCTTCCCCTCGGTTAAATCGCGGGAGCAGAGCTTCTTTTATGGGCATCCTCAAAACCGGTTCTGGCGGGTACTTGCCGCCGTCTTTGACGCAGAAGAGCCGCTGACGGTTGACGAAAAACGCGCATTTTTACTTGACCGCAGAATTGCGCTCTGGGATGTGATCGCTTCCTGTGATATAAAAGGCTCAGCCGACAGCAGTATATCCAACGTTTCAGCAAACGATATCTCTAAAATACTTGCTGAATGCAACATCGAAGGCATCTTTGTAAACGGGAAGACGGCTATGCGCTACTACAACAGGCTTATCCTCCCGCGCACAGGGCTTGAAGCGGTTTTATTGCCCTCCACAAGCCCCGCAAACGCCGCCTGCTCCTTCGATAAGCTCGTGCTGTCCTGGCGCGTGATACTCGAATATATGGACGCCAATTTTTCAGACTCGCTAAATTTTGATTGACAAGCACGAAACGATTTGCTATACTCTCATAGGTAGATTTGAGGAGATGTGTCCGAGTGGTTTAAGGTGACTGACTTGAAATCAGTTGTGCGGAAACGCACCGTGGGTTCAAATCCTACCATCTCCGCCAATATTTGGAGAAGTACCCAAGTGGCTGTAAGGGGCTCCCCTGCTAAGGGAGTAGACTGGGGTGACCGGTGCGAGGGTTCGAATCCCTCCTTCTCCGCCAG
>JAUNBM010000065.1 GCA_030527115.1 Clostridia bacterium
ACAGGTTCATTGCGCTTTTCGTTACCGTGTCAAAGTCCGCAAGCTTCACATTTTCATTTGCAACGCTCATCACCTCCACAGGCGCTTGCCAGTACAAAACTGCCACCCCCTCTGCATCTATATACAGCCTCATGTATTCCGGATACCAAGGCGGGGAGTAGGGAATATCGGCGTCCCTCGGCTGTAAAAAGCCTGCTCCTGCTTGGTCTTTTTCGCTTACGGATATAGGGTAGTATTCAAAGGTTCTCACCACTTCAAACTGCCAGCCCTCGCTTACAACTTCCCTTGTCATAGAGCTTCCCAGCCTCGCGGGTTCCACAGAGCAGGCTACATACCCCTCCAACCCTGTTCGCTCCAAAAAGTCTGCGAGGATGGTTTCAGCCTCCTGCTGCGTAAGATCGGGAGTTATTGGGACAGGAGTTCTGCCCTCCGACACGTCAATATCATAGGCTGATATAGAATCATCTGCTCCCGTTCCGGCTTGTCTCAAAATGGACAGTCCCGTATCGGATGGTGAAAGATGTGCTGTTGTTCCGTCACTTCTAAGGTAGGTTTGTGAACCTATGCTTTCTTCGATGCACAGTTCGTTTGCTTCCCTGTACTCAATATCTTCGGCTCTCTGCATCCGTTGAGCCAGCCCGGTCAGTATAGTTTCGTTGCCCCAGATTGCAGCCTTTTCCAAAAGCAGGGGATAGTCAGATTTTACAAAGCCTGTTCCGTCCCTAACGCCTACAATATCGGTTATTATCTCATTTGCAATCGCTCTCACCTGCTCGGGTTCAAAGTCCTTGCGCTTTACCTCGTATACCGGATAGCTCGTAAGTCCGTTGGTGATAACTTCGGCATCTATCGTAAGGGATGTAAAGTCGTTTTCTATCTTGTTTTCGTACCGGGTAGGGAAGACGGGGTTTTGCCCCTCGTCTACTTGAATCAGGGCAGGATCGTCGCTTTGCGAAACCTCGCTTGTAGGCAGGGGACTTGCCGCGATTATCGCATCCACGTCCGTATCGCCGCGGTTGATAACTACATCCTCCTCGGGCGTGGGCTGGCACGCCAAGGAGCAAAGCATTAAAGCCGCCAACAATACAGTTAAAATTCGTTTCATAATCTCACGCTCCCGTTCTCACAACAGTTTAAAAACCCAGGTTTCGGTTTACAATGCTTCCGTCTACCGCGTTTATCGTCAAGAAGGATTGTCCATTGTACCACTCCCGTTCCCATTCCGTGGTCGCCTCCGCCCCGTAGCCTAAAAAGTCCCACACCGGCAGCAGGTAGTATTCATCGCTGTCAATCTGCTTTACCCGCATATAGGAAAGCCTTATCACGGTTACTATCAGCGTATCGGAAGCGCCCTCAGCACCCTCGTCAAAATAGATGTTCATCGGAACCTGCCGTTGGAATATCTCCATAATCTCGTCGAACGAAAGCAATTCTACATCCTCGTTCAAAACCTCCGTGATATACAGCGGACTATTCCAATCCATGTAGGACACCTCGCCCTTATACACGGTCATATAGACTGACTCCTGGGGATCGGTTCGTGTATACGAGCCGACCGCCGCTTGATAGCCCGTCGTCGAACCGTTGTAAGTGGAGTAATCATAGCTCGGCATGCCATAGTGTATGGGGAGCAAGATTGTAAAGTAGAACCCGCCGTCGAACCCATCCTTGCTGGACAGTTTTCTTCTGATGCTTTCATCGTATGCCACGATGCCGCCAAGCTCAAACTCACCCATCTCCAAGCCGTTAATAAAATCGAGCGCCTTCTGTGCCGCCGCCTGTTCGGATTCGCTTTGCGGCTGCCGCATGGTTTCACCGGATATAAAGTTTCTCGAAACATCTCCCTTTCGAAAACCTATCCCCGTTTCAGTCAAAGTAATCTTGTCAAAGTTCTCGTTCATTACCAGAACCCGTTCCGCGCTCACGTCGCTATCCCAGGGCACAAGTTCCACGCTCTCGGGTGCAGAATTGAACCAATCATATAAGTAGGCTATGTTGTTCTCAATCTCCCATCTTATCTCGTCATAATCGTGTCCGTTGCCGTAGGGCTGGCTTTCAAGGCTCTCAAGCCACAGCGTGTTGTACTCTATCTCCTGCATCCACGCCCTTTTAAGCTGCACGTAATCGTACTTGTAGAGCGTTTGCCCCGAAAACAGCTTGTCCAAGAGCAGCTGCGCGCGCTCCTGCTGGTTTCCTCCAAGCTGCACGTGGGCAACGGGCACCGCCGAAATCTCCGGGATATAGACGGTGGCGTCCACGACTATATTCAATACGCCGCCCAATATGTCCTCGGAAAATTCCAGCTCCACCCGCTCAGGCGCGCCGATTTTTTCCCTTACCGTTATAACGTCCAAAACTGCATCCAAAGTGGGCGCCGCCGTTGCCGAAATTATCTCCTCAAGCTTGCCCTCGCCCTTGTTCACCACGATATCCTCCTCCGGCGTCGGTTGACAGCCCGTCAAAAGGAGAATTGCAACCAATGCTATTATCCATGCTCTTTTCATCTTTCCTTCCTCCTTAAACTCGTTTTTAAGAGTCGTCCGCAAGAGCGACCCTACTGCCGTCTATCGCGTTTATCCCGACATAAATCGGATAATGCTCATGCTTGTGCTTTGGATCGAAGTCCAAGACGTCGTCGCTATTAGCGCCATAAGTGTAAATGACCATCAGCCACATGGGAACCATGACCGTGCCCTGATTGTCGGCAAGCCTTTGCGGATAGACGGTTAAAATCGCCTTTTCCAAGGAGTAACCGTATACCCCCTTGCCGTCAATGTGAGCAAGCCCAGCCCTAAGCAACTTTACGGTGTTTGCTTGAATCTGCTCAAAGGGCAGAAGCTGTACGTTTTCGTTTGCGCAGGATAAAGTTTTTAGCGGATTTGCCCAGCTAAAATACCGGACGCCCGCTTCGGTTACATATACCTCTATAACCTCGTTCTTCAATGTGGCGACATAGGCGGCGTCCTCCTCAAACCTGAAAGGGCCAGTATCACCGGGCTGTCTGTCATAATAGCCCACATAGTCGAAAGTCCTTGCAAAGCGGAAGAAATAGCCATAGCTTTCCACCGAAAGCGTAAGACGGTTGAACGAGCGCGCCGGTTCACTTTGGACAACGCCCACCCCCTCTATGCCGATATCTTTTAGAAACTGCTCCGCTACCGCCTGCGCGTCGGCTTCGTATATTTCGGGGTAGAAGGATACCGCCACGTCCTCGTCCCACAATTCCAAGTGGCCTCCGCTTTCAGTCTCCAATATTCCGCGATCCCGACTTAGCGTGATGATACTTGACGAATACTCCGCCCAAGCTTGAGTGCCGTCGTCGCAAAGAATAAACTCCTGCGGTATTGCATCTTCGTCAATATCCTTGTAAAGCTGTTCCTCGCGGGTTGCGCCGAGCATCTTCTCTTGCGCCGACTCGATTACATTCTGCTGTTGCGGCCAAGACACATAAGTTATGCTCCCGTCCGCATCGCGCTTCTCCGCGCCGCGAACCGCGCTCTCCAATTGCGTTTCATAATCCTCATAGCTCATGTTGCGACGGTACTTTACCGCATTCGGTATGACGCTTTGGAAAAGTCTTAGGTAATCCTCGATGGAAAAATAGTTTTGCTCCACCATATAGACGGGATAGGTCTGTTGCCCGCTTGTGATTATCTCGGCGTCTATCCTCACCGTCACATACTCGGTGGAAATGTCGCCCATCCAACGTTCGGGAAAGGTTTGCGCGCCCGTCGTACTCTCCTCAAAGGGCGATAGGGTTTCGCCGTCTGCCGGCGTAATCGCCTCCGTTTCAATCGGCGCAGGGCTTGCGAAGATGCGCTCCTCCAGGTTTCCCTCGGCTCGATTTACAACGATATCCTCTTCGGGCGTGGGCTGGCACGCCAACGAGCTGAGCATCAGGGTTGCAAGTAGCAACGCAAAAACCCTTTTCATCCCTATCCCTCCTTTACCATGCTCATAACGCCCGCGTCCATCTCGCAGACCGTGTCGCAGAGCGCGTCAATGTCGGCAATGTTGTGGCTTGCAAGCAGAATGGTGCGCCCGTCGGTTTTGAGCGACAAAAACAGCTCGCGCATCTCGGCAACGCCATGCTTGTCGAGACCGTTCATCGGCTCGTCGAGAATCAAAAGTTGCGGGTCTTCCATTATCGCCTGCGCGATGCCCAAGCGCTGGCGCATACCCAGGCTGTACTTGCCTACGGGCTTTCTTGAAAGCGGGTCGAGCCCCACGCGGCGAATCGTATCGGCTATCTGCTTTAAGGATATCTTCTTGTTCAGCCCCGCCAGGATTTCAAGGTTTTTTAGCCCCGAAAGCTGGGGCAGAAAGCCCGGCGTTTCGATGATAAGCCCCAAGTCTTTAGGGAAGTCAACATCCCTGCCTATCTGCTTGCCGTTTACGACGACCCTGCCCTTTGACGGCTGTAAAAAGCCGCAGATGCACTTGAACATCACGGTCTTGCCCGAACCGTTGTTGCCGACGATGCCGTGAATCTTCCCCGCCTCAAAGTTGCGGTTCACATCCTTTAACACCGTGTCCTGCCCGAAGGTTTTGGAAAGTTCATAGATTTCAATTGCGTTTGTCATAGCGTTTACTCCCTCAATAAATTTTTACTTCGCGACTCAAAACAGGGGAACCCTGCTCCCGTCAAGGGCATTTACCAAAACCACATAGTTTTGAAGGTCCTGATCGTTGCTGTATACAATCGCCCATACGGGACAGAGGAAGGCCTCGTCCCTTTGATCGGCGCCCTGAACCGTTACGCAGGTGAGAACCATGCGCTCGACGGTTACCGTTAGCGACCTTGCATACTCAC
>JAUNBM010000001.1:0-80202 GCA_030527115.1 Clostridia bacterium
CTTCCTTGCCCTGAAACTAACGCCATTTTTAGATGCTGGATACCAAAGTCAGGTTCCATATTTCCTTTCGAGTAGCTTTATTTAGTATATGGTATTTTTCGCCTGCCGTCAAGCCCAAACCCGCGATGTATTGTGAAAAACTTGTAGCGCGCCTCCAGCTATCAAAGCGGATCGTTTTTATTTTAGCGCTATCTAAGGCTTCAACAAAAGCCGGCGTATCCAAAAAGCCTTAAAATCGGTTTTCCCTGCCGGCGCAACTAAAAAAAGAGGCCGGAATACGACCTCTTTTTTTGCTACATCCCCAGTTGGCAAGCGCGCTTGGACTTTTTCCAAAGCCGCTTTCCGTCCCGCATCATGCGGCGGGGAACATCGGGATACAGGGAGTTGATGATGGTGACAGCGAGGGCTGCGCCCGCCGCCATACCTATTCCGAGTGCAGCTGTTTTCATGTTCTTCACCTCTTTCACCGATATAGACTTAGTATTGGTGAACGGCAAAAAATCATACCAACCTTTATTTGGTCTTTTTTTTGCGATAATCCTCTATCGCCGCCTTGATAGCCTCCTCGGCAAGCACCGAACAATGTATCTTTTGCGGCGGCAGTCCCTCAAGCGCCTCGACAACGGCGGAATTGGTAAGCCGCATCGCCTCGTCTATCGTCTTGCCCTTAATCAGCTCCGTCGCCATCGAACTGGTTGCAACCGCCGCTCCACAGCCGAAAGTTTTGAACTTGACGTCCTCTATAACCTCGCCTTCGCCGATCTTTATCGACATCTGCATTATATCTCCGCATTTGGCGTTTCCGACCGTGCCTATTCCGCTCGCGTCCTCAATCTCTCCAACATTTCGCGGATTCTGAAAATGATCCAAAACTTTTTCCGTGTACATTATTCTTCTCCTTTTTTATACAATGGCGACATATCGCGCAATCTCTGAATTATCGGAGGCAGAACCTCCAAAACGTAGTCTATCTCATCCTCAGTCGTAAACTCCGACATTGTCAGCCGGAGCGAGCCGTGGGCAACCTCGTGCGTAAGCCCCATCGACAGCAGAACGTGGGAGGGATCGAGCGATCCTGAGGTGCAAGCTGAACCGCTGGACGCCGCAATTCCGTTTAAGTCCAGCATCAAAAGGATCGACTCGCCCTCGATGAAGCGGATGCTGTAATTGACGTTGTTCGGCAAACGGAGCTTTGGATGGCCGTTGAGCTTAACGTCCGGAATGGAGCTTTTAATGCCAACGATCAGCTTGTCGCGCAGGCAAAGCATCCTCTGCGCATTCTCCTCCATATGCTCCATTTGTAAGCTCAGCGCCTTCGCAAGGCCCACTATGCCCGGCACGTTCTCGGTGCCCGCCCGCTTATTGCGCTCCTGCCCTCCGCCCACGATGAAGGCGGGCAGGCGAACTCCCTTTTTAACATACAGGGCTCCAACCCCCTTCGGCCCGTGGAACTTGTGCGCCGCCAGCGTCAAAAGATCAATATTCATCCGCTGAACATCGACCGGGATATGCCCTACCGCCTGCACCGCGTCGGTATGGAAAAGGACCCCCTTTTCCCTGCACACAGCGCCGATTTCCTCCACCGGCATTATCGTGCCGACCTCGTTGTTTGCAAACATGATCGACACAAGAACGGTATCCGGCCGTATCGCCTCCAAAACCTGCCCGGCTGTTACCAGCCCGTATTCGTCCACGGGAAGATAGCTGACCTCCGCTATCCCCTCGCGCTCCATCGCCTGCAGGGTATGCAATACCGCATGATGCTCAACCGCCGAGGTGATGATGTGCCTGCCCTTCTTTCGATAGGCGTGGGCTATGCCGCGAAGAACCATATTGTCGCCCTCGCTCCCGCCGCCGGTGAAGATTATTTCCTCGCTCCTGCAGTTCAAAGCCTCCGCAACGGTCTTTCGCGCCTCGTCCAAGCCCCGGTAGGCGTCCCTTGCATAGCTGTGTAAGCTGCTCGGATTGCCGTAAAACTCGCTAAAATACGGAAGCATCGCCTCCACAACTTCCGGGCGCACCATCGTGGTCGCCGCATTGTCAAGATATACTCGTCTCATTGTCCTTCCTTCTCTGGTGTTCGTTATAATCCTCGGCAAGCTCGAAAATCGTGGTTTTTTTCAAAACCTCGTCTATCCTCGACTGCAACTTCAAAAACAGGGGCCGTGCGGAACAGCTCCCTTCATTCCCACAGGAGGAACTTCCCGCGCCGACGCAACTCGCAACCACGGCGCCGCCCTCCAAAACGCTTATGACCTCCAGCGCGCTCAATTTCTCCGGCTCCTTGGCGAGCAGATACCCGCCGTTGACCCCGCGCACGGATTTTACGATTCCCTCCCGCATCAGGGTTCGCATCAGCTGTTCAAGATAGGCCTCGGATATGCCCTGATTGCCCGCAAGAACCGCCAGCGAAAGCGGCCCCTGTCCGAAAGCCGCCGCCAGGTCGATAACCGCCTTTAACCCGTATCTGGTTCTCGTAGAAAACTTCATACCAATACCCTACTAACTTACTCGTGTTTTTAGAGTATAGCACCTGCTTTTCCTATTGTCAACAGCTCTCGCAATAATATACTAAGATTTTTCGGTTGAAACTTCCTCCGCAGGCTTATTATATATGGCCGCGACCTGCTTTTTTTCTTTAAAAATTGTAAGCCATAGAACCACGGTCGTAAACAGGCCGCAGACGGTTATGCACAGGCGATAATCCAAGATGTCGCCCAAAAACCCTACCAGGAGCGCAAGCGCCGAATACGCCAGCGAATACAGCACCGATTCAAAGGCGTTGATTCTCGCACGGTATTGTTCGGGAATGTGCCTTTGCACCGCCGCCTGCCTCATCGTTGCGCTGTTGATGCCCAAAAAACCGCAGATTGCCCGGTTGGCAAGCATCAGCGGATAGGGCAACCAAAGGAGTATCATGTCCATGACCTCATAGAGCTGATAAACGAAAAACGCAAAGGAGTATCTCCGCTTTTCGGGAATCCTGGTGACATAGCGAACCAGCCCTCCAAGCGACCTACCGGCGAACTCTGCAACCGAGAAAAACGAATACATGGCCATCGTAAAGCCTGCGGCGGTGCTGAAAAACGCGACCAAAACCGGAGAGTATGCGCCGGCGATTCCATTGGTTACAGCCATATAGCCGTAGATGTTCAAAAGCCCCTTCTCCCTTTTCAGATAGGCGGCGGCTTCCTTTATATCCCGAAACCAAACTTTGAACGAAAACCTCTGCCCGTCGTTCGTCCTGCGTTCCTCTATCTTTATCCTGCTTTCGATAAGCGCCGCCGCCACCGACAGCCCGCCCTGAATAAAAAGTATGTTTGCAACTCCTATCGCCCTGTACAGTACGGCGGCAACCGGCGCCATCAGCACCTGCAAAACGGGATATATCATGCCCGAAACCGTATAGCCCTTCTCCTCCATCCCTTCGGGAATGAGCTTTGGGTATATGCTGTTGTAGGCAAGGCTGTCAAACGAACCTAAGCACGACAACACGAGCGAAAACAGCAGGTATGCGATATAGCTGAACGAATAGAATGCAAGGTACAGCCCTGCCAGCGCAAACAGAACTCCGTTTACCAAATCGCCGCAGACCAAAAATGGCTTTCTCGGAAGCCTGTCCATAATGGGCGATGCTATGAGCGGCACAAAAAAATTCGGAATTATCGAGCTTGCAAGTAAAATCGCCGCCGCCAGCGTACTGCCCGTCTCCTCGAATACCAAAAAAGAGAGCGCAAAGTTTCCGGCGATGCCGCCTGCCGCTCCCAAAACCGTAGCTACGGTAACCAATGTAAAATTTCTTGTCCAAAGCGTTTTTTTCATGGGACTTACCTCCGACTAAATTATAGTCGAATACTAAGCCCTTTTAAATCCCCTTGTTTTGGGAAAAAGCGAATGATATTCGGGGTTAATCGGCGTTTAAATTCGTATATTCAGGAAAATCTCTCAACAGCTCATACGCCTGCTTATACTGGCGGTTCGCCCTGTGCCACTCCAATACCCACGGGATATGAAACGAGGCATAGCCCGAGGGGAGATTCCCCCTTATTTCGGAGAAGCAGTCCAAAAGCAACCTGCCATACTCGCTTTTGTTCAAGTAATCGGGATTTTCGAGCCTGAAACGAACGATGTTTAGCATCTTTTCAACTATGTGCTTGGGAATATCCCCCGCATCTTCGGCTTTTGCACGGTCAAGCGCATTTAGAGCTTGCCGCGTTTCGCCCCGTAGTTCATGGCAGATTGCAAGCTTATGCAGGCTCATGCTTCCGCCTATTCCCTCCTTTGAGAAGTAGGAATAAGCCTCGTCAACCCTCGAAAGCTCTAGCGCAGTCGCCGCAATGTTATAGTCTATCGTTGCAATGGAATCCGCATCTCCTATGGCATCGGCAAGCCGCCGCGCAACCGCATAATGCTCCGTCATGCGTTCGTAGTCCATCGTGTTGCTGTAACAGTTGCCGATCAAAAGCTTTGCCGCGCACATCAGATATGCCCTGCCCTCCGTTGCGGCATAGTCATAAGCCCTCGAAAGCGCCTCCACCGCCCGCATATACTCGCCCTCGCTGCATAGCTTGCCGCCATATACCGTCAAAGCCAAAGCGGACGGCTCGCGCCTTACCAGCTCCTCCGCTCTGTTCGTTTGAATGAAATAAAGCGTGAGCTGACGCGGGGAAAGCTGTCCCTCGCATTGACGCAGAAAATCATCGGGCTCGCTTTGCAAAAACCAGCTTGAAAGCAACAGCCTGTCGACGAGATACCGCCCTCCCTCAAGCCGGGCAGTCTTAAAAAGCTCCTCCGCCCTTTTCTCGTCTCCGCTGAGTACGGTCTCGTAGATCCCGTCCACAGCCCCGTCCGTTTTTTCGTCCTCATGCCATTCCACGCCGAGCCTTTTTAAAATCAGTTCGGCGATTTCCGGCGCGGGCTTAGCCTTGCCCTGCTCGATTTTGGACAGGTAGGAAACGGAGCATATGCCCTCGCACGCGCCCTGCAAGCTCCAGTTCCGCTTCAGGCGTTCGTGCTTTATCAGTATTCCCGCCAATACCCTTTCCCGCTCGGTCAAACTACTACCTTGCCCTTTTTTATCACCGTATCCACCCGGTTCGTTCCATAGCGGTACACCAGCTCGTTGAGATTCATCACGTCCCAGATCACCAAATCCGCCTGCTTGTCAACCTCTATCGTGCCTATCCTGTCCGCCATGTTTATCGCCGCCGCCGCATTAAGAGTTACCGCGGTCAGCACCTCATACGGGGTCATCTTGAGCCGCAAACAGCCCAGATTCATCGCCAACTGCAGATTGAGGTTGGGGCTGGAGCCAGGATTAAAGTCGCTCCCCAACGCGACCGGAACCTCAGCCGCGATAAACGCCCTTGCGTCCGCATAGCTCTTGTTCAGATAGAAGGAGGTGCAGGGCAGAAGCGTCGCCACCGTCCCGCTATGCTTCAATCGCATAATTCCCTCCTCGGTAGTCGCGGTCAAATGATCGGCGCTTACAGCCCCCACCTCCTCGGCTACCGCCGTGCCGCCGATATCGTGAATCTCGTCGCTGTGGAGCTTCGCCTTCAAGCCAAACTTTTTTGCCTCGGCAAGTATCCTGCGCGCATCCGCCGCGTCGAACACCCCCTGCTCACAAAACACGTCGCAAAACTCCGCCAGCCCCTCCTTGGCAACCTCCGGCAGAACCACCTCGCAGATATAGCTGACATAGCCCTCCTTGTTGTTCAAAAAGGAGGTGGGCACGGCATGAGCCCCCAGATATGTGGAGGCTATATCAATGCCCGTCTGCTCCTTTAGCATACGGTGAACCCGAAGCTGTTTGAGTTCGGTATCCAAATCCAGCCCATAGCCGCTTTTGGCTTCGAGCGAAGTCGTGCCGTGGGCGAGCATCTCGCTCAAAAAGCCCTCGGCGCGCTCAAACATCTCCTGCTCGCCCATCTGCCGCGTACTGCGCACGGTGGACAGGATACCGCCGCCCTCCTTGAGAATGTCCATGTAGCCGACTCCGAGCAGTTTCTTCTTCAGCTCGTCCTCCCGCCAGCCGCCGAAGGTAAGGTGCGTGTGGCAGTCCACAAGCCCCGCGGTCACCAGCCTGCCTTTAGCGTCGATCTCGGCGGTATATTCGTCCATCAGCTCCTCCGGAGCCCTGCCCTCGCCTACAGCTATGATCCTCTCGTCATAGACGGCGATATAGGCGTCGTTGAGCGTCAGCAGTTCATTTTGCCTTGCTCCGCCCACGGCTTTATCCCCCTGCGCTGTTAAAAGCTGTCCTATGTTGGTAATTACTATATCCGCCGTCATCTTGCCTCTCCTTAAACCAGATGATTTTCAAGCACCTGCGCGTGCTTGTCGAAGTTCTCTATCTTGAGGTAGTAATCCGCCGTGTCCGTCAGCGCTTCCATCGGAGTGAGGCCTATTATCTCGCTTCCGATAACCTGCACGCCGTACCGCGCCGCCTCAATCTTGACCAGCTCGAACACCCGGTAGAGCGGGGTTTGACGGAAGTTGCACATATTGATCGAGACCTGCGCAATGTTTCTGTCCTCCAAAAGCACGCCCATGGCCTTGACTGCCTTCAAGCCGCCGCCCGATTCGCGGATGATCTTGGATATCCTGTTCGCTATCTCCACATCCGAAGTGTTGAGATTGATGTTGAACGCGATTAGCGGCTGTCTTGCGCCGACCGCCACCACGCCCGCTGTCGGATGGATGCGCGCGCCTCCAAAATCGGGCAGCCATTTCTCCTCCAAAACCTTCTTTGCCATCCCCTCGAACTGCCCCTTCCTGACCGCCGCCAGATTCCGGCGGTGGGGCGCGCTCGCGCTCTCCTCATAGAGGAACACCGGCAAATCTATCTCCGTGGCTATGCGCTTGGCAAGCTCCTTTGAAAGCTCAACGCATTCTTGCATCTCCATCTCGCGAATCGGAACGAACGGAATCACGTCCACAGCGCCCATGCGCGGATGCTCGCCGGTATGAACCCTCAGGTCTATCAGCTCCGCCGCTTTCTTCGCCACCTTGAACGCCGCCTCCGAAACCGCCTTCGGCTCGCCCGCAAAGGTTATTACGCTCCGGTTGTGGCTCTCGTCGGACGAGTAATCGAGCAGGGCTACCCCCGCCGTATTCCTGACCTCGTCGACTACCGCCTCCACAACTTCCTTTCTTCTTCCCTCCGAAATATTCGGGATACATTCCATCAGTTTAGCCATAAGCCCTCCTAAATTTATAAGTTCTTTATCAGATTTTCGTCAACAACATAAGGCACCGTGATGCAGTCGAGCCCGCCGTTGTCCCGGTTGTACTCCAAAACCGTTTCAATCGCATTTTCGTTGCGCGCCCACGCCCGCCTTGCAACTCCGCCCATCGTATCCCAGGGCATCGCCATCTTTAATATGCAATCGACCCTTTCGCTTCCGTCCAAAACCATTCCAAAGCCGCCGTTTATCGCCTTGCCGATGCCGACCCCGCCTCCGTTATGCAAAGCTATCAGGCTCATGCCCCGCGCCGCATTCCCCGCAAAGCATTGAACCGCCATGTCCGCCATGATATTCGAGCCGTCCTTGATATTCGAGGTTTCCCGAAACGGGGAATCCGTGCCGCCCGTATCATGATGATCCCTGCCGAGCATCACCGGGCCTATCTCGCCCTTTCTCACCATCTCGTTGAACCTCAGCGCGATATTCGTTCTGCCCATCGCGTCCTGATACAAAATTCTCGCCTGCGTGCCCACAACCATCCTGTTCTTCTGTGCGTCGCGAACCCAAACCCAGTTGTCGTAGTCCTGATATCTGCGGTTGGGATCGATGCAGTCCATCGCCGCACGGTCGGTGGCTATAAGGTCGCTCTCCTTGCCCGACAGGCATACCCAGCGGAACGGCCCATAGCCATAGTCAAACAACTGCGGCCCAAGTATGTCCTCAACGTAGGAGGGGAAGATAAAGCCGTCCTTGTCGTTCTCGCCGTTTTTGGCTATGCCCTCCGCGCCTGCATCGTAGCAAGCCTTTAGGAAGCTGTTTCCGTAGTCGAAGAAGTAGGTTCCCTTGTCGTGCAACGCCCTTATCAGCTCATAATGCAAAAGAAGCGAGCGGTCAACCTCCCGCACAAAGCGTTCCTTGTCGCTTCTGAGAAGCTCCGTCCGCTCCTCGAAGCTCAAACCCTGCGGGCAATAGCCCCCGTCGTATACCGCGTGACAGGAGGTTTGATCGGACAAAAGATCCACGTGGATATCGTTGTCCAACAGATATTGAAGCAGATCGACGATGTTGCCGTGATAGGCTATCGCGCAGGGCGTTTTCTTGCTCTGCGCCTCGTTTGCCCACGCTATGCACTCGCCCAAATCGCCGCTGACCCTGCTCACCCAGCCCTGCTTATACCGCGTTTCTATCCGCGAAGCGTCGACCTCGGCTATTATCGCCGCCGCGCCCGCTATCTCCGCCGCCTTGCCCTGCGCTCCGCTCATTCCGCCAAGCCCCGACGAGACAAAAAGCCTGCCCCTCAAATCCTCGTTCTTTGGAACGCCGAGCTTCAGCCTGCCCGCATTCAAGAGGGTGTTGAAGGTGCCGTGAACTATCCCCTGCGGCCCGATATACATCCAGCCGCCCGCCGTCATTTGTCCATAGTTGGCAACGCCCAGAGCCGCGGCGCGGTTGAAGTCCGCCTGATTGTCAAACGCGCCCACCATCAGCCCGTTGGTTATTATCACCCTCGGAGCAAGCTCATGCGAGCGGAACACGCCCAGGGGATGCCCCGATTCCACAACCAGCGTCTGCTCGCGCGTCAGCTCCCGAAGATACTGCAAAATCAGCAGATACTGCATCCAATTCTGGCAGACCTGCCCCGTTTCGCCATAGGTTACAAGCTCATAGGGATAGAGCGCCACCTCAAAATCGAGGTTGTTGTCCATCATCACCTGAAACGCCCTGCCCTCGACGCACCTGCCCTCGTATTCGTCTATCGGCCTTCCGTATATCCTCCCCTCGGGCCGGAATCTATAGCCGTATATCCTGCCCCGGCTGTCCAGCTCGTCTAAGAACTCCGGAATCAGCTCCTCGTGGAACTCGGATGGTATGTATCTCAGCGCGTTTTTCAGCGCCAGGATTCTATCGCTCCCGGATAGCTTCGCCTCCCTCTTGGGCGCACGCCTTATCCCCTCCAAAAAGGGTTTCCTTTCGGGGAGTTTGTCAAGTTTCAATACGCAGTCCATTTCTTTCCTCCTAATTGAAATCGCGAACCATCTCCGCCGCCAGCTCCTCAATCCTGCCGCTGCGGATAAGCCTGTTGATGCTGTCGATATGCACGCTCATCTCCTCATCCCTCTCGATGAAGGGGACGCTCGTTCTTACAAGCTTCAATATCTCCTCATGTACCGGCGACACCCCGGTTTTTCGAAGCTCTATCCCCTGGCATGCCGCCATAAGCTCGAAAGCAAGCACGGAAAACAGGTTGTTCACTATCGTGCGGCACTTTCTCGCCGCCGTCGTCCCCATGCTCACATGATCCTCCTGATTTGCCGAACTCGGTATGGAGTCGACGCTTGCCGGATGCGCCCAAACCTTATTCTCCGATACGAGCGACGCCGCGGAATACTGGGTTATCATAAAGCCGGAGTTTACTCCCCCGTTCGGGGTTAAAAACGCCGGCAAGCCGTTGGACAGCGCGGGATTAACCAGCCTTTCGAGCCGGCGCTCTGAAATCGAAGCAAGCTCGCTCGCGGCTATCCCCAGATAGTCCATTATCAAGGCTACCGGCTCGCCATGGAAATTCCCGCCCGAAACGACCGTCTCATCCTCCACAAACAGGAGCGGGTTATCGGTGACGGAATTCATCTCGGTCTCTATCACCCCCCGGGTGAACTCCAAAGCGTCCCTGACCGCACCGTGAACCTGCGGGATGCAACGGATCGCATAAGCGTCCTGCACTCTAAGCCCACGCGAACCCTCTATCGTTTCGCTTCCCGCCACCAGCGCCAATATATTCTTTGCGGTAAGCATCTGCCCCTTATGCGGACGCACCCGCTGTACCCTCGGGTCAAACGCATCCGTCAGCGCGCACAGCGCCTCCATCGTCATCGACGCGGTTATGTCGCTGAGCCTCGCGGCGCGCTCCAAATCATACCAACACAGCGCGCCTATCGCGGTCATGCATTGGGTTCCGTTGATCAGCGCCAGCCCCTCCTTCGCAAGCAGATGATGGGTGGGAAGTTTGGCCCGCTTCATCGCCTCCGCGCCGCTCAGCCTTTCGCCCTGATACTCCGCCTCCCCGCGCCCGATAAGCGGCAACGCCATATGCGACAGCGGAGCAAGATCGCCGCTCGCGCCAAGCGAACCCTGGCCGGGCACGATGGGATGCACCCCGACGTTTAACATGGCTATCAGCGTTTCGATTATTTCGCGCCTTATTCCCGAATAGCCCTTGCACAGGGCGTTGGCGCGGAGCAACATCATCGCCCTGACCGTCTCGGTGGGCAAAGGCTCGCCCACGGCGACGCAATGGCTGAGGATCAGGTTCTCCTGTAAGACGGCGCTCTGCTCCCTGCCTATCGCTATCTTGGAAAACTCTCCAAAGCCCGTCGATATTCCATATACCAGCCGCTCCTGCTCCAATATCTTTTCAACGAGCGCCCGGGACGCATCAATCGCCGGATAAGCGCTCCGATTTAGCTCCACGGGCGCAAAAAAACGGGCGACCGCCGCAACATCCTCAAGCCTCAAGCCGTTCCCGTCCAATATCACAGAAGTATTCATCCGATTCCTCCATGCAGATTTCAATTACTGTCATCTTATCATTCTTCCCGCCTTTGGGCAAGCACTATTTCTCTTGTGATTTGCGATTTATAGTGTTAAAATAGTCATATAACAGATTATGGGAGGCAGGCTATTATGAAAAAAGACGGCATTTCCTTGCGTATGTGGGCTTCATTTTTGATTCTCGGGCTCGTTGGACAGCTCGCGTGGACTATCGAGAATATGTACTTCAACGTGTTTTTGTACAATACGATATCCGATAATCCCTCCTATATCGCCGCAATGGTCGCGGCAAGCGGCGTTATCGCAACCATCACGACGCTGCTCATGGGCGCGCTTTCCGACAGGCTGGGCAGGCGCAAGGCTTTTATCAGCGTCGGCTACATCCTCTGGGGCATAGCCACCGCCGCCTTCGGCTTTCTCTCGGTCGACGGGATTCAAACCCTCTTTCCCGCCGCCAACGCCGTTATGCTCGCCGCCGTCGCCGTCGTCGTTATGGACTGCATCATGACCTTCTTCGGCTCGACCGCAAACGACGCCGCTTTTAACGCCTTCGTCACCTGCAACACCACGCAAAAGAATCGCGGCAGGGTCGAATCCGTATTGGCGACGCTCCCGCTTATCGCGATGCTCCTTATCTTCGGGCTGTTCGATGGCATGACGCAGGAGGGCAGGTGGCGGGAATTCTTCCTTATCTTCGGCGCGCTCGTTACCCTGACCGGCGTCATAACCATCTTTCTTCTCCCCCGCGAAACGCCCGCCCCGAGAAGGGACAGCTATTGGAAAAACATCGTCTACGGCTTCAGGCCCGCAGTCGTTAAATCCAACAAACCGCTCTATATAGCGCTCTGCGCTTTCGGACTGTTCTGCATCGCGGTTCAGGTTTTCTTCCCCTACCTCATAATCTACATTCAGGAATACCTGAAGATTGATTCCTATGCCATCGTCCTCGGCATAGTTCTAATCGTCGCCTCCCTCGTCAGCGTCGTTTTCGGCAGGGTGATCGACAAGGTGGGCAAGCTCAAATTCACGATTCCCGCCCTCGCCGTTATGTTCGCAGGGCTTATCGCCATGTTCTTTGTGCGGAGCTTCGTTGCCGTCATCCTTGCCGGAACGGTGATGATGAGCGGCTATATGCTGGTTACCGCCGCCCTCTCCGGAACGATACGCGACTACACCCCCGAGGGCAAGGTTGGGCTGTTCCAGGGCATCCGCATGATATTCCAGGTGCTGTTGCCGATGATAATAGGCCCTTACATCGGCGCCTTCATCATTCAAAACAGCGACGAGGTCTATTTTGAGCTGGGCGTTGTGAAGCAGGTTCCCATCCCCGCGATATTCTTGGGCTCCGCCGCCCTGCTCGCGCTCAGTCTGATACCGATAATCCTTTTGAGAAAGGTGGACAAGGAGGCAAGAGATGCTGACAAGCTGGGGTGAGAAGCTCGACTTAGACGCGCCGCTGCCCGAATATCCGCGGCCGCAGTTACGGCGAAACAGTTATTTGAATCTCAACGGACGCTGGGACTATGCTATCCGTTCCGACTCGCAGATTCCCGGGGAATTTGACGGGGAGATCATCGTTCCGTTTTCCCCCGAAAGCGAGCTTTCCGGCGTATCCCGAACCCTGCTACCGCATCAAACGCTGTTTTACAGGCGGAGCATAGTATTCGAACCGGGCTTTCTGTCGGAGCGAACCTTTTTGCACTTCGGCGCGGTCGATCAGATTGCCACAATATATTTCAACGGCAATAATCTCGGAACCTTTGAAAGCTGTTATCTCCCGTTTAGCGTGGACATAACCGACTTCATCCGGGACGAAAACGAACTCATAGTCGCGGTCAAAGATTACAGCGACTCCTCCTATTATTCCCGCGGCAAACAGAAGCAAAAGCGCGGCGGAATCTGGTACGGCTGTCAGAGCGGAATCTGGCAGACGGTTTGGGTGGAGAGCGTGCCGAAGGACTACATTTCCGGCCTCGACATTTGGCCGAACTTCGATGCGGGCAAGGTTTCCATCACCGTCAAAAGCCCCTCATATATGCCCTGCTTTATAGATTTTGAGGGAACTACCCTGGAGGGGCTTACAAACGAGCCGATAACCCTGCCCGTTTGCGACTTCATCCCCTGGTCGCCCGAAAATCCCCGCCTCTATCCCTTTGCGGCGCGGCTGGGCGAGGATCGCATCGAGAGCTACTTTGCCATGCGCAAATTCGGCGTTGCGCCGGACGAGAACAACATTCCGCGCCTGTTTTTGAACAACAAGCCCTACTTCCATCACGGCTTGCTCGATCAGGGCTATTATTCCGACGGGCTGTACACCCCGCCCTCCGACGAGGCGATGATCTTCGATATCGAGCTTGCCAAGCGGCTGGGCTTCAATATGCTGAGAAAGCACATAAAGATTGAACCGCTCCGCTGGTACTACCATTGCGACCGGCTCGGCGTCCTCGTTTGGCAGGATATGATGAACGGCGGAGGCAAATACAACCCAATAATCATCTCCGCGCCGCTTGTAACCGGAATCCACTTGAAGGACAACCACTACCGCCTGTTCTCGCGCAAGGAGGAGGCGTCGCGCCGCGACTATACCGAAAGCCTCAAACGCATGATAGCTCTGCTGAAAAACGTGCCCTCGATTGCCATGTGGGTGCCGTTCAACGAGGGCTGGGGACAGTTTGACGCCGCCCGCGCCGTCGAGACGATTTTAAGCTGTGACAAGAGCCGCACGATAGATCACGCGAGCGGCTGGCACGACCAGGGCATAGGCGACGTTAAAAGCCTTCACGTCTACTTTAAAAAGTACCGCTTTAAGCGCGACAAGCGAAACCGCGCCGTAGTCCTCAGCGAGTTCGGCGGCTACAACCTCAGAATCGACGGCCACAGCTTCAATCAAAAGGACTTCGGCTACAAGCGGTTCGCCTCCCAGGAGGAGCTTGCCGCCGCCGTTTCCGCCCTCTATCGGAATGAAATAGCCCCCGCCGTCGGGCAGGGGCTTGCAGCCTCGGTATATACTCAGTTGAGCGACGTCGAGGACGAGCTGAACGGGCTTGTGACCTACGACCGCCGCGTGGTGAAGCTCGCTAATCCCATAGTCTTGTAGGATATCTGCCCGACTGCGTCATAGCCTTTATCTTCGACTTAACCGCCGGCAAGTCCTCGATATAGGTGACTCCATACCAGCTGTCCTCGCTCAAAAGCATCTGAACGCTTGCTCTCCCCTCCTCGATCAACTGCTTGACCGTTCTCGGGAGCAGGTATTCGCACTTGCCCGGATCGGTTTTGAGCCCCTCGTCCAAAAACTCCGGAAACCGCTTTTCAAGCTCGTCAAGCAGGCTCGGCTGAAATCCAAAGAAGTTCATCGAAACCACGGTGTTTTCATCGAGCGGGGTGAAGGTTATTCCCCCGTCCTCGCTGTAGCCGCGCCGGTCTATCTTGAGCCGTTCGACCAAATCCACAAGCTTTCCCGCCTCGTCCACCTCGCAAACGCCCCTTGAGACCGTGCCGTTCTCGGACAAGGTGTTTTTCAGGATATAGCCAACCATCGCATGCTCGGCTTCGCCGTGCGGTTCGGACAGGTAGTCAAACATCGTTTTATAGGCGCTTCTGCCATAGAAGTCGTCGGCGTTGATAACCGCAAACGGGCCGTCAATCCGCTCCTTCGCGCACAGCACCGCATGGGAGGTTCCCCACGGCTTCACCCTGCCTTCGGGAATCTGATAGCCCGCGGGAAGCGTGTCCATCCTTTGATAGGCATAGCTTATGTTGAGCTTTCTTCTTACCCTTGCGGCTATGAGCCTTTCAAAGTCGTCGTGCATCTCCTCCTTGATTATGCAAACCACGTCGCGAAAACCCGCCAGATAGGCGTCGTACATAGAATAATCAATTATAACCTGTCCCTCGTCGTCAACGGGGGTCATCTGCTTTGAGCCGCCGAACCTGCTTCCCATGCCGGCCGCCATTATAACCAGTACCGGTTTTTTCATAATGCTTCTCCTTATATTCTCTTTGGCGCGCCGCCTACTCCGCGATAGCACGCGCCCTCGTGTCCGATGATACTCCTGTATTCCTCCAATGTCAATAAGGCTACCGCCTCAGCCTTGTCCCGCTCGACAAGCGCAACAACACAGCCGCCGAAGCCCGCTCCCGTCATCCTCGCGCCCAAGACCCCGTCCTGCCGCCGGAGGATATCGGTGAGAACGTCCAGCTCCTCGCAGGAAACCTCATAGTCGTCCCGAAGCGAAAAGTGGGACTGGTTCATCAGCCTGCCAAACGCCGCCATATCCCCCTGCCCAAGCAGGCTCACAGCCTCCTCTACCCTGCGGTTCTCAAAAACCGCGTGGCGCGCCCGCCGCAGGCACACGGGATCGTCTATAAGCTCGGCGTTCGCTGAAAAATCTGCCTCCGTCAGCTCGCAGAGCGCTTCGATATCCAGCCGCTTTTGCAGGCATTTCAACGCCCGCTCGCACTCGCTCCGCCGCTCGTTATACTTGCTTTCGGACAGCTTCCTCGACTTCTTAGTATCGAGTATCAACAGCTCACACTCCTCCATCGCGAGCGGAATATGCTCATATTTTAAGCTATGGGTGTCGAGGTAGATTGCACAGCCCTCCTTGCCCATCGCCACCGCAAACTGATCCATGATTCCACAGCTCACCCCCACAAAGTCGTTTTCGGCCTTTTGGCAGAGCAGAGCTATATCCTTATTGCTGATTCCAAGCCCGAACATATCGGACAGCGCATAGGCTATCGCGACCTCCAAGGACGCCGACGAGGACAGTCCCGCGCCCAGCGGGAGATCTCCCGCAACCAAGACCTCGAAGCCGCCCGAAAAATCTATCCCCGCCTGCCTCATAGCCGAAAGCACCGCCTGCGGATACTTCTCCCAGCCATCGCTTACGCCCACGGACTGAAAGATGCGCTCCCCATCCCCGCGCCTGCGCACAGCCACATAGGTTCCGAGCGCCAGCGCGCAGGGGAACACCTTGCCGCCCGAATAGTCGATGTGTTCGCCTATCAGATTGACTCTGCCGCCCGCAAAATATACGTTCGGCCGTCCGCCCGTCCCAAACCTTTTTAAAAACTCCTGTTCCAACAGTTCCTTCATCGCGCTTCCTCCTCCTGCAACAGATCGCCCCGCCGCTTCAAATCCTCCACAATCCTCTCATAGGTTTCTTTATTTATCTTGAATTTCCGGCGGTAAATTATGTACCCCGCGATGATGAAAATCAGCGGGATAGCAAGCATCGCCAGCTTAATTAGCAGCTGCCCGCCTCCGTCTATGCTCGTGGCGGCAACCTCGCCGGTCTTGATTCCCGACAGAATAACCGCGAGCGAGATGAAGCCCGTGGAAAGCGCCGCGCCTATCTTGTTTATCAGCGGCTGAACCGAGAAGGTCACGCTGTCGTTGCGCTTGCCCAGTTTCCATTGTCCGTATTCTATCGTGTCCGCCAAAAACATCAGCATCAAAAGCTGAATGAAGGCCTGCGCTATGAAGATGACGAGCGCGCTCACGGCTATCACTATCAAGCTCGCCTTAAAGGAGAAGCCGCCTATCGAAAGCGTTATCGGGTTAAAATAATCCGCAAAGAAGAACAGGACGTAGCCGCCTATCACCATCAGCGTGGAGATAAGATACAGCCTTTCCCTCCGGATCTTCTTCGATACCGCCGGGAAGATTATCAGCGCGACTATCTGAGCGACCCCGACAATGGCGGCAAGGATAGCATACATCCCGATATCCCCGTAGATATACTGCATATAGTAGGTCGCAAAGCCCGTAGTCGTGCAATAGCCTATCATGAAAAGCGCCATGGAAATCGTCGTCCACATGAGCTGGTCGTTTTTAAACAGCGCCTTCGCCATGTCCTTCAGGCTCGTTTTCTCCTCCTGTTTGAACATTTTGCGGTTTTCCTTAACCCCAAACAGCGTAAAGAGCTGGAAGCCTATCATCAAAGCCGTTACCACCACCGCGAGGATGAACCACGCCTTCGGGTCGGGGTTGTCCTCGGTCGAGCCGAGCATTACCGTGAGCGGTTGCCAGCCCACCATGATGATGAACATTCCGATATTCGCACATATCCTCGCGAAAGCGCCCATCCGCTCGCGCTTCTTCTGCTCCAGCGAAAGCGCCGGCAACATCGACCAGTAGCCTATATCGTTTATGCCGTAGGCGATGTCCCAGCAGATATAAGCCAGCCCGAATACCACGACGAACCAATAGTTATTGAGCCCCAGATCCGCAAACAGGATCAGGTAAAAGACCGCGCCCGTCAAAGCCCCCACCAGCATCGCGGGCTTGAACTTGCCGTATTTCGACCTCGTATTGTCGATTATCATGCCCGTTATGGGATCGTTCAGCGCATCAAAGATCTTCAGCACCGTCAAAACCAAGCTGGCGGCCGCAAACACCCCTATCGGAAGCGACAGCACGTTCGTGAGAAAATACAGCAGGGCGTTCGCAACGAACGCATAGAACATATCCCTGCCTATCGTGCCGAGTCCGAAAAACACCATGTTTTTTCTGTCCCTCTTATTCATGCTCCATTTACCTCCTTCTCAAATATATACATATGCGAACCGAAGTCGCTCCAGAGCCTGAGTTCCTTATCGTAGCCCGTGCCGATATACTGCCGGTTCAGCCTGAGTCCGCCCATGAGCTGATCCCCCCTCGCCTCCAACCGCTGTTCCCCGTCCTTCAAGGTGTAGTTTCGGTTCAAAAGCCGCAAAATCCAGCCGTCCGCCTTGAGTCGCAGGGGAATCAGATGGCGAATCAACGAACCGAACCTGCCGATATAAACCCGCTGTTCCCTCGTCCATACCCGGTAAACCGCCTCCGCATCGAGCCCCTTCACCGGCAAAATATCATTTGGGGGCGCGGCATCAGCCAGCGTTTGAAAGAGCGCGGCGACAGCCACAGTCCCGTTCGCCGCCTCAAAACAGCAGGCGTTATCCCTCGTTCCGTCAAAGCGATAGAAGCTCCCGAATTGAAACACCCTCCGGTACCGCTTGTAAAACTCTATCTGGCGGGCAACGTCTCTCCGCTCCTGCCGCGTCAGCTCCCGAAGATCCAGCTCATAGCCCAAGCAACCGAAAGCCGCAACGTTGAACCTCGTGGCAAGCGGCGTATTCCTCAGCGTCTGCTGGTGCGGAGCCTGGCTGACGTGCGCTCCCATCGTCGAAAGCGGATACAGATATGAAAGCCCCCTTTGAATCTTCAACCGCTCGATGGGATCGGTATTATCCGACGCCCAAATCTGCTGGCAGAAGCACAGCATCCCAAGATCGAAGCGGTTGCCGCCCGAAGAACAGCCCTCCAGCAGGATGTGCGGGCGCGGCGAAAAAATCCTGTCCAGAATCTCATACAGCCCCAGCGTATACCGGTGGAAGAACTCCCCGTTGGAACAGAACGGCGAATACATATCGCTCAGATGCCGGTTCATGTCCCACTTGACATAGGCAACGTTGGCCTCATCCAATATCTTTGAAACGTTGTCGACAATATAATCCCTGACAGCCGGGTTGCACAGATCGAGCACAAGCTGATTTCTGCCCAGCGCCGGCTCGCGGTTGGGAAGTTTTATCGCATACTCCGGATGCTCGCGATACAGCCTGCTGTCGGGGTTTACCGCCTCCGGCTCGAACCATAGCCCGAACTTCAGCCCCATATCGCCCAGCTTCTTTGAAAAGCCCACAAGCCCGCTTTGGAGCTTCTTCCTGTTCACCTCATAGTCGCCAAGTCCCGCCGTATCGGAGTTGCGCGCTCCAAACCAGCCGTCGTCAAGCACGAAAAGCTCCACGCCGAGCTTCTTCGCCCGCCGTGCCAAACGCAAGAGCTTCCCCTGCCTGTATTGAAAAAAACAGGCTTCCCAACTGTTGATAAGCACAGGGCGTTCCTTGCCCTTCCAGTCGCCCCGCACAATATGCTCGTTCACAAACCGGTGAAAATTGGAACTCAGCCCGTTGAACCCGCCGCTTGAACAGCTTAATACCGCTTCCGGCGTTTCAAACTCCTCCCCCGGCTTCAGCCTGTACATAAAGCAATGCGGGCTTATTCCGTTCATAACCCTGACCATCCCGTTCGGCGCCTTCTCCACCGCGCTGTGATGGTTGCCGCTGTAAATAAGGTTGAAGCCGAAAACCAGCCCGCCATCCTCGCTCGCATATTTTTCGCTCAGCAGGATGCCCGCGTTATGCCGGTTGGACGACGCGCCCGTCGTACTCTCGTTGACATAGATTCCATATTGAACCGGCCTGTCGTGCCTTTGCGCTTCGCTGATCCAGTCGCCGTCAAAGCTCGTCAGCACATACTCGCGTTCGGGAAGGTCTATCATCATGCTCATCAGCTTGCGTATCATCAGCTCCCCATCCCCGCCGTTTTGCAAAACCGTCCGCCGCGTGATAACGTTCGTTTCGGGATATATTGTGTAATACAGCCTGAGCCGAACCTCGCTCGCCCGCTCCTTCAGGGTTATAACGAGCGTTTCAGCCCCGCTCCCATAGGCGCCGGGCAACCCGTCGGGCGCAACCGCACCGCTTCTTATCGCATGGCTCTCGTAGGCAAAATCGCAGGTGAAACTGCCGTCGGGCATCAGAATTTCAGCCGGGGAGTTTCGATAATCCCCCCTGCCTATGCCCGACCATTCGAGCGGAACGTCGTCGAGGCAGTAGGTCTTGTCCTCCGGGCAGGTAAGCACCTGCGAACCCCTGCCTATCGTGCGCTTATACCTCAGCGCCTCAAGCGAACAGCCGGCAATCCTTGCCCCGTAATAGATATGCTCCAAATGCCCATGCTCGTTTATAAGCATCCGGTAGCTCGTTGCATCGGTATCTAACAGAAATACTCCGTTTTCAAAGCTTATCAGCCCCATCTTACCTCCAAAATATCGCCGCCTCATAGGGCTGCAGCTCGCCGTCCAGCCGCTCCCTGCCGTGGGTGGACAGCGCCGCAACTCCCGTGCAGGGCGCGCTCCTTCTCCCGCCCGACAGGTTGACGACTACCCCGAGCCGCTCGTCTCCGAGGACGCGCTCAAAAGCCAAAACGTCCCTGCCGGTATAGGAGGGGATAAAGTCGCCCCGCTTCAAAACCTCCGATCCGTTCCTAAACGCTATGAGCCTTTTATAGAAATTCCAGATGGAATCCGGCTCGGCATACTCGTCTTTGAAATTGACCCGCTCATAATTGGAGTTCACCTTGAGCCAGGGCTCGCCGCTTGAAAAGCCCGCATTGGTCTCCCCGCTCCATTGCATCGGAGTTCTTGCGTTATCGCGGCTCTTGAGCCTTATCATCCGCCAGCGGTAGCGCTCCGAAAGGTGGAGCTTTTTGGCTATCGCATAGACGTTTGTGCTCTCAACGTCCCGTATATCCGCCATCGACTCAAAGTCGAAATTCGTCATGCCTATCTCCTCGCCCTGATAGACATAGGGCGTTCCCTTGAGCGACAGGAGCAAAACAGCCAGAGCCTTTGCGCTCTCCTTATGGAAGTTTTTATCGTCCCCGAACCGCGAAACGCTTCGCGGCTGGTCGTGGTTTTCCAGATACACCGCGTTCCAGGGCGCCTTCGTCTGCCACTTGACGAGCGCCTTGAAAAGACGTTTGGGCTTGAATCTTCTGAGCAACCATTTGATAAAGAAGCAATCCGCGTCCATATGCTCAAACGAGAACACCATATCCAGCCCGCTGTTACAGAGCTTTTTTGCCTGCTCGGGGCTTACCATGACCGTCTCGCCCACCGTGAAGCAGTCGTATTTGCTCAAAACATCGCGCTTTAGCTCTTTTAAAACCTCGAACGTCCCCTCCTGCGATATGAAATACTCCCTGCCCCGCAACGCGATGCGCGGGCGGCCGTTCTTCAGCGAACTCTTGTAAAGCACGTTTATAACGTCACAGCGGAAACCCGCAACCCCTTTATCGAGCCAAAAGCGCATGACCTCCTTAACGCTCTTTAAAACCTTCGGGTTATTATAGTTCAGATCGGGCTGGCCCTCGTCGAACAGATGCAGGTAGTACTGCCGGCGCTGTTCGTCGAAAGTCCAGGTCGAGCCCCCGAAGAAGCCCGTCCACTTGTTTGGCTTGTCGCGCCAGATATAATAATCCGTGTAAGGCTCCTCCTTCACCCGGCTCTTGATAAACCATTCGTGCTGATAGGAGGTGTGATTGATAACGAGATCCATCACTATCTTCAAATCCCGTTCCGCCGCCTTCTCGATAAGCTCGTCCATGTCCGCCATCGTGCCGAATTCGGGGTTGATGCTGTAATAATCGCTTATATCGTAGCCGTTATCCCGGTTGGGGGAGCGGTAGACCGGCGACAGCCACAGTATGCCAACCCCCAGCTCCTTCAATATATCCAGCTTGGATATGATCCCCCGTATATCGCCTATCCCGTCGCCGTTACTGTCGCAAAAGCTTCGGGGATAGATCTGGTAAACCACTCGCTCTTTCCACCACTTTTCCATGCCGCTCTCCTACTTGTGATATTCCCGGGCGCAATACTTCTCCAGCATAGCCGCATCCGCCCCGCCGTTTGCTATAAGCTCCGAATAAAACCTTCCGCTCGCCTTGACGGTGCGCTCCAGGGAGCCGGGATGAAGCTCTACCAGCCCAAACCGCGCCGACATCCCCTCCAGCCACTCAAAGTTATCGACAAAGCACCAATGGTAGTACCGGATAAACGGAAGCTCGCTGTTTGCAATCTCCCTAAGATGCTCATAGATGAAGCGTGCCCTGAACGCATCGTTGTTGTCGCAGGTACCGTTCTCGGTCACATAGATCGGAAGTCGGACGAGCGCATCCAGCTCCTTTGCGCAGATTATCAGCCCCTCCGGATAGATCTCCCAGCCGAGATCGTTCTTACAGACCCCGTCGAAAGTTCCGTCCTTCAGCCCCGCAACCGCCGTCCGGCTGTAATAGTTTACCGCATGGAAGTCCGCAAACACCTTGCCGCCCTTTTTCAGATAGCTGTGGGATATATGCGACTGAAAGATATATCTGACGATGGGCGTGCAAACCCTGTGCCAAACATTTTTGGGATTCTTCGGCGCATAGGCACGCATATGATGCGCATAGCCAACCTTCGTGTCCGCATATCCCATCGCCGCCCGAAGCTCGTGAATCAGCTCATAGCTCCTTCGGTGGCATTCGCCCATGTTCCTTATGACGCGGAGCATAGCAAAAACCGACCGCTTGCCCGGCGGCCAGCTTCCGGAAAAATAGCCGTTCATCGCATAGACGTTAGGCTCGTTTATCGTGATATATTCGCTTACGAGATCGCCGAGCCGCTGGACTACCTCGCCCACCATGCGCAAAAAGCGCTCGACTCCCGCCCTGTTATAGAAGCCGCCCTGCTTTTCAAACCACATGGGGTTGGAAAAATGGTGTATCGTTATAAGGGGACGAACCCCGCCTTTTATCAAAAGCTCCAGCTCGTGACGGACAGCCGAAAACTCCTCCTCGCTGAATTCGCCCTCGTTCGGCTCTATCCTCGCCCATTCGAGCCCGAAGCGATAGTCGCGTATGCCCATCGAGATCAAAAGCTCGGTGTCCTCCTCAACCCTCTGCCGGTGTCCCGTTGCAATATCGGGGTTCGACCCGTCCTTGATGCGCCCCCTTTGATACCAGTCGTACCAGTTGCTGTTTTTGCAGTCGCCGTCCACCTGCGTCGCCGCCGACGCCGCCCCAAGCGAAAACCCCGTCTTAAATCGAATGGCGTCCATACGCTTCCCCCTTTCCGTGGTCTCATAATATTAACGGCATAATTATACCAAACGGATTCGCGTTTGTAAAACAAAAAGAAGCGGCAAATCTCCGCTCCTAAGTGATTAAATGAAATCCGGTTATTTCGCGTATCCGGCGCGGCTTAACCTCCGTTAAGCCTCAAAAAACCGAGCGGCAGTTTCGCCGCTCAGCCCCTGTTGGTTTATTTAATTTCCAGCGTTCTTGCCGTGCTTACCTGAAGCTGGCGCTTAGGCAGATTCAGCTTCAAAATCCCGTTTTCATAGGCCGCCTCAATCTTCTCCGTATCGACGTCCGAAACGTCAAAGCTGCGCTTGAAGCTCCCAAAGCAACGCTCCCGGCGGATATAGCCCGCCTTCTTGTCCTCGCTCTGTTGCTTCCTCGAGGCGGATATCGTCAGGCAGTCGTTATCTACGTCGACCTTGATATCCTCCTTGCTGAAGCCGGGCAGTTCTGCCTCCAGCAGATAGTGATCGCCCTTGTCAGAAATATCGGTCAAAAAGCCGTTCAGCGTCGAGTCTCCAAAGAACGCGCGCTCCATGCGCTCCAGCTCGGCAAACGGATCATAGGGCGCCGCATGCCGCCTGCGGGAATAGGGTGTTAAGTACAACATAATCTTTTGCCTCCTTCAATTTCATTGACTATATTGTACCCCGTGATTATGACAAAAAAACGTTGCTATTTTGACAGCTTTGTGAAAATTAGCACTCTCGTCTTGAGAGTGCTAAAAACTGCGTTAATTTTTAATTATCGGAATTTTTAGGGCGCGTTTCTTGCTTTTCGCGGTTTGAATCAGGCGCACAATCGCATAGACCGAGGAGGTGAGCGCCAGCCCTATCAGCCCTCCTCCAAAGTCTATAAGCACGTCCTCGACCATGCTTGTTCGGTCATTGAGCGATTGGATATACTCATCGCAAACGCCGACCGTGAGAATGATAAAAAGCGGGATGCAGATGTTTTTCAGCGCATCCTTCCAGGAAAAGCGGAAGATTGAAAGGCAGAGCAACGCCGTCATCACGCCGAGAACCGCAAACTCAACTATGTGCGCGGTCTTACGCACAATCACATCCAATTCCTCATCGGGCAAGGAGGCATCGGGGTCGATTATCGGACGCACAATCTCAACCACCGAGTCGCTCTGCTCGTTGGACTGCTCGCTGTCCGCGAATGAATTGCTGAATATATAGGCTATCGTCAGCGCGGTCAGCAACGCGAGTATGACGATCAAAATTGTGCGTTTCATGGCAACGCCCCCTTAATCCTTTAGCGCGTTACACCAAAACGCGCCGCTTGGACTGCCAGTATAGCAAATTTTGCCAAAGCAGGCAAGCAGTCAATGAACATAAACGCATACCGCCGCCCGCTGTCGCAAAAAGCGGCAGGCGCTCCGTTCAAAGCCAGAGCTTCGCCTCCCGCCGGTATATTACAATCCTTCTGCCTACGGCGCGAAAGAGTCCGCCGTCCAAGACCCGAACCCAAATTGCACTTCAAATGCCTGTCTGCGGGCTAAAAAACAGAATCGCCTTTTGCCGCATCGCATTTTTTACAGCCAAGGCACAGAGGGTTATCTTCCTGTCCCCGAGGCCTTTCCCGTCATCGCTTAAACAGCTCCAGCTTCCTGTACAGTTTTTTCCGCTTCATTGCATATTTGGCAATCTTTTGAACCGACTGCTTCGGTCGCTCGCCCCGCACCGAGCGGTAAAGATAGCGCACAGGAAGATATGCCCAGAATATCGGTAGCAAGATCGGCGCTTTGTTGCAGATGGGGAATTGCTTCCTTGCCGCTATGGTTAGATTCCTTGCGGCGGAGGAAAACACGGATCGCTTTTTTAGCGAACTCTCCTCCCCTTTTAAAAAGGTGCTACTCACGGCTCGCTCCAAATCCTTGGACATGATATTTCCATTATCGAGTATATCCGCCAAAAGCTCATCCGCCGTCCTTTGTGGCACATTCGCACACCAGCTGTGCTTTTCCGAATCCAGCCCAAGATATAGAACGCAGATTCTTGTCAGCACACTGGCGAACTGAAAAAGCCGGCATTCTTGAATCGCCGGAAGCAATTTCTGCTCCATCGTAGCAGGTGAACATGTACCTAAGAACACGCACCAGTCGCATAGTTGCCGCAATCCAATTCCTTCGTTGACCATATGCCGCTCCATATGGAGGAGTAGAGAAAGAGCTTGATCCGTCTCATTGAGCGCCGGAAACGTATAACCGTCCATTCGAGCGTCCACCGTTCGGAGCGTCGCATCCTCCAATTTTCTTTTAATCCTCTCCCCTACCGGTAATTCCGGAAATTGCGATATGGCATAATGAAGTTCAAGGTAAGTCCCTGCCCTGTCAAACCCTATGTGAAACTCATGCTCCGTTTCATGCATACAATAGCCGGCCGTTTTTAGCGTTTCAATCGCCCTATCGCATTGATCTGCCCGCACGAGTATGTCAATATCTCCCAAAGCGCGCATCTCAGGTTTCGGATATAGTCTCGCTAAGCTTGCGCCCTTTAAAATGGCGCAAGGAATACTTGCAGCTTCAAACATGGAAACGACTTCCGCCTGCGAATGCATCAATCGCTCATTGTTCATAATCGCTGCAAGCGTAAGACTTTTCCAGGCAGTAACCAGGGCGTCAGGCGGCCTGTGCGCAGCATCCAAAGCCATAGCCGCCTGGAGAATCAGCGGCAATACGGCATGTTTTCTCGCTATCCTGTCTATTTCTTGCCAGCTCGTAAGCTGGGGCAAGACGTCAAAACGCGTATCGGTGATCGAGCATGCCAGTAGCCGAAGCGCCGCAATTTCGTGCTGGCTCATGTTGCTTCTAAAGCTTTTCTGTTTTCGCCTTGAATCTACCATATAGCAGTCAGTCGCGGGCAGGGTAACCGCTTATTCATCGTTTGCATCCTTTAGCTTCCTTTCCGCCACACCATCTTATTTACCACGCCGGTATAGCTCTGGATGAGCTTAACCACCTTCGTACTTACATTCTCGTCCAGATAGTCCGGCACGGGAATGCCATAATCCTTGTCCCGATTCAGTTCAACCGCCGTTTCCACAGCTTGAAGCAGGCCCTTTTCGTCTATTCCGGCGAGTATAAAGCAGGCCTTGTCGAGCGCTTCCGGACGCTCCGTGGAGGTGCGAATGCAAACCGCAGGGAAAGGATGGCCAACGCTTGTGAAGAAACTGCTTTCTTCCGGAAGCGTGCCGCTGTCCGACACGACGCAAAAAGCGTTCATCTGCAGGCAATTATAGTCGTGGAAGCCCAGCGGCTTAGTTGCGCAATTATCCCGCTCTCATGGCTCTCTTGCCTTTTTCTGAGCCGCCATTATCGAGCATCTCCAACGGCCTCTGTTTGCTGTTCCCCTTTTTGCCCTTTTGGGCGGGAAAGGAGCTTCTAAGCCTTGTGATGTAAGCGTTTAACCGCTTGCGCCGCCAACTTTTCTTTAAGAGCCTAAAGACATCTCGCCATTAGCGCCCTCAGTAAAACCTCCGCAATGCCACGATCAACGGCTTTGTCCGGAAAGGTTCCGACTCTTCGCCTTTTGAGTATCGCTCCCCTCGTTACCGTTTCTCGTCTTCGACTTTATTGCGCTTAATCGGTCTACATCCCCCGCTTTTTGCACTCGCGCTCAATAAGTTGTGCGACCTCTGGCGGCAATACGGTATTTGCGCTCATTTGCCTTAGCACGGCAAGCGTTTCGTCGGGCATACAGGCATACTCGTTCGGGTCTGACAGCATTGCCATCAAATCATCGAATTCCTCCGCTGCTTCCTCCTGATCCCCAAATAGCTCCGTCAAGCCGTATCTGGCCTCCTCCAGTAAGGGCAGGCGCTTCCTCTTTGCGAGTGTAGCCCCCAACTGCGGCGCGAGCTTCTTGAAGAACGCCTTCGCCCTATCGTTTAATACGAAGATCTTTTCGGGTTTCCCTGTGCTCATGGCAGTATTTATGACGCTACTGATTAGTGCCGCTTCGTCGCTTAGCTCCTTTACCACTTCCACGCCCAGCATCTTTCCCGATTCATTGTTCACTATCAGAAGCAGGTACGGAAAATACGGCGCGGATATGGGATTCTCAACGATGTTCCCGACCGCCTCCTCGTCGGAAATCGCCTCCAAATGCATAAAAATATCGCAGGCCCATACTCCGCCCTTTTTATTGCATTGGCCGAGTTTTGCGAGAGCTATATCGTCCGTTATCTCCGGACTTGGATATACCGGCTTGCGCGGCGGCCCGAGCGCTATCGTCTTCCATACAAACGCTCCGTTTTCCCTTTCTATCAACGGGATCGACCTGTCGTAAGGCGCGCCTTCCGTGAACCCGAGCTCTTCCGGCGCCATTTCCTCCAGTCGCTCGGACACCTCGAGCGCGGCCTCCATCGCCTCTTTAAGGTGCGTCCGGTCGTTTTCATCGTCCAGTCGCCAAGGATAGTGGTGCGGGCGAAAGCGCTCAAACTGAGGATACGCCTTCCTGCCCCGCAAAGTTAATCCGCGCGCGTGCATATAGGCGGTTACTTCGTCTATCTCTTGCTCCAGCAACTCGCGTTTGTTCTGAAACGACACCATCACGCAGTCCTGCAACAGCGCGTTCTCGTGCTGTTCGATATAGTCCATCTTACTGCGATCGTGCCCCATCGCGCGATACGCATCCAACCCCGTATCGCCGGGGTATACCGCCAGCGCAAAATGCTCGCCCATCCTCCCCATCACGCAACAGTACCCAATCGTTCCATCCGAATGGCGAACCGCGAATAACTGCGTATCATATAGTTCCATCCAGAGCTTCGCCTTCTTAAACTCCAGCGCAAGATCGTAAAGCGTATACGAAATCATCGTTTTCTCCTCGTTTTTTTATTAAACATATGGTCGATCAACACAAACACATACCCCAGCGCAACGAAGGCGAGGTTCAGCCCCACCACATACAGCATGACCTTCCCTGCGCCGAGCCGGTCATAATCAATAAAGAAATACGGAAAGCGGGAGCCGTCGTAGAAGGTCGCCCCCGATGTGAATCCGTAAATTGTCGCAAAAACAAAATATATATCCGGGATAATCACCCATTTGAGCGGCGATAGCTTCGTATACCTGCCCTTTTCATCAAACAGCAACCAGTCCGCCACGCACAGAAGCGGGGTAACCGTATGCAAGAGCTGATTCGCCACGGTCTGCGTGCTACCCATGTTGAACGAGATGTGCGACAGCATGGTGTGAAACACGAGGCCCGTAACCGTGATGCCCATAATCAGCGCGCCCTTCAAATCCGGCAGTAGCGTTGCCCCGCCCTTAATCGCACGCACGCACGCGACGCTGAAATAGCACGCTATCAGCACATTGCTGACGAGCGTGTAGTACCTGAGCATGGAAAAGTCCATATCTCCGCTGAATACGCCGCATTGAATAAGAATTCCCGCCCACGCGCAAACGGCAATCAGCGCCTTGAATCCGGCGGACAGGTGTTTGTTACTAATTCTCAAAATGCCCTCTTCCCATTTGTGTTGACTTTAGGCGCTATTTCCGCCATACCATCTTATTCACCACGCCGGTATAGCTCTGGATGAGCTTAACCACCTTCGTACTCACATTCTCGTCCAAATAGTCCGGCACGGGAATGCCATAATCCTTGTCCCGATTCAGTTCAACCGCCGTTTCCACAGCTTGAAGCAGTCCCTTTTCGTCTATTCCGGCGAGTATAAAGCAGGCCTTGTCGAGCGCTTCCGGGCGCTCCGTGGAGGTACGAATGCAAACCGCAGGGAACGGATGGCCAACGCTTGTGAAGAAACTGCTTTCCTCCGGAAGCGTGCCGCTGTCCGACACAACGCAAAAAGCGTTCATCTGCAGGCAATTATAGTCGTGGAAGCCCAGCGGCTCATGCTGAATCACGCGCTTATCGAGCGGAAACCCCGTCTGTTCCAACCGCTTGCGGCTTCTCGGGTGGCAGGAATAGAGAATGGGCATATCGTATTTCTCCGCCATGCCGTTAATAGCCGAAAACAGGGATTGGAAATTCATCTCGGAGTCGATGTTCTCCTCCCTATGCGCGGAGAGCAGGATATACTTGCCCTTTTCCAGGCCGAGCCGCTCATGAATATCGCTTCCAACTATCTTCTCCAGGTTTTTGTGCAATACCTCCGCCATAGGCGAGCCCGTCACATAGGTGCGCTCCTTGGGCAAGCCGTTTTCTATCAGATACCGGCGGGCATGCTCGGAATAGCACATATTGACGTCGCTGATGATGTCCACAATCCTCCGGTTGGTTTCTTCCGGCAAGCACTCGTCCTTGCAACGATTGCCCGCCTCCATGTGAAAAATAGGAATGTGCAACCGCTTAGCTCCGATAACCGACAGGCAGGAATTGGTATCGCCGAGCACCAGAACCGCATCGGGCCTTATCTTTACCATCAGATCGTAAGACTCCGCGATGATGTTTCCCATCGTTTGCCCCAGGGATTCACCCACGGCGTTTAGGTAGATCTCCGGAGCTTCGAGATCCAAATCCCGGAAGAATACTCCGTTTAAGGTGTAATCGTAGTTCTGTCCGGTATGCGCTAAAAGCGCGTCAAAATACCTCCGGCACTTCTTGATAACCTCCGATAGCCGGATGATCTCCGGGCGGGTACCGACGATGATGAGCAGTTTCAATTTGCCGTTATTCTGCCATTCTACTGTATCATATTTCATTCTACCACCTCAAAAAAAGTATCGGGATGATTGGGGTCGAACTGTTCGTTTGCCCACATGACGGTGACGAGGTCTTCCGTCTCACTTAGGTTAATTATATTATGCGTGTAACCCGGAAGCATATGGACTGCCTCTATTTTATCACCGCTCACCTCGAAATTCAACACTTCATCCGTCCCGATTTTGCGCATTTGAATAAGCCCGCGCCCAGCAACCACTATGAATAGCTCCCACTTGCTGTTGTGCCAATGCTGTCCCTTGGCGATTTTAGGCTTGGAGATGTTCACGCTGAATTGCCCACATTTTTGAGTTCTAAGCAATTCGGTAAAGCTGCCGCGCACATCCTTGTTCATTTTTAGCGGGAACGACACTTTCGACTCCGGCAGATAGGACAGGTAGGTGCTGTAAAGCTTTTTGGCAAAGCTGTTATTCGGCGTCTCCGGCATAACAAGGGTTTGCGGCTGGGCTTTAAAGGATTCGAGCAAATCGGCAATCTCACCGAGCGTAACCCTATGCGTAGTGGGGACAAAGCAATATCTGCCATTCGGGGTTTGGCTTGGAATCAAGCCCTCGTATTCGCAATGATGCTCCTTCCCCTCGAGCGCATCGAGCATCTCGGCAACGAGGTCGTCGATGTAGAGCAACTCCAGCTCCGTCGTGCGATCGTTTATCTGAATGGGCAGATCGTTTGCAATGTTATGGCAGAATGTTGCGACAGCGCTGTTGTAGTTCGGGCGGCACCACTTTCCAAACAGGTTCGGGAAGCGGTACACCAGCACCGTTGAGCCGGTCTCCTCTCCATATCGAAAGAACAGCTCCTCCCCCGCCTTTTTGCTCTTACCATATTCACCTTCGGAGTATCTGCCTATCAGCGTAGCCTGTATGGAGGACGAAAGCATGACCGGGCAGGGGTTGCCATGCTTCTTCAGCGTGTTTAGCAGGGTCGATGCAAAGCCGAAATTGCCCTCCATAAACTCTCTCGGCTCCTTCGGTCGGTTCACGCCCGCAAGGTTATAGACAAAATCCGCCTTCTTGCACGCCTCGTTCAGCAGTTCGATGGGCGAGTCGATATCATATTCATATATTTCCCCAATCGCCAGCTCCGGTCGGGTTCTGTCCTTGCCGTCTCGGATATTTTTAAGAGTGCAAACGAGGTTTTTCCCGACAAAACCGGCGGCGCCGGTGATTAGAATGTTCATATGCCGTCCTCACGCTCAGCCAGTTTGTCGCGAATAAACTGCAAACTCATCAGCTTCTCCTTGACCTGCTCGACATTCAAAAGCCGTGTATTGCTACTGTTGAACTCCGTCAAAACATTTCGCTCGATATCGCCTTGCTTGAAATACTTGTCATAGTTCAGGTCACGCTTATCGCATGGCACCCGGTAAAAATCACCTAAGTCATAGGCGTGTGCGCACTCCTCGTTAGTAAGGAGAGTTTCATACATCTTCTCGCCATGGCGTATTCCTATAATCCGGGCTTCCTCCTTGGCGTCGAATAATTCCCCGATAGCCTGAGCCAAAACGCCTATCGTGCAAGCAGGAGCTTTCTGCACCAGAATATCCCCGCTCACTCCGTTTTCAAAGGCGAATAGCACCAGATCCACCGCCTCGTCCAGGGACATAATAAAGCGCGTCATGTTTGGATCCGTGATCGTGATGGGCTTGCCGGCCTTAATCTGATCAATCCAAAGAGGGATAACCGAGCCCCGCGAACACATTACGTTTCCGTATCTGGTACAGCATATTTTCGTCTTTTTGGTTGTCCTCGACTTGGCTACAACGACCTTTTCCATCATGGCCTTGCTCGTCCCCATCGCGTTGACGGGATATGCGGCCTTATCCGTAGAAAGGCAAATGACCGTCTTGACTCCTTCATCGATGGCGGCGGTGAGCACATTGTCCGTTCCAATTACATTGGTCTTGACCGCTTCCAACGGAAAGAACTCACAGCTCGGCACCTGCTTGAGTGCCGCCGCATGGAATATGTAATCCACACCGTGCATAGCGTTCTTAACTGACGCCAAATCGCGCACATCCCCAATGTAAAAGGTTATCTTGTCCGCGACCTCGGGCATAGACACCTGTAAACTATGGCGCATATCGTCCTGCTTCTTTTCATCGCGGGAAAAGATGCGGATCTCTCCGATATCCGTCGTCAGGAAACGGTGAAGCACCGCGTTCCCAAACGACCCGGTACCGCCGGTGATTAGGAGGGTTTTGCCGTGAAACCACGCGCTATTGTCTTCTCTCATTTCCCATTTCACTCCCTATAGTATATTCATAATAATGTTGCAAACAACCTCTACCGTTTTCATTCCTATGCGGATGCATGGGGAGGTGTAGCATTTGTCGTGCCGTTGAGATGGTGCTGAGATGTCTTTCATTCAGCACAAGCGGCAAAATGACCTTATCTTCCAAACGCTTGATGTATCCGTTCACCACTCGGTTCATCGCTTTCGGCGCATACATCGTTTATCCTTGAGTTTTTGATTGGATTTACAAAGGAGTCTCTAATAATCTTCTTCTGTCAGTTCTCCGCTGATCATCGGATACAACTTTAACCATTTTACTACGACGTGCATAACCGGTTCATTTCATTGCCTAACAACTTATTCTACAGGCACACATCCTCATTAACCTGTTTCACGTCGTCTTTATTCTATAACTCCTACTGCGTGTATTCTAACTCATTTTTCATCTTAATCTGTGTTCTTTGTCTCATTGCTTTCCATAGTAAGGGCTTTTTTCTTGCTCAGGTACATACCAACCAACCCGCAACCAATGAAGATGGATGTGAATTTGATTACCCAAGGAAAATACTCCTGCAGAATCACTTGGCATATTTCTGTAGCTGTATCGCCGCCAATAACCATTGCCGCGATATATCCGAGTACCGTTATTCCACCAGCGAATAAGGCAATTATAACCCCTATACTAAAGACTGTGTTAAACACATTTGCTATTTTTTTCATTTCATTCTACCTCCTCCATCAAAGTCCCATAATTGGGAGCAAGCCAAGAAGGCATAAAACTGACAAGATATAGTGGCATCCTATCCACACAAGGCAGTTTTTCGTTGTCTCTTTCATGCCTGCCCCGGCAATACCCATAGCCGTATACATGCAAAGCGCAAGCGGAGGAGTCATCCCCTCCATCGCTCCGGTGATAACGGGAAGCATAGCAGCGACTAAAAGCGGATTTCCACCGGCCGCCGCAAAAACTGAAATGATTGTTACACCAAATATCTTTGTCTGTGCTGAACCCGGCAATACCATTCCAAGTATTGCTGTTATCAGCGGTATGATGAAGGCGAGTGCAACATTCGGAAGGTTCCAGCTTTGAATGAATATACCTATCTGTGCGCCCACATCAGTTGCAGCAAAAAGATTACTAATGCAATAGGCAAAAAAGATTGTCGTCGCAACAGGGACAACACCAGTAACAGAACTCTTAATCGTCTCAACCATCTCTTTAGGCTTCGGCTTATTCTTTGCTACTATGAGAGCATATATTGCGGCTAAACCCGGCGTGAACAGCAATAGACTGCTCGAAAGATTCCCCGCTCCCGTGCCAAGTCTTGCTGTAAAGAACGTACTCTTGAAGAAATAATCCAGAACAAACGGGAGAAGAATAACAACGGGCAGAAATAAGTTTTTCCAGCCAGCTTTCAATGTTTCTTTTATGCTGGGAATATCTTCCTTTTCCATTGGCTTAACTTTGTAAACTCGGCAGAAAATATACATAGTTACAATTCTCTGTAGGATGAACCATAATGCAATGCCCCAGCAGACAATCCAGAATGTCGATTGAGACATTTCAGCTCCGCTGAACTCATTGTAACATGCCAAGGCAGCGACGATAACTCCAGCAGGCGGTATCATGTTGCCCATTGTGGAAGATGATGCCTCAACATTTGCCGCAAGATGGGCGGGGAATCCCGATTTTTTCATCGCTGGAATTGTAAACACTCCTGTAGTCGCAACATTACCTGCGCCAGAACCTGACAATGCCCCCATAAACGTAGACCCAATTATCGCTGTATACCCTGCGCCTCCGCGCAGACGCCCGAATATAGAGCAGATAATGGCTACAACAGTGTCAACCGCATGTGTTGCATCAAGTATTTTTGCTAAAACTAAAAATGCAACAATGGCATAGAACAGCGTGTCGGTGGATGTTTTGCCTATGTAGGTGAAAAAGTTCGACCATTCACCGGTGCAGATAATCATTAGAACGTACCCATAGAACATGCACTCGTAAATAGGTCTCCTAAACACCAAAAACGCAACGCAAATCACCGCTAACAGCCCAAGAATATAAAATACTTCAATCGGCATTGTATTCCCTCTCTCTCCTTCTTTTTATTCAAGCAATTCGGGATTGAATTCTCTCCCATTTGCTCTAAAATCATTGTCAAGTACAGCGCTCGCTAAGTCGATGATGGCTGTAATATTCGGTACTGTAATGCCACAGTATTTTGCGGCATTTTCTATTGGAACTAAGCCGCAAGGCACATCCTCCAAAAGATATCGGTGATGAAGAGTCCTCGGCGCATCGATTTCTTTGTACGCCTCGGTTGTTCTTATACAAGAGTGAAAATCGTCGCCTTTAGCTCCGTATGTACGCTTCAACCATTCTTGCGTAGACTCGATATCATATCCCAACGCATGAGCAACAGAAAGCCGTTCGCTATCAACTTTTTCCAGAAAACGTGCCACGCTTGGAGATATGCCATCGTAATAGTATTTGAAATCAACCTTCGGTGTTTCTATCCAGCCGATATTCATAAGAACAGGGGCACAGTGCAACACCATGCCGACGTTGGAGAGTGATGTAATAATTACGGACTCGGTCGGGACAAAATAGTTCCTCAAGCATTTTGGCATTCTTGATAGTATCAAGTCTATATCAGATGATTTAATGGCAGCAATTTTTACATCGTGTTTCAGCGCATATATCACGGTGCTGTTCTTGTCACTCCGGCGACATGTATAAACAATAGTTTGTGTCTCTGCGATATGCGGCATCTCTTTTACTCCGCAGTCTTTCAAAGTCCGAGCAAACTCTATTGCACCGAACGTCCTGCCGGGGTTTAGAACAATTACCATTTCCTTATGCACATATGGTGCTAAAGCTCTTGCAACATCTTTATGTGCACTACTCGGCGTTGTAACCATCACAAAATTTGAGACTACCTCTGCGATATTGGATGAGGCCTTTTCAATAACTGCCGTACCGTTGACGATACCGGAGCACTCGATTTGATGCGATTCAATCACGTCAGCTATATTCTCGGGCGTTCTATTCCACAACGTCACAGTTACACCGGACAAAGCCAGATGAGCGGCCATTGACAGGCCTTGATGTCCTCCCCCGCAGACAAATACCTCTTCTGTTGGCTTATCGGCTATGCTGATATTAACCATTATTCGCGTCCAAGTGGGCAAGACGTGCCGCTTCGCTCAACACACCCTTTGTCTGTTTATCATAAGCTACACAGGCGCCGTTAGCAAAGGTTGTGTGCAAATCTCCTTTGAACTTATCCCCCTTAACAATGTGAACAGTATCCATATATCCCTTCTTTACAACATCGACAAGAATAACCGGATTCATTAACGGGTCTGAATCATATGAATACTTGTTGCGTATGAAATCCAACAACACCCTCGCCTCAGAAATAAGCTCTTCTTTCCGAGCAGCAATTCTTTCGTCCTTCTCCATTGAGAACTTATCTCCCAATGTGTGCCTGATAACGCCCTTCACTATCTTACAGCTTTCAATTATCTCTTCCGCTCCCGCCGCATGGTCCGCCTCACAGTACCCGACAACGTGTATGATATGCGGTTTTACCGCCATCTGCATAAATGTGGAAGCCGCAAGCTGCCCTTTTGCCACATAGGGGTCGGCGTTGAACAGGGGCAGTCCCGCTCGAGTCTGGCGGTATGTTTTAAAACTGTCATCTTCCAGGCTTTCCACCATTTCAATCATTGCAAGTACTCTGGCATAGTCCATTGAGAACGAGATGCCGTTGGGATTGTTGAACATATATTGTGCGATGTAGTTCTTCACACCGAGCTTCTTAGCGTTATAAGCGGCTATATAAGCGGCTGCAACCGGTATTACATCGTGTGCATCTCGAAGTCCCCAGTGATGCGGCTCATTGAGTTCAACGGGGACGTTGCGCTCAGCGTGCCAATGGATGAGCTCCTGTGCCTCCTTGACGGATACCTCTATCGGCCTCGTCCCGCGACCATCCATTTCGTTATACCAAAAGAGCGGAATTGCCGTCCATGCGTTATCAATCGTTCTGAGAAGAGTATCGGCATACTTGAACACATCTGCTGTTCCGCTATAACAGCGCATAAGAGGGAAATTTCCGCGCTTCGATGCCTCCTTGAGTCGCCGAAAATCATCTTCTGACCTTATAGGCACACCGCCTGCGCCGTCAAATTCCTTTTGCATATGTTCTTGGTCAAACAGATACTGCTGCGCATTCTGGTCAGGCCCGAGGGAGACAACATCCAACACCTTCGCATTAGATACTTTCTTAACAGCGTCTACCGTTGCATCCATTGTGGGCAAGCCCAAGTGATGTCGCAGTATCGGGTATGGGTAGGACTTCTTTATCCGCTCCATAAGCGTTGCGCCATAGCTGTCAGCGCCTTCAATCTTATTATCTCTGCGCAAAAATCTGATTGAATCATTGATGTCGTCGAAGCCATCTGAGATGAATGAGAATAGACCGTATCTCGTCGCCACATCCGCCACGGGCTTTGTTCCGCCAAAGACCCAGACGGGGGAATAGTCAAGCCTATCCGCTCTTTCCTTAACTTCATCCAGCAGAGAAATAACATTCGCCGGAGTCAATCGATAGCTAATTCCTATCATGTCCGGACGAAATAAGTGTATCTCTTCAAATAATTTGTCTATTGGGACTGCAGGTCCCATAAACCGGCATTCGTATCCTTCTTCTTCAGCAAGCTGAAGAAAATGATACACACCCGCAACATGGACACAGTTGCCAATGGATGCACCTAATAACTTCATATATTAGTCTCCTTTTTAATAACATTTGCGGTTCAAGACGGCGTTCCCAAACGACCCGGTGCCGCCGGTGATCAATAGGGTTTTGTTTGTAAAATACGACATAATGAGCTCCTTTACCTATTTCCGTACATCTGCTGGTAATAATTCTGATACTCGCCCGATATGATTGTTCCCCACCACGACCTGTTGTTCAGATACCATTGAATCGTCAATTTAATGCCCTCCTCAAACTTAGTTTCGGGAAGCCACCCAAGCTCATTATGGATCTTTGTCGGGTCAATAGCATATCGCAAATCATGGCCTTTTCGATCGGTGACATATGTAATCAGGCTTTCCGGTTTACCAAGTTCTTTGCAGATTAGCCTGACTATATCAATGTTGCGCATCTCATTGTGGCCCCCGATGTTGTATACCTCACCTGCTCTGCCATTATGAATGATTAAATCTATCGCCTTGCAATGGTCTTTAACATACAGCCAGTCCCGCACATTCAGTCCTTCTCCATATACGGGCAAGGGCTTGTCGTTAAGACAATTTGCAATCATCAGCGGAATGAGTTTCTCGGGGAAATGATAAGGCCCGTAATTATTCGAGCAACGGCTTATGGTTACCGGTAATCCATAGGTTCTATGGTAAGCAAGGGCAAGAAGATCCGCTGCGGCCTTCGAGGAGCTGTACGGACTGCTTGTATGAATCGGCGTTTCCTCCGTAAACAGCAGATCGGGACGGTCAAGCGGCAGATCTCCGTAAACCTCATCCGTACTCACCTGATGGAAGCGCTCAATTCCGTATTTGCGGCAAGCGTCCATCATCACCGCTGTTCCCATAATATTCGTTTCAAGAAAGACCCCGGGATTTTCTATGCTTCTGTCAACGTGGCTTTCCGCCGCAAAGTTGACAACGATGTTCGGCTTTTCTTCCTCAAATAGCCTGTATACAGCATCACGGTCGCAGATGTCCGCCCTAACAAAACGAAACTGCGGATTATCCATAACCGATGAAAGCGTTGCAAGATTGCCTGCGTAGGTCAGCTTATCCAGACAAACGATACGGTAGTTCGGATATTTATCAAGCAGGTAGAAAATGAAATTTGAACCGATAAACCCTGCGCCACCGGTAACAATCAGAGTCTTATTCATGCTCTCAACGCCTCCTTGGCCAATGAAATAAGGTACTGTCCATAATCCGTCATACTCAATTCCTCCCCAATCGACATCAGTTGCTCCGTCGATATGAATTTGCGCCGCCACGCAATTTCCTCTATGCAAGAAACATAAAAGCCCTGTCTGGACTGAACCGCCTCCACAAACTCCGCCGCTTTCAGCATTCCATCCGGACTGCCGGTATCCAGCCATGCAACTCCTCGGCCCAGAAGCTGAACATGGAGCTTGCCCTTCGCAAGATAGGCATTGTTTACGGCTGTGATTTCGATTTCACCGCGGGCGGAGGGCTTGACGTTCTTAGCAATCTCAATTACACGGTTATCATAGAAATAGAGTCCCGGAACGGCGTAATTTGACTTTGGATTTTCCGGCTTTTCTTCAATGCTGACGACCTTATGCTCCCTGTCAAATTCCACCACGCCGAAGCTCCTCGCATCTTTGACCGGATATCCGAAGATGCAAGCTCCTTCGTTGTCTTCAACTTTCTTTATCGCATTCCACAAAGTCCTCGAAAGGTCTTGACCGTAGAACACATTGTCACCAAGAATAAGGCATACCGAGTCAGACCCGATAAACTCCTCGCCGAGTATGAAGGCGTCTGCAAGCCCGCGCGGACTGTTCTGCACCTTGTACGAGAAGCTGACGCCTATTCTCGAACCATCTCCAAGCAAGCGTTCATATACAGGCGTGTCCTCCGGCGTGGAAATAATCAGTATTTCTCGGATGCCTGCCAAGAGCAGCATGGATAAAGGATAGTAGATAAGCGGCTTGTCGTAAATCGGCAAAAGCTGCTTTGAAACGGCCTTTGTTATCGGGTAAAGTCGAGTACCCTTTCCCCCGGCTAAGATAATGCCCTTCATTTTGGTTCCCTCCGTAGAATTTATTTTAATATTAGCTCACATATCCTATCGACATCTTCGAGCGCGAGGTCGGCATACAGCGGGAGCGTGAGAACACGCTCTGCGATACGTGTGGCAATCGGCGTTCTTTCTCCGCCGGCGGTCGGATAATCCTTGTAAGCCGTTGTTGTATTAATCGACGGATAGAAATATTTGCGGGCGGTGATGCCCTGTGCCAGCAGACGATCGCAAATCTCATCCCGGGTATATTTATAGCCGTCAAAGACGGCCGGAAAATACGCATAATTGGATATGACGTCCGGTTGCGGTTGGTTGAGGATGATGCCGGTCGTGCTGCTAAGCCGTTCACGGTATCTTTCGCAAACTCGTTTGCGTTTGGCAATCTCGTCTTTCAAGTGACGAAGGTTACATAGCCCCATTGCCGCTTGAAACTCGTTCATTTTAGCGTTTCCGCCAATGTAATTCACATCCTCTTGACTTTGGATGCCGAAATTCTTATAAGCGTCGCACAGCGAAACCAGCTTGTCATCCGAATAGCAAACCGCACCACCCTCTATGGTATGGAACACCTTAGTTGCATGAAAGCTGAACATGGATGCGTCGCCAAAGCACGCTGAGCTGACGCCCTTATAGGTCACACCGAAAGAGTGCGCCGCATCATAAATTACTTTTAATTTGTGCCTGTCCGCAATGCGCTTGATTTCCTCCACATCGCATAGATTTCCATAAACATGAACCGGAACGATTGCCGAGGTCTTTTTCGTAATCAGAGCTTCGATTTTTGTTGTATCTATGGTGTAATCGACCGGGTTGATATCGCAGAAAACAGGCGTCAATCCGCAGCGCACTATCGCATGTGTGGTTGATGCAAAGGTGAAAGGCGATGTGATAACCTCACTTCCGCGGGGCAACTGCATTGCGGTAATAATATTCTCAAGCCCCAGATGACCGTTTGCGTACAGGGTGACATGAGGGACGCCCCAATATTTCTCAAGCTCCTCCTGAAGCTGACGGTGTTTCGCTCCCATGTTGGTCAGCCATCGGCTATCCCATAATTCTTTTATTTCCGCACAGTATTCCTCGAAAGAGGGCATCGATGAACGGGTTACCTGTATTTTTTCTCTGTTCATTTTGTTTTTCTCCTCTGCTTTATTACAAAAGTCCGTACAGCAAAACCAAACATACCCAAGCCGTTACAAGGCCAATTATGCCAATCAGACCGCCTATTTTGAAGTAGTCCTTAAAGCGATAGCCTGCAACTTGAACCATTGTAACCGATGTTGTTGCTGCCGGCGTTGCCATTGCTAAACTTGCACCAAACACGCATGCCATAGCAATCGGCATCGGATTGCACCCAACTTCAATTGCCATTGGGATTCCGACTGCCGCCAACATGGATACAAGGGAACCGTTTGACATAAACAGCGAAAGCACGTAACCCGAGACAAGGAACAAGGTAACTAACACAATGGGATTTGCAACCCCTTCCCCCAGAATGTCTACAAGCCAGTTGATAATACTCTCTCCGACACCGGAATTTACAAAGCCTTTCGCAATCCCAAGGGCGGCTCCAAGGGTCACTATCGCAGGCCAAAACATATTTTTCAAAGCCTTCTTGCCATCCACGCACTTGGTCATTATAAGAATAAGGGCACCCGTTATTGCTATCTGTCCTAACTCCCATCCGAACGGCTGAATCACAAAGAGGATTGCACATACAATGAAAATTGTAATCGATATGCCTGCTTTTCTCTTATTGATTGGAACATCGCTTACATTTTGTTCCGATTCTTCTGATACTTCTTGAAAGTCAAAGCACTTCACTTGCACCTTGTAAAGGAAAGTCATATAGCAAACTGCTATTACCGCAACAATTGAAAATGCAATCGGGAAGGTTTCAAAAAACCCCATGGTCTCTGCGCCTACCTCGGCAAGCACATTATTTGCCAGCAATGGGGCGGTGCTTCCCGCAAGAGTTCCCGTTCCCCCTATTAGGCCTCCCGCAGCAAGGGGTAAGTATGTGTTCTTCTTGGTAATTCTGCCTCCCGATGTTGCAGCAACGGAGGCAATGAACGGCATGAACATAGCTACCAGAGATGCATTTGTCATAAACATCGAAAGTACGGCAGCAAGCAGAAAGACTACAACTACAAATGTTTTCTCCTTTTTCCCAACATATTTTGTCAATACTTTCCCAATCTTTCCCCCAATGCCGCTTTCCAATAAGGCATTGATGATTATCACCATGCCAATAACAAGCAATACCGCAGTGTTTGTAAACCCGGAAAATGCTTCTGCAGGGGTTAATATGCCTGCATAAACCATCGCTAACATTCCGACCGTCGTCGTTACTGCAACGGGAAAAATCTCAAGCACATATAATAAACATGTGCATCCAACTATAATTAATGCAATTGTGCTGTTGTCCATAGCTTATTCTCCTAAAAAAACAATCTATTTGTGTCAAATGGCTTGAACAGCATGTTATTTCCATGTACATCTGTAACAACAATACTCCGCTGAGCTTCTTTGATATACTCAGCAATCTCATCCAAAGAAGTTCCACTTAGTTTGACAAATATGCCACGGCGCTGGGTTGAATCATCACTTGATATTGACTTGCCCACCTCCACATACGAGTGAATGCCATCAACCCAATCTTTGTCTTGGAGCGCAGAATAATCGACCTCACCTATCGTTCCCTCGTTCAGGTATGTACACAGAGTACACAGATATCTTCCAAAGTGCGCTCTTTCTTTCTTTAGATCATCTCCCATACTGCCCGTGAGCGAATAACTGATAAGCATCTTCATATAGTTGATGCCGTTATATTTCTCAATCACCCTACAATCATTATTGCCATTGAGCCTGTACCCCATTTCAAAAATCTTTACCCCCTGCTCGTTAGCAATTCCTTGGAAGAAGGCGACACCATTTTTTACACCAATGTTGCTTAAAAGCTCCTTGATTTGTACATCTATATTTTCCACATACATTTCATAATATCTTGAAGGGGCCAGCACAATATCGCAAAGTCCTGATATCCTTTCGTGATCTTGAGAAATGAATTTCTCGCTCAAACTCGACAGGCTGATTTCCCCATTCGCAACGGTGTAAATTGCCATTAACTCAGTCCCGACAACATACTCTTCGCAAATGATGGACTGACTATCAGAGTACTGCAGCGCATATTCTATCGCTTCATTTAATTGTTCTTCGTTGTAACATACTGTTATTCCTTTACACCCTGCGTAGTCTGTAGGTTTCACGATTACAGGATAGATAACGAGTTGTTTTTCTTCTTCTGTTAGTGGTTTTGAAAAGCAGTAATCCTTTGCTACAGGAATACCGTGCTTAAGACAAAGGTCTTTGAAGCTTCGCTTGTTGCGAGTTATATTGACTTGCTCTTCTGTCGCATAAAATGGCGTTCCAAGTGCTGCCGCTATCTTTGCGGCGAAAAGGACCTTAAATTCACTATATCCCGCCATAACGCCGGAAACACCGTTAAGGCGACACTTTTCTACTACCTTGTCGATGTTCGAGTAATCGTCACACCATACTTCGTCTGCCATATACTTTGCATACGCAGTTGTTATATCAGCATTTCTGCCGATGAGAATCACATAGACCCCCATCTCGTGAGCGGCTTCTATGAGCTCCTCATATTCTTCTATACCTACTGCAAGAAGCTTTTTCCCTTTACATTTCTCGTAACCGAAGTGTTCTTTCATTTCAGAATATCCCCCAATATATCGCTTTTACTCACAGAGATGTAGCATATCGGATTTTATCGATTCTTTTGTTCCAAATGATTCCGAACATGCTTGTACCTTAATTTAGCCATCATTGTTCAACTCAACATTGTCCTTAATATACCTCGCAGGATTTCCGGCAACTATTGTGTTCGGAGCTATATCGTGCGTTACCACGGAGCCTGCGCCAACAACTGCATACTCGCCAATCGTAACTCCGGGCAAAATAATGCTCGAAGCACCAATCCAAGCTCCCTTTTTAATGGTAGTCATAACTGGAATCGCATTGTCATTTTCTCTATGCGACAATTTGTATAGGTCATGTTTGTGCGAATAGATTTTTGTCCCCTCAGAAATTGTCACATCGTCTTCAATAATCACTTTCCCCGAATAATCTACAGTAATATCATCGGCAAAAATAACCCGGCACCCAATATGAAGCTCACCTTCGAGCTTATGCGTGCGGTAAAAAAAGACATCATGTCCAATACTCAACCCTTCCCCGATGTTAAACAACTCGGTATAGGCTCTAATCCTTTCGCGAAACGTATCAGGGAAGCTATATTCTTTACTTCCGAACTTGTATTGAATGCGTCTTTGTTGTTCTTGTTCTGCTGCGTATTTTTCGTAATTCATTTTATCCCGTCCTATCATTAATTGGGTAACTGCTGTTTTTTGATATAATGATCAAAGAGTGCTTCAATCATATCATCATATCCGTAACGCGGCGCCCAGTTGAAAGTATTGCAAAATAAAGTATTGTCCATGCCGACTTCGAGTTTTACATCAAATTCTTCATTAATAATAACGGCATTTCCATTATATTTTGTTTTATAAATACGCCTAACGTCCTCAGCGAGCTCAGCAATTGTCCGTGTTACGCCTGTACTGAGATTGTAAACTTTTCTAAGCGCCATACTGTCGGCTAAGGTTGCAACGAGAGTCAGGGCCTCCGCCACGTCGCGCACATCGATAAAGGAACAGCTTTGCGTTCCGCCCATCACCTTTATCGGAATATTCTTTAAGGCATTTCGCACAAAAACAGCTAAAAACCTTGCATTCTCGGATACTGAAGACAGTCGTATATTAGTGTATCTTACGTTTGTATCTGAAAGTGCAGCGTTTGTCATCGCTTCACTTGCGTATTTTCCCATCGCATACAAATAGTCAGGGTCAGCAGGCGTGCTCTCGCTCCAGAGCGGAGGCTCGCTCTGCCCGTAAACGCTTTGTGATGAGATGTTTATAAATGCAGAAATGCACCCGCTCTTAACAACCCCTAAGACACTTTCGAGGTAATCCAGAGAAGACGCAATATCTCTACCGCTCTTGCTTCGTGCAAATGCACAATGAATCAACGCATGGAAATGTAGCCGTTCCTGTTCAATTCTTTTTTTCAATTCGTCAAGAGACAGGCAGATAACGTTGTTGTTAGCATACCTGCCTAACAATTTATGCGGATCGCTGCTTACCGCATATATTGTGCATTGACAAGAGTTTTGAAGTTGACATATGAGTTCCGATGCAATTAGTCCGGATGCGCCGGTCACAATATAGTTTTTCATGCCTTTAACTATAATCATCCAGTATGGTCGCATCAAACACAGGCAACAACATGTTTTCGCCGTTGATGTCGGTAATACTGTAAGTTTTCTTTAGTTTTTCGAGAATTTCTTGTAATTCTTTTGTGTTTTCTGCATGGCAGAAAACTCTTAAAACGACTTGAAGTAGCGTACCAACATATCGTTCTTCAATAAGGTCTCCTTCAAGCAATGCCGGCACTGCAGCAATAATCCCATCGATTTTCCCAACATCGTTTATTCCTTCAACTGCGCCAATCCGTCCGGGCTTGCCGAGCAATGTTATGTTGTAAACATGATTGAGCTTTCGGTAATCTAAAACCTTGGTATTAAAGCCTTTGTCCCACATTCTGCCCGTAAACGCAAAATGAATCATCATATCCATGTGATTGTAACCAGCCGCATATTGGGTCAAATAATACTCAAGGGAGCCTGTCAATCTAAAACCGATATCGTACACATGACATACCCCGTCTTCTATCAGGCATTGAAGGAATAGTATTCCGTTTTTCAGTCCAATGCTGCGAAACATCGCTTCTGTGTGTATGCGCTCATTATTGTAGTAGCTTTCTGCATATACAGACGGGAAGGAATAGGCGACGGGCAGACCAATGCATCCCTCTTGTTCATGTTCAATATGGCGGTCACCCAGACCGATGAAATAAATCTGACCGTCATTAATCAAGTAAAACGCCGTTGCTTCCTTTCCACGAACATACCTTTCAACCAGCACCTTTTTCTCAGCTGAAAACAGCATCGCTTTTTCATACGCTTTATGTAATTCGTTTGCATTATTACAAATACTGATGCCGCGGGCTCCGCTGTTGTCGGATGGCTTTATCAATATAGGAAACCTGATGCAAGACTCAACATAATTTGCGTCGAACAGTTTGTCTGCATCATACTCATCAATGGTCGGAACGCCGTACTCTACGCATAATTTTTTATATAGATGCTTATTGATAAAAATGTTGAATTGTTCTTCCGTTCCATAGCACGGGAGGCCGGCCGCATGACATATATCGCAATAGTACTTCAAATGCGAGTCGGCAAATCCGGTCATTATTCCGCTTATCTTTTCTTCTCTTATTATGGACAAAAGACCTTCGACATCATTTATGCTTACGTTGTAATATTTATCGGCGGCACGCTTTGCCGGAGCCTTTTCAATTGGGTTCCAGTCCGTCACAATCGTATATATTCCCAATCTTTTAGCCGCCTTAACTATTTCCAACGCAAGTCTTGTGCTGCCTAAAACCAGCAAGCGCTCCATATCAACGGTTCCCTTCTTCATCGACTGCGTTTATCAGCTTAAACATATCCTCTGCCCCATACCGTTGATCAATCGGTAACGGCAGAATATTTTGCGCCATATCCCGCTCCAAATCGTTGCTGTCTACCTTCATCACGTCCTGCCACAGAGTTGGTATATATATGTGTTTTTGGATTAGACGCTTCCGAATAGCAGCGCCGTTCTCAACATACAGCGGATACATAAACGGGGCTTCCGGTGTTTTGAGAGCGAGCTTGTTGATGGAGCTCAAAGCCGTCGATAGAATGCGCCAATTCTCATTACGTTTATGCCTAACTACTTCATAGTCAATCGCTCTGAGGATGTTATGCGTGAGTTTTGACATCAATCGCAGCGGTAGTTTGTAGTGTTCCTCTTCTGCTGATTGATACGCCCCGTAAAAATCGCCGGCAACGCCTTCGTATCTGCCGAGTAAGTGCATCATTCTGTCAGCCGACCTGTCCATATCGAGCACGTCATCAATTCTCGCATTCGTGGACAAGTAAGCGCCGTCGGGAACACCGAAGTACTTCCTGCAAGTGTAAATGGTATCTATACCGCCTATAGGTTCTTGAAAAAAAGCCTGCACATTATCAAGAATCATACATGGATATTTTCTCTTAAACTCCAATATCTCGTCATCGGATAGCTGCCCATAGTAGTTTACGAGATAGAGCCACGAATCAGCCGGAGGGGCAAACTCGGAATCAGGCCTAAAATTCAAGCCAACATGGTAATATATAACTTCGCAGTTATTCTCAACGCACACCCTTGAAACGCAATCGCAAAGGAAATAAGGGATACAGAGCTTCTTAATGTTCCTTGCTTTTATTAGGTAGACCACAGCGTTTCTGGCAGAATTCAATGCGAGAAGATCCGGGTAATACTCCTTTCCCTTAAAATCATCTAATTCTATATAGCCGCCGATCTCGTCTCTCATCGTTTCACCTTCTTTGCGTTCAACAACCACCCTTTTATTCCGTGACTACGCACACATATTTGCCGATTTTGTTCATATGCTTCTCAAGCTGCTCTTGATTCGGAAATCTCAACACAAGCGTCCCAATCGCTTCGTTTGCGCCTGAAAAACCATGGACTTTATCGCCTGTCTTTACCCACAAGTCACGCTCGATAACTGTATTCGCTATCTCCGGCGCAATCCATAGCTCCTTAAACTCTCCATCCTTATCGGCATGAAGTATAACCTCTGCCCAAGAGCCGGAGTAGACCGGATCACCGTCTATTCCCTCTACAGGCATTCCAACGGCGGCTCTGACCGCATTTGTTATCAGGTCAACACCTGTTGCCATTCTCAGCACTTCTGCCAGCCTGTTACCGCCGCCTCTTGGCGATACTTCCATGATGTACGGCTTTCCATCCGTCCCCTGTCGCGTTTCAATATTGTAGATAGAGGTTTTAAGTCCAAGAAGCGTGATGAGCCGTTGAAGCTCCGAACGAAGCTCTTGACGGGCTTGTAACGGCATTGTCGAAGGCCAGCTAAACGCGGCTGGCACATACGGATTTTCTGCATTTTCGTCAAAATGTTGGTCGCTGAACGAGCAAAAGACGAGTTCCCCATTCACTGAAAAGCAGTCTGTATCTGAGGAATTTCCCTGTTTTTCGATGAATTCTTCAACAATAAATTCATTGCAGTGAGAGAAAGAAATGGCGTTTTCTATACTGCTTTCAAGTTCATCAGGGTTATTAACCCGTGTCACTCCTTTGCTGCCCGCCGAGTCAGTCGGTTTTACAATGACGGGCCAGCGGAACAACTCTATGTCATTCAAAGCACTTTGAATATCCGTATACCCCTTTGCCATCGGCACATTAAACCCGTTATCAGTTAGAAATTTTCTAAAACGGGTCTTATTCTGTAAAATACTGACCGACTCATATGAGCCACATGACGGGAGCCCCAATTTTTCCGCAACATAGGCTGCCGTAACAACCCCCGGGTCGCAAGCAAAGGACATTATACCGTCAATCTTTAATTCCTTTGCGAGATCAAGCACAGCGTCCTTCTCGATTATACTCACATTGCGATATTCATCCGAGTATTTGTGTGCAATATTCTCCGGAAGATAGTCGCAAGTAATTACATAGCATCCAAGCTGATGAGCGGCGTCAATTACGGGCAAAATATAGCGAGACCCACCAAGCAATAAAATCTTTTTCACATTTCTCTCTTTTCCATGCATCAGCATTCTATCCAAAATTCAGCCCTCAATGTTCTGCCTGTTCCGCATCATTTTTGTCCTTTTCATCGTCATTCCCCGCCTTCTTTTTCCTGTGAAGGAATCCTTTGACTATCGTCCAAACATATGCAAAGCTCTCAAGATGAAAGAGTTTCGAGCCGGTTACATAAATCGCAACTCCGAGCGGTATCTGTATAAGCAACGTCAATATGCTGCTGAGATTCAAAAAATTAACACAGTAGACGATTGCGCCCATGCCGGCAGATAAGATTATCTGAGGAAGCATATCCTTAAGCTGATCTATATAGCTGTAATTCATCAATTTCTTATTAGGCCATGAGTTAATTATTTGGGTAATGAAAGTCGTAAACAACAGGCTATATGCCATTGCCTCCACGCTTATCCACATTGTCACAGCCAACGCAGTCAGTCCAACAATTTTTTTGATTATTTCCAGCTTTAAAAACATGTCGCTTCGCCCCATGGCTTTTATAGCATTAAGGTTTGCTGTGTGAATAGGGTGAAAGGCCAAGGTGAAGCAGAATATGCGAAGAAACAGAACACTCGGAAGCCATTTGTCCGTCAGGAGCAAAGAGACTATTGATTCTGCACATATTGCCAGTCCCACCATAAGTGGCATCATTAAATACGTGCTCGTTTTAATTGCGCGGCGCGTCATAGCTCTGACTCTATCCTTATTGTCTTGTTCAGCAGACATCGTAGGAAGCAGCACACTATCTATAGAGGCGTTTATGTTTGTTACAATAAGATTCGGAATGTGCTTTCCCCGATTATAGAACGCCAGGTCCTCCGATGTGTAAAGCTTGGCAATGACAAGCGATCTGATATCATTATATACAACTTCGATTATCGAAGATGCTAACAGTTTCCAACCATATGAAAAGAGCACCTTTAGTCGTTGCCAAGAAAACCTGCGCTTAGGTCTCCATTTGACGGTAATCCACAGAATAATCGTATCCACTGTCTGATTAAATAAACTTTGTGCAACAAGTGCCCATACTCCGAAGCCGAGATACGCCATCACGATTCCTACAATTGCCGCGCCGATAGTTCCGCCCAATGTTGCGAAGAAGAATTTTTTGAATAGCAGGTTCCGCGAGACATATGCCTGCTGAACATTCTTGACGCCGGATATGATAAGCGTAAGACTGAGCACTCGAACTATCGGCGTTAACTCCGGCTTCTCATAAAATGAAGCTATCAGCGGAGCGGCAAAAAACATCCCAGCATACAGAATAGTGCATGCAGATATATTGAAGAAAAAAACTGTGGAGAAGTCCGTATCATCGGCGCCTTTCTTCTGAATCAAAGCATTGCCGAGTCCACTGTCAACAAATACCTGCATGATTGTCGTAAACACGGTTACAAGCGCCACCGTGCCATACACACCCGGATCAAGCAGACGGGCAAGGATAATCGAAACGATAAACGTAACGCCCTGCGCTCCGCACCGTTCGAGAAAACGCCAAATAAAATTTGAGAATATGCTGTCCGATTTTCTCATGTTATTCTTTTACTTCTTGGCTGATTAAACTTTGCTCTATCTTCATTCATTTCATGCTTCTTTATTTGCAGAAACCAAAGACGGAAAAAGCGCTTTTAATGAAATCTTTATCCTGCTCCTAAATGGCAATCCTTTATAATACTCTCTGAATTTATCCTTTTTCAGCAATGCATACTCGCCATTTGCCATGGCGATTCCCGCCTCCTTATGAAGAATTGCTTTTTGAAACAGGGCTTTGTGTTGTCCTTTAGAATATTCATCAGCCATTTTTAGCATTTCAATTGAATGGTAGAAATTGTTTAGTGCTGCTTTCGGCGATCGTGACACTCTCGCCGTCCAAGAACCTTCAACTCCTACGTTATGCACGGACATGACTTTTCCAAGGTAATATATCTTCGAATTTAGCGTAAGATATATGCTTTTGGGGTAATCTCCCACGTCCTTTATGGCAAAGCAAAACTCCGGAGTGTCTATTGCGTATTCTTTGCGATGAATCAAGGAAGAAGTTTGGAACGCAACTGCATTGCCGTATATGACATCCTCAAGCCCAAGAATTCGGTCTTGGTAAGGATATTGAACTTTCTCAGTATTTGCTTGTACCTCATGAAAAATCGAATTGTGCACACAAGCCGAATACTCCGGATGGCTTTCCAATATTTCTACCTGCATCTGGAGTTTATCCGGATCAATCCAACAGTCGTCTCCTTCACAAAATGCGATATACTTTCCCTTGCACTTAGGCAGTAAAAAAGTAGCGGATATTTTTACTCCCTTTGAATACTGGTTTTCTGTCTGATATACCGCCTTAATTATATTCGGATATTTATCTTCATAGTCGCGTATTATCGCTGCGGTACCATCGGTAGATGCGTCATCATGCACCAACACTTCGAACGGAAAAGAGGTGCGTTGCGCAACAAACCCATCAAGTGCTTTTGCAATATACTTCTCATGATTGAACGCTACACAGATGACGGAAACCAACGGTTCTATATTATGATTCATAAATTCAATAGGCTTTCTGTCCATGATACCCCTTCTATGCAACCTTACTCCAAACAACAACTTAATGCGCTATCGTGCAACATCATACCTTAAACAGTCTCATCTTTTGATATAGGTTTTTTCTTCGCATGGCATGTTTGGCAATCTTTCTCACATCTTGTTTAGGGCGAATACCTTTCTTCATGCGAACATAATACCGGACGGGAAGATACAGCCAAAAGAATGGAATTACCAGCGGTACTGCTCGGCATATTCTGAATTGCTGTTTTGCAGATACGGTTAGACTTCGCAACACGGATATCCCCAGCGCAACTTTCTTACCATCCTGTTCTCCGCTGACAATCCTGCTTCCCGTATTATGTTCAACTTCCCCGGATACTATATTGCCACTCGCCAATATATCCAGCATCAAATCCCGTGCGGTCTCTTCTTCAATATCCAAGCACCATTGCTGTTCCATCTCGTCCAAACCCAGATAGCGCACACAAACATTTGTAAGAGTTTTTGCAAACTGCATCAGCCGACACTCCGCAATCGCCGGAAGCACCCGTTCCTTTAAGGCGTCTGCGCGTAGCGAGCCAATGAAAACACACCAATCGCATAGTTGCCTAAGTCCTATTCCAATATTAACCAGGTGTCGTTCCATATGCAACAGCAGGGAAAGCGCCTGATCCACCTCAGATAGCACCGGAAAGCTATACCGACCTATTCTGGCGGTTGTCGCACGATCGACCGCATTATTAAGTAACAATTTGACTTCTTGCCCTATGGCAGAATCGGGAAACTGTGTCACCGCATAATGCAGTTCAAGGTAAATTCCCGCTTTGTCCAAGCCGATATGAAACGGATGATTAAACTCATGGCGATTATATCCATTAGCAACAAGGAGATCGAGCGCTTCCGCGCTTCGTTCCTCGCTAACCAAAAGGTCAATATCTCCCAAGATGCGCAATTCCGGGTTTGGATAGCTTGCCGCTACGCTTGCCCCCTTTAAAACAACGCTGGGAATACCCGCCGTTTTGAGCATGGAAACGATGTTCTCCTGCGCTTGCATGGAGCGTTCGTTATGCATTACGACAGTAACGGCAAACCGCTTCCATTCCTGTAACGTTTCATCTGGTATCGGGCAGGTATCCCTGACGATGACAGCGCCTTGTAAAACCAGCGGAAGTATTGCATGCTTTCGTCCGATTGCGCCTACCTCTCGCCAATCTATATTATCCGGAACGGACGTTTCTATATCCTTATGAAGCGCCGCATTTAGCAACCGGAGTACCGCTTGCTCAGATGGGTTTATTTGTTCTCCGGTTTTCATTTGCTTTATCTCATTATTGCCTTTCTGATTACATCGCAAATCCTATCCACCGTGTCTTCCTCCAGATATGGGTGCATAGGCAAGCTCAATACCCGATGCGTTGCGGAGAGCGTATTGGGATACCACTCGTCCGGAAGCCGCATATCCGCATACGCAGTTTGCTGGTGCATTCCACGCGAATAGTAGATCATGGAGGGAATGCCCGCCTCCTTAAGCCGCTTTTGAACGGTATTTCTCCGCTCCTCATTCTCCAGCAATATCGTATACTGTGCCCAGCTGGAATAATAGCCCTCCGGTATCAGCGGCGTAACGACAAAATCCCGCAAGCGTTCCGTATACCAGCCCGCGATCCGATTTACCGCTTCCAGCTCATAGTCAACCAGCGCCCGAAATTTCGGCAACAGAATACCCGCTTGAATCGTATCCAACCGGGAATTTATCCCAATGCAACGGTTGTCATACTTGTCCTCCGGAGAGCGTCCCTGTGCGCGCAACGATCGCAAAAGGACATCCAGCTCATCATCGTCGGTAAAGATAGCCCCACCGTCACCATAGCATCCCAACGGCTTCGCCGGGAAAAAGGATGTGGTCGCCGCATCGCCAAACGAGCAGGCGCGCTTGCCGTAAATGCTTCCGCCAAACCCCTGCGCTCCGTCCTCAAGAATTCTGAGCCCATACTTTTTCGCGATTGCCTCTATCCTCGGATAATCCGCCGGAAGTCCGAACAGATCTACCGGGACGATAGCCCTCGGTGTGAGCTTGCCCTCGGCAAGCACCCGCTGAATCTGCTCTTCCAAGGCTTCGGGGCTGATATTAAATGTACGCTCATCTATATCCACCAAAACAGGCGTAGCCCCCAATATTGAAGCGGTTCCCGCCGAAGCAAAATATGTGAAGTTCGAGGTGAACACCGCATCGTTAGCGCCTATTCCCCAAGCCATCAAAGCCAGTTGAAGGGCATCGGTTCCGCTTGCGCAGGATACACAATGCTTAACTTCTACATAATCGGCAAGCTTCTCCTCCAATTCTGCGACCTTACCGCCCAGAATAAAAGCGCTACTCTCTATGACTTCCCGAATCCCTTGATCTATTTCCGGTTTTAAACGTCTGTACTGTTCGCCCAAATCACGAAACTGCATACTATCTTCCTCCCTTTTTTACCTCAATTAAGCCTGTTTCTTTCTCCTCATAGGCCCTGCCGCACACCTTGCACTCCAGACCTTCGCCCAGCAATTCTCCGCATTCGCACGCCCAGCCCCGTTGCCGCGCCGGCACTCCCAGCATCAGCGCATGATCGCGAACATCGGAAGCTACCACCGCGCCCGCGCCTATCAACGCCCAGCGGCCTACCGTATGCCCGCATACGATGGTGGCGTTCGCTCCGATGGACGCTCCCTCTCTGATCAGTGTGCGTTTGTAGCCGGCGCTACCCTTTGGGTATTTGGCTCTCGGAGTTAAGTCGTTGGTGAACACGCAGGATGGCCCGCAGAAAACATTGGCTTCGAGCTCCACGCCCTCATATAGCGAGACATTATTCTGAATCTTACAGCCGTTCCCGATTCTTACGTTATTGGATACGTTCACGTTCTGCCCGAACGAACATTTCCCGCCGATTCGCGCTCCGCGCTGGATATGGCAAAAATGCCAGATCTTAGTTCCCTCACCGATTTCTACATCCTCGTCGATAAAGGAACTCTCGTGTACAAAGTATGCGCTCATCTATTGAACCTCCCCGCAAAGTCGAGTGTCGAGCAACTCTCCAGCGGAAGTTTCACCGGTCTGCCCTCGGCGGCGGATTTGTATATCGCAAGCACAAGTTCAAGCGCCCGCTTTCCGTCCTCCGCCGTGATATACGGCTGACGTCCCGTTTTTATTGCGTCGATTACATCGGCATATAGGGGCGTATGTCCAAACCCATAGACGTTCGGGGGGTTCTCGTGATAATGCGCCTTAACAAACTCGGGGTCGTCAAGCTTGTCCTCAAACGCCCACTCCTCAATTATATTTACCGATTTTCCGCCGGCTTTCACCGTACCTCTTTCGCCAAACAAATAGAGCGTTTCCTCCAGATTCTTGGGATAAACATTCGTTGTTCCTTCAATGATTCCGTATGAACCGTTCTTAAATTTAACAAGTGCGACGCCTAAATCCTCCGCTTCTATATACGGATGCTCGAGATTGTCCGTATAGGCAAAGACCTCACAAATCTCGTCTCCCATCATCCATCTCAGCAGATCAATGTTATGGATACATTGGTTCATCAATGCGCCGCCATCCTGTTCCCAAGTTCCGCGCCACGGAGCCTGGGTATAATACTCAGCCCCGCGATTCCAGCGAATATGAGCGGTACCGTGAAGCATTCTCCCAAATCGACCCTCCTCGACAGCCTTTCTCATATATCTCACAGACTTATTAAAACGGTTCTGATGGTTCGCACACACCTTCACTCCCTTGCGCTTCGCTGCTTCTATGATAGCGTTCGCATCGGCGATAGAGAGCGCAATGGGTTTTTCGATAATCAGATTGCACCCCGCCTCGATACAGTCAAGCGCGATAGCCGCGTGCTTGCCTGATTCCGTGGCTATGGCCACCAATTCCGGCCTTTCCTTTTCCAAGAGTTCACGGTAATCCGTATAACGGCACGTTGACGACGGCAGGTCGAATTTGACCGCCTTGTCCTCCATGTTCTCGGGAATGATATCGCAAAGCGCACAGAACTCCAATCCGTTCTCCTTCGCCGCAGCTATATGATTCGGCGATATGCGGCCGCACCCGATCAATGCATATTTCATATTTAGCTCTCCTTTTCCCAGTTCCGAATAATTCCACAGATTGTCTCGGCGGCGTGTCCGTCGCCAAAGGGCTTATAATCCGGATCAATTTCCTGCTTCGCCGAAAGCTTTTTAAGAATATCCTCCCGTTTAGCCCTTGCAAGTTGATTCCGATTTCCCACCATGGTCTCCGGCCAGGCCACATGGTCGAATACAAATACGCACTGCACTCCCGCATAAAACGCCTCACATTGTAAGCCTCCGGAATCTGTCACTATCTTCAACGCAGTTTGCGTCAGATGTACCGAGTCGGAATACCCGACCGGTTGCGTCAAAATGATGTTTTTGAAGCCTCTGTTTTGGCACACTCTAAGCGCCCGTTCGTGATTTCTCGGATGCACGGGATATATAGTAGGCGCGTCCAGGCTGTTCATGGCGGACAAAATCTCGGTTAAGGGTTCATCGCTATAGGTGTTCTCCTGCCGGTGGCAGGTCATATAATAGAAGCTCTCAGGCAACTCCACCACCGCTCCTCCAAAGTCCAGTATATTCCCCTTATTCCAGGGCTGTCCTGCAAAATGAAGGAACGAATCATACATGATGTTGCCCACGCAATAGGCCTTTTCTCCCAGTCCTTCCCGCTCCAACTTTTGACGCGCATCCTCCGTGGCGCAAAACAACAACGTCGAACAATGATCCGTCAGCGTGCGATTGACCTCCTCAGGATTATCGATAGTACCCAGCCTGTTGCCCGCCTCCACATGGAAAACGGGAATGCGCAACTTCACCGCCGCCAAAGCGCCGGCTAAGGTCGAATTGGTGTCCCCATACACCAACAGCGCATCCGGCAATTCCGCCTCCAGTACCCGTTCAATCTCCACGAGCATCTTGCCGGTCATCTGCGCGTGAGTTCCGCCCGCAATTCCCAGATTATAATCGGGGGCAGGAATGCCCATCTCGCGAAAGAAAACCGCCGACATATTGTCATCGAAGTGCTGGCCCGTATGCACCAAAATCTCCCGATGCTCTTTGCGCAACTGGCGCGAACCCGCCGCCGCCTTGATAAATTGTGGCCGCGCCCCCACAACGGTTACTATCTTCATTTACAGCACCTCGATATTGTCGCGTTGCTCGATCTCTTTCATTACATTCTTAGTATCAAAGATTACCTTAGCGTGCTTCTGCACAAACTCATAGTCCACATTTGTATGAGCGCAAGTCACCAGCACTATATCCGCACTCTCAAGCAACTCAGCCGTCAGCGCTTTTGCTCCTTCCATTATATGTCCGTTTTCCTTGAAGACTGGAATATAGGGATCATAATAGCACACATCCGCCCCGACTTTTTTGAGTTCGTCGATAACACGAATCGCAGGGCTCTCACGATAGTCGTCAATATCCTGCTTGTATGCCACTCCCAACACCAACGCCTTAGCTCCATTTATGGCTTTTTTGCACTTATTCAGTATGTGCATTGCACGCTGTACGCAATATTCCGGCATACGGTCGTTTACCATCATGGACGCCTCGATCATTGATGTGTGGAAGCCATATTCCCGCGCTTTCCATGAGAGATAGTATGGGTCAAGGGGGATGCAGTGTCCTCCGAGTCCGGGACCGGGATAAAACGCCTGAAAGCCATAGGGTTTGGATTTCGCCGCGTCAATGACCTCCCATATGCTGATTCCCATTCTCTCACATAGAAGCGCGAGTTCATTCACCAAACCGATATTAACATTGCGATAGGTGTTCTCAAGTATCTTTTCCATCTCCGCAACCGCAGGGTTGCTTACGCGATGTACCGGGGCTTCAAGCACCATTTCATACATAGTAGCCGCCACATCCGTGCATTCGGGCGTACAGCCGCCAACCACCTTGGGCGTGTTCTTGGTCTTATACAGCAAATTGCCCGGGTCCACACGCTCCGGCGAGAACGCCAGATAAAAATCCGTCCCGCACTTGAGCCCGCTTCTTTCCAAAATAGGTTTCAAAAGTTCCTCGGTCGTGCCCGGATATGTGGTCGATTCCAACACCACCAGCATCTCCTTGTGCATATATGGCGCGATGCTCTCGGCAGAGGACTTCACATAGCTGATATCCGGTTGTTGATGAGCGTCCAGTGGGGTCGGCACGGCAATGCAAACGCAGTCGCATTGTGCAACCGATGCAAAATCCGTGGTCGCCTTCAGATTCCCGGAGGCCACAATCTTTTCCAAATCCTCATTCACAACATCGCCGATATAGTTGTGCCCGGCGTTAACCATGTCCACCTTTTCTTTTTGGATGTCAAACCCCAGCACTCGAAACCCCGCCTTGGCCTTTTCCACGGCAAGGGGTAGCCCTACGTAGCCCAAACCTACTACGCCAAGTGTGGCGGTCTTTGTTAATAGTTTTTGTTTTAGTTGACCCATTCGTTTTCCTCCAATTGATTATTTCAACATTTTACATCGGCATCGGCTCCATTGGCATTCACTATCTATAACGGACCCACTCGTAAGAGCCTTTGGTACCCTCGTTTTTATTTGACACTTAGTTATTCTATCGCAAATTAATGTCCCGTGATCTTTGCCCATTTACGAATATAATGCTCAAATGTAGTGCGCGGCGCAATAGATTGTAGATTTTGCAGTAGCGCAATATGTATCAAATGATACTTTTCGTTCTGATTCTTTCCGATTAACCCTGCCGTATGGTATGAAAGATCGTAACTACTGCAAACGTCATCATCATATAGAGGTAGCATTCGTTCAACAGCATCCACTTGCGACTCCCACATTTTGTAAACATACTCATCGCCGGTGAGTTTCGCATAATCGAACAAGCCAAAGGAGCAAAACAAAGTTCCGTTCAGCGTAAAACTCGGTGTATCGGTAGGATATTCTTCATACACCTTATATCCGTCAAATTCTGCGCACAGCCCACCATCGGATACGGGAACTTCCAGCATCTCGAGCGCACTTCTTGCTACCTTCAAATATTTCTCCTGTTTTGTGATGCCATATACTCTCATCAGCAGAGAGATTCCCTCGCCCTGTGCCATCGCGCTCGCCCAGGGGGAGTGAAGAGTATCGCCTGTACCTTTATGGTGAAAATCGGATTGGTAATACCAGCACCCCGTCTTCGCATCCTGATTCTCCAGTAGCCAGTCACAGACAGCACGCGCTCTCTCCAAGTGCTCTTCAGCTCGGGTAGTATGGTAATAGCCATATTCTGCAAGTCCGTATTGAATCACGCTCACCGGATTATATACCGAATCTTTATGTGGAATCCCCTTTGCATCATATTGTCTCGCCGCGTTTAAGCTTGCGTAATGGGAGGGCGGCTTCGCAAACATGGTTGGGTAAAGTCCATCGGAACGGTAATCAATTGAAACTCCTTTCTTAACCGACAGATCATTAATTACCGCGTTGGATCTGTAGCATATTCTCTTAACCCTCCAGTATGCGAGACGCGGAAACAGCTCCATAAATCGTTTTTTCAGGGCGACATAGAATTTTCCTTTACCCATTAAGAACACCTCCTTTGCCCAGTAGTTCCTCATAGAATAATTGATAGTTTTTCTCGGCGTTAAAACACTCGTTCCAGAAAGAAAAGGCATTCTTACGCAAAATTTCATATTCAACGTTGGGGGCGTTCATCACCTTCAATATTACCTCGGCAAGCTCCGATGCGGTAATATCTTCGCTGACAAGATAGCCGTTAACGCAATTCTGTACGATCTCGTTTGTCCCTCCGACGTCGGTAGCGATAACCGGGACGCCGAATGAAATGGCTTCCATGATGGACACCGGCAGTCCTTCAGATGAGCTTGTATTCACAAACAGGTGAACGTCATTATCCTTGTAATACGCAAGGATCTCATCGTGAGGCGTATTCCCTTTAAGTTCATATCGTATATTGGGGGGCAGATGCTTTATAGCTTCTATCACGGATTCACGCTCCGGCCCATCGCCAAAATGTATCCATTCAATCGCCTTGTCTGTTATCAGTGATAAAGCCTCCACAAACAGCGGTATTCTCTTTAATTTAACAATGTAAGCGCAGGTAACGACTCTAAAAACACTTCGGCTGTTAATCTCACGGATTCCGCTGATGTTGCTTGTGCCAAGATAGCTACAATGGATTCTATCAGCATACCCGTATTTATTCGTCAAGTAATCTCTGCCGCCACGGGAAACGGTATAGACAGCGTTCAGGTTTTGAAAGAGATATGATCTCATTGGAGCATATCCAAGCCGATGACGATCTTCGTAAAGATCGCCGCCATGAGCACGCGAAAACGCTTTGCACCCATATTTTTGCCTCAATTTTGCAATCGCATAAGCGCTGTCTACCATCCAGTACGAGTAAAGAACAAGTCGTGAAGGATTAGTGCGAAGTTCTTTTTGAAACCGCTTTGCCAAAGCGCGGAATATCCGCTCTCCTCGCGCCTGAAAAGCCAGTAGTTCTCTCAAAACCGCACCGTTCATTCGCTTTTGACGCCGTAACATGGTTATTTCAGCATGAAAAGTTTTTGAAAAGACGCATCTGACAGAATACATAATTTTTGCCAAGGGGGAAAACCGGCGTTCAAACAGTTTGGAGTATCTTATGCCATCTTCCACGTCTTTCGATCTCGCCGCCTCATCGTGCGCGTTAACCGCTATTATCTCGGGGGCATGACTGTTGAGTAAGTACGGTAATTCCGGCAAGATGAAAGATTCACCTTTCCCGTATGGATAATTGGACGTCAGCAGAATTATTTTCACCTGTTACCTCATATAAGGAATAAAAACCACCAAATATATGTTTGAAGCATTGCAAGCGAAGCGCCAAAGACAAGCATAGCAGTTTTTATCTCTACGACCGCAAGATAGGCGGGATCGCTTGTGGCGCGGTACAACTTATAATAATTGTACAGTCTGGACAAATACAAGCCGAACATAACGATCGCTCCAAACACCCCAAACGCCATCAGGTAATCTATGTAAACATTATGTGTTACCACTGTTCTTCCTATGGCCGAGAAAATGCTTTGAGTGCCGACTACGTTAAATCCGAATAGTTGCCTCAGCAACCCTTCTCTTAAGAAATAATCCATATAGGTATTGGCTATGCTACTGCGTGCTGCGGTTGCATATTCAACATCGCCTACTGTGAAAGCATTAAACGTCTCTTCCCAGCGTTCCAATATGTAATCTAAATTGGAAATCCTAATCACATTGGCATTGATTAAAAAAAGTCCGATTACAGCAACCGCTGCGATACCGACCGCTATTTTAATTCTTTTGGTTACTCCGCGAGTAAGTATAATCTTCAATACAAGTATCCCCAAAGCCACAAGAAGCCCGGCTCTGCTTCCGGATCGGAATATTCCTATGATAATAATTACGCATGCTATAGTCTGGAGCGCTTTTTTGTAGGGTTTATTAAATTGAACATTCAGTAGCACACAAAGCCCTATACAGCATACGAACGATGCGTAGTTTGGATCCGAAAATCCAACCCCTGCCATTCTTTCGGTTTCCCCGACAGTTCCGGTTAATCCAAAGCAAAGCGCAAGAGCCGGAATCAGAGAGGACAGATAAAGCACAGCAAACAGACCGTCAAATCGTTCACGTTCCTTTAGACATTCCTCTCCTATTATCATGCTGCATATTATGATTATTATTTGTTTTATGGATACATTCCCATAGTACGAGTAGGCAAAAGCAAAATAGAGAATACTCAAGACTAATACCAGTAAATAGCTACGTTTGATTTTGGACTTCTTTTTGATGAAAAGCTTATAGAACAAAAAAGGAAGATAAAATATGAGTAACGTAAATCTTCCCATAATCAGAGTGCCCATCGGATTGTCCAAAAAGCATAATGGAAATATTAGATACTCAAACGAATCATACTTGAACAGCAAAACCAAGGATAGCGGAAGCAAGGAATACTTCAATGCAGTCGCTAACTGCGGCAAAAAAATAATTGTCGAGACTATGACGAGAAAGGCAACAACCAAAATGAGTTCTTGCTTTCTCGCGCTTGTTTCATCATTAGCTTGTTGCTTTAATCTATTGTAGGTTCTAATGCGCGATTCTATCATCTCATCGCCAGTGCGGCATCTGCCGGGACGGTACACTCAACACAGCACATTCGCATATTCTTCTTGCAGGAGTACTCTTTCCCTGTCCCAGCACAACTCCTCCTTTGCTACGCTCAGATTCACCTTACAACTCGCATAAAATGCTTTGTCAGTCCTTAACCGTTCAATAGCACGGTCTATCTCTTGAGCATTTGTTATGTCAACCGCAATCCCTATGCCGTAGCGCTCTATGTATCCTTTCAGCACCAATGTATCCGTGCTGATAATCGGAGTCAGGCTTTGCACGTTTTCAAAAAACTTGTTTGGAAGCGAATACTCGGCATTTGCGGCATATTTCTGATGCAGTATCATTCCTGCGTCCGCGGCTCCTGCATAGCGGTACAATTCATTGAGCGGTACAGAGGGATGAAAAACTATTCGACTTTCTATACCCAATTCCCTCGTCTTGTTCTTGAGTTCATTCAAATACGCTTCTGTGCCATTGCCCAAAACGACGCCGGCAACGTTCGGATTGCGCGCCACCGCCCCTAACAAGGCTTCAATGTTGCGTTTGGGCATTAAGCCTCCGTGATACATGAGCAGGAATGTGTCCTTTGAAACGCCCATCTCCCGACATATTTCTTCACGAGTTTGAGAAATCTTCTTGCTATCGAGTTTCCAATTCTCCGGCGTACTGCGCACTACCAACGGTCTCCGCTTCAGCTTATGTATCCGCTGAACCTCGTCCGCTATACTGTCGTTCACCATAATGGAGAAGGCGCAACGCTTAATTAAAAACCGCTCCATCTTCCCTATGAGGCATTTCGCTATTCGCCCCCGCTCATTGTTCCGGCCTATTTCAAATTCGTGAGCGTCGTACACGAGCTTTGGCTTTCTCCGCTTGGGAACAAACCATGTTGACAACCATCCCACGATTAGCCCGCTTAAATCATGCCCGGAAATAACATCAGGTTTGAAGTAACGCACCTTCCGCCCCCAAATGAATATGCTCAAAGCGCGATTCACGGCATTGGGAATCCGGCGTCCCAAGGGTCGTGTAGAAAAGCGATATACGTCATATCCGTCTACGATATCTTTACGTCCGTTATCTCCGGGATTGCCCTTTGCCATCACGATAACTTCCGCACCCAGTCCCCTGCAGACGGACAATTCGCGCTTATCGCGGCTTGCATTTTCCCATGTGCCACAGCAAATTTTTAAAACACGTTTTTTTTCGTTATCCATCTTTGTTGTCGCTCGATAATGTTTCTCAGCACTTCACCATACACGTCCCAGTTGTATTTTTCTCGGATTGCACAAAAAGCATTTTTTCTCATGCGCTCAAGCGCATCAGGGTCCGCCCATGCCTTGATTATCCCCTCCGCCAAAGCATCCCCGGTTTCGCTTTCAATAAGAACTCCGCAATCGGACTCCCTAATAATTCCTGCCTCCTCGATGTTTTCACTACAGGCAATGACTGCCATACCGTATGCCATGTACTCAAATAGCTTATTAGGTAGTGCATAATTTCCGGGCATCGTGTACGAATCGAACCGCATCATACCAACAGCATATTCTGACAGAACCTTGTATGCTCGCTCGCTCTCCATCCAACCATAAAAATGAAAGTACTCGCTAACACCCCGCTTTTGCGCTTCCCGCATAAACAAGGAATCCTCCTCACTTTTGCCGTCGCCGCCAATAATCGCTATCGTATGATTAATTCCTTTGTTCTTGAGAATTTCTGCGGCGCACAAGAGCATTTCCTTTTGTCGGCTAACCCCGAATTGTCCAAAGAAAACGGTCGAGTTTCTCTGCACTTTTTCGTTAATGCCAGCGAGCGCATACTGCTTAGATGGTACGCTTGGAAGCATCCAGCTATTTGTATTAAATTTAGCAAAGTTCTCCGTCATGGTTTGATTGACTGATGTCACTCCGTCAATGCGGGCAATCTTTCTATTAATTGCTGACATGACAATTTGGTTCATCCTTTTCTCAAGAAATGGCAATCCGAGCTTTTGATCATGCCAATGTTCATACGCTTCATGGCAGTCAAAAATGAGTTTAATTTTGCGTCTTTTGCGTTCTCTCTTATAGTACTTGTACGCCACGAATAGTGCATCCGGCTCGTGCGCAATCATCACATCCGGTTTGATTTCGGAACATAATCTGTATAGCGCTTTATGCGAAGCAATTCTCCCAAGAATTCCCTTTTTTTGTGTAAAACCATGAATGGTTATATCGTCTTTTGTTGTCTCGTCTTTTGCATTGGGGGCTGTGCTGTGAACTCCATAACCAAGATCTCGTAGCGTTAATCCTATTTTCTTGTAAACTCTTCCATCAAAAGGAGGATGTTTTGCACATACATTCAACACTTGTTTCATAAATGCATAATTCCCTAACTATTATTTGATGAGACAGACGGTTTATCTGTCCCTTGTATCTGTACAATTGCCTCAATAAACTTTTCCGGCTCTCCCATCAGATGGGCGACTTCTATCAGAAAATTTGTTTCGTATGCCCACCAATGCGTTGATTCGATTTTTTGAGCCAAAACATTGTCGAATCGCATTTTAAGCACTCTCGCAGGACTTCCACCCACAATCGCATATGCCGGAACATCTTTTGTTACAATCGAACCCATTCCGATGACTGCACCGTTTCCAATGCTGACTCCTCCCTTAATAATTGCGTTTGATCCTATCCAAACGTCATTTCCGATTATTGTTTGTGCATACGGCGAATATTCCAGCTGTGCAAAGTTCTTTTTCAATACATTTCTTCCTGCTAAAAAAACCGGTGATGTGGATACGAAGTTTGTAGGGTGGGAAGCCCCGCCAATGATAACCCCGGCAGCAATAGAGCAAAACCTTCCGACCTCGGCGTTAACCACAGTTGATTTCCCGATGTATGTATATTTTCCTATATTCGAATTCAATACTCGGGCACCGCGTGAAATGGAAACAGGGTTCTCCAAGGTCGTATTAGACACTTGTTTGAACCCAAGGTATTTATTGAATACCCTTGAAATTGCATAGCCTATTTTCATCTAATCTTCAACCTCGAATATGCTAAAAACGTTTTTATACTTTGAGATTCCAAGTCCCTCATTCAGCATTCTTCCTGTAATAATCCCCTGTATCAATACAGTATTTTTTATCGAAATGCTTGCAAGCAGTCTAATGCCTTCTTCAAAAGGCATTATGGGTGGTGCTAAGTGTAGATTTATTTGGCAGTTCCTGCCTATACTTTTCACTTTACCCACTCTCCGTTACGTAATTTAATTTGGCCGAATATTTTACTATTTCTATGTACTCTTTTATACAAACTTCAGAAGAGATATGTTTATTAATATAATCTCGACCCCGTTTCCCAGAGTCCTTGAGCAAGTCAGGTTTCATGTAGGCTTCTCTTATAGCTTCAGCAAGCATTACTTCGTTTTCCGGTTCAACGCAGATGCCGCATCGCTCTGTTCGTATTAGCTCGGATAATTCGCTGTCCTTGTCAAATGCGGCTATTACCGGAGTCTCAGTCGCAAGAATACTCCATGTTTTACTTGGCACAGCCGAACCACCTGCACCTTTCTGGCACATTATAACAGATATATCAGCTATGCTATACACTTCCGATACTCTTGTTTTATCTTGCAAAGGATAAAATACTATGTTTGTCAATTTTAACTCTTGCGCCAATGCTACGACTCGTTCACTTTCAACACCGTTTCCAAAAACCACAAATTGTATATTATCGATATCTTGCAGCAAAGCCGCAGCTTTTACCAAAGTTGAAACATTTTGAACTTTTCCCAAATTACCGGCATAGACTACATAGAATGCATTCTTCGATAGTCCAAGTTCAGTCATCAGACGATTATCAGCTCTATTAATGTGTTTAACATCGGATAAATCAATCCAATTCCTCACAACTCTGATCTTACTTTTATCAACACCTTTTTCTTCTAAAGTGTTTCGCATTTCATCACCAACAACCATGATCTGTGAGGCTTCGCGGTATGATCTCATAACCATTCTATCGCCGAGTTTATAGATTAACGATCCTTTTTTTACCAAACCAGCCGTTACTAAAGAATCCGGAAAAATGTCTTGAACTCGTAGCACGTATGGTTTGCACAGCTTATTAGCAACTCGCTTAGCAAGAATGATCTGTGTTGGGGGCGTAGTACCTGCAAAGATTACATCGCAGTTCTTCTCTTTAATTGCGTAATGATATTGTATAAAATTGCCCAATATATACCGAATCGCACGTAATATAGTATTTTTTGGTTCCGGCATCAAAGGAAACCTGTTTATTTTAACATGATGATCATGCAAAAGCTCTATACCTTTGTATGCTTCTCTAACGGTCTTAGTGCAACCTCTTGTTGGATATGGCGTGAGTACGGTCATGTCCATGCCATTATCGACGAAAGCCGTCTCAATTTGTTTCTCCATACCTGCACTTGGTATAATCTCCGGAGGATAGTATGCCGTCAGTTTTAATATTCTCATCGTATTAAAGTATCAAACCTTCGCTGATTATAGCGATGGACTAATTGGGCTTTATTTTCTTCCATCTAAAGCTTCCCCCGTGAAGCCACCGGGCAGTATCATCTCAAATCCATCTGTGGATTTTACATGCAGTAATGTATTTATTTTTTTTATTATTGAACATAAGCTTTCAAAACTTTCTGCGACGAGGTGAATTCGCGCAAAGCTCTGGCCGAGATTGCCTATAACGCTTGGGGGCACACTGTCTCCTTCATCATAGAATTGAGTTATGTTCACGCACTCTTGCATTTCTCCAATTTCTTTTAACCCGTTTATCTTTTCTATCGTGCCCTCTCTTAGACTCGGAACAAGACAACAGGCTCTCTTTTTAAACTTAGGGGTTGCCATAGATGAAATGTCTTTATCATCCATCTCTCCGGTAAAAGCAAAATTAATGAGCTCTTCGACATAGTCAATTCCGCACATTTCCCTAACCATCATAGAGCTCTGTCCGCCACCAACCCGGTATCCCATTTCGAAGAAGTAAAACTGCTCACCATCGAAGAACGACTGAATAAAAACAGTGCCATTGTGCATCCCTTCTTCATAGAACATGGTTTTGACTTTACTGTCCAATAACTTTATGTACTCATCGAGATGTTTTGAGGGGTAAACTACGGCTGCCGTTAAAGGCGATAGACCTTTTTGCTCTGTATTTACGTATCTATCTCCAACAGCGGTTAAAATAATTTTTCCGTCTTGCATTACATAATCAATGTTTACATCGTCTAAGCCACCGAGGTACTTCTCAATAATAATTTGGGAAGTTTTAGAATGTTTTTTTGCTTTTAAAATAGCATCAGCAGTTTCTTCATATTTATAACAAACCGTAATACCTTTGCTGCCGTAACTGTCTGCTGGCTTTATTATAACTGGATACTCGACTGTCGCAAGTTCATTTACTGAATACTGTGGAACAACTCCAACATTGTATTTTCTACACATATCCTTAAATTTTAGCTTATCGGTCGTTTGTAAAATCTGATTTTGACTCTTCGCATAAAAAGGTAATTTTAGCCTATCGCACAATATGTGGCATATCTGCAGATTGACATCAGAGTAACCCGTGAATACGCCATCCACATCCTCTTTTACAGCCATCTCATACAAAGCATCCACATCTGATGTGTCTATATCATAAGATTTATCAGCATATTTCTTTGCTATGTGATTCTTTATAGGATCTACTACTATAACATATGCACCGAGCGTTTTCGCGACACGAATGACATTTATCGAATAGGCTGTCGCCCCCAACACAAGGAGTCTTTTATTTGTATGTAGCATTTTTCGTATCCCCTTTTAACTTTTATACTTTATGGAGGGTTATTGGGCTTGTCGTTTTTCTTCTATGCTTGAATCTGTATAGATATCGGTTTTTCGTAGCACTCTTGCTATTGTTCCTAAAACAATTTTCACATCCAAGCCAAAAGACAAGTGTTCCACATAGTACTTGTCGCTTTCATACCGTTTCTCACCCTGGGCACTATTGCGGTACATCATTTGAGTATATCCTGTTATTCCGGGTCTAACTTGAAACCTTACAGCCTGCAGATCGGTCAAATCATCCAGAATCAACGGCGTAGCTGGACGCGGACCAATCCAGCTCATATCACCTTTGATTATGTTGATTATTTGTCCTGTTTCATCTAAACTGGTACTCCTTAAGCAACGACCTACTCTTGTTACTCGAGGATCATCCTTACTATTATAAGTGGATCCATCAGGGTTTCGGATATCAGTTGCATTCATTTTCATGCTGCGCAACTTATACATCTTGTAAACTTCTTGATTCTTTCCTATTCTTTGGGCGGTGTAGAAGACCGTTCCTTTATCTTCAAAGTAAATGAATGGTGCAAAGGCTATCCATACAACTATGCAAAACGGCATAGCAATAATCGCTAAACACAAGTCGAGAAATCTTTTCACGAACCTTTTATACATTTTAATTCATCCTTCGCACTTTCTATCCAATGCTCTATCACTTTCAACATCATCGCGTGTAATTTATTACGACTTTCTGCCTTGCAGAATTGCCTTTAATGTTTCCGCTATGTAGTCCACCTCTTCATCCTGCAACAGGGTATGTAGCGGCAACGTGATTTCGTTGGCGTACTGGCGATAGGCATTGGGATAATCCTTAACGTCAAAGCCCAACCGCTGATATGCCGTGTGCATGGGCAGGGGTTTGAAGTGGACATTGCATGCCACTCCTGCCTCTGCCATTTTCACAATAATATCGTTTCTTTTGCTTTCCGTGATTCCCGGAATTCGCGTAAGATACAGATGGCCATTCCCCTCGAATTCAAACCCTCCAAAGTGCTTTAAACGCTGAATACCCAGCGGCAAGAGCCTTTGATCATACATTTTAACAAAATGCTTGCGCTTCTCCATCAGCCCGTCAAAACGGCTGAGTTGGGCAAGCCCGATAGCGGCGGTGATATCCGTCATATTGCATTTATATCCCGGATATACTATGTCATATTCCCATGAACCGGGGGACAGCTTTTTCAGCGCATCCTTGCTCTGCCCGTGAAGCGACCATAGCATAAACTTGTTGTACAACTCATCGTTGTCCAAGCCTTCCCGATTCCGCCACGTTACCGCTCCGCCCTCGGCGGTTGTTAGATTTTTGACTGCATGGAAGCTGAAGCAACTGAAGTCCGCCACCGCACCCGACTTTTTGCCATGATAAGTCGCACCGAAGGAATGCGCCGCATCCGCCATGACGATCGGGCGGTCGAACAGTCGCTGATATTCGTTCTCACCGGGGCGGTAGAGGTGCTTTTTGCTCTCCACCGCCCGATAGAACGCGTCGTAATCGCACATCACGCCGCCTATATCCACAGGGATTATCGCCTTGGTTCTTTCCGTAATGGCCTCAGCGAGCTTTTCGTAATCCATGTGGAACGAACCGGGAGCTACATCCACCAACACAATTTTAGCGCCCACATGGTCGATTACGGAGGCGGAGGCAGTATAGGTGTAGGCAGAAGTGATCACTTCGTCTCCGGGGCCAATTCCCAAAATCCGCAGGGTCATTTCCAAAGCCGCGGTGGCAGAACTGAGACATACGGCTCTCGATGTGCCGCAGTATTCCGCTATTCTTTTTTCAAATTGTTTTGTCTTTGCTCCGGTGGTGATCCATCCCGATTTCAGAACTTCTACCACCTCAGCAATCTCCAGATCCGATATATCCGGAGGTGAAAATGCTATCCTCATGCTCGTCCAATCTTCCGTTTTACAGGCTGAAAAACTCATGGCTTCGCCATCGGCGGCTCGCATCGGGCAGTCGGACGAAGCTTCTCATGCGGCGGCGGTTCTTAAACCGCGCTGTCTGCGCGTGAGCAAGTTATCCACCACCTATGTGCTGACCGCCGCTGACGGCATGTCACGTTATTATAAACCAGCTCGACAAATAATGCAAGCTCAATTTGGCGCATCCATATTCTGCCTGCTTGCTTTCTCTCATTATTTATTTAAGCTTTCGGGGCAAGGTTAATTGACGGGTTTGTTTTTCGCGGGATTAAGGTCTTGACAGAAGTTGGAAACGGGGATATACTTTCCTTGTCACGGGGGCGCCGTTTTTGGCTGAGAAGTACCCCTACCGCAAGTTGCACTTGCGTACACCTGTTGGATAATGCCATCGAAGGAAAGTGACCAAAGTCTCTTTTTATGGATACCCAACGGGTATCCTATTTTATATTTGGAGGCTGAAATGGACTTTATTTTGCTGGACGAGCTCAAGGAGCTTACCGCCTGGGAATGGGCGCTCGCCGCCCTCTGCCTGCTCGCTTTTATCGGTATGATCCTCGCTTTGATCTTCCTGCCCCGTAAGGAGAAGAAGGCCCTCTCCACCCGTACGCTGATAATAGGCGCGATGTGCGTCTCGCTGTCCTTCGTCCTCTCCTATATCAAGCTCTGGTCTATGCCCATGGGTGGGAGCATAACCTTAGCCTCGATGCTTCCGCTGATGCTCTTTGCCAACCGCTTCGGCTTGAAATGCGGGTTGCTTGCCGGCCTTGCCTACGGCATCCTCCAGTTCATCCAAAAGCCTGAGATCTATCACTGGGCGCAGATGCTCATAGATTATCCCCTGGCATTCACCTTAATCGGGCTTGCCGGGCTGACCCGACAGATGCAGCTGGGTTGCGTCATCGGCGGGCTTGCCCGCTTTATATGCCACTTTCTCACCGGCTTTCTTTTCTTCGCCTCCTACGCTCCCGAGGGCATGAACGCCGTATGGTACTCCTTTATCTACAACGGCTCGTATATGGGTGTGGACATTTTGATTTGCATCTTGCTTTCGTTCCCCGTTTGTGCGATACTTGACAGGAGAAAGATAGGAGGAGCTTCCAATGCGAATTGACCGTTTCGAAGGCGAGACCGCCGTTATAGAATGCGGCGAGCTGTTCTTTGAGCTTCCGCGCTCCGTCTTGCCCCCCAACACCCGTGAAGGCGATATTTTGAGCATCTCGATTGACAGCGAGGCGACCGAACAAAAGAAAGCCGAGCTAAAAAAACGCCTCGGCACCCTGTTTCAAAGACAATGAGCCTCCGCTTTTAACTCCGCCCGCCTTCCGCAAAACCCCAAAAACCGTTTTAGCTTGCGGCGCCTGCTTATTAGCTCCGCAAGTTTTATTGCAACCATTCAAAGGACAGCCAGACGTCGCGCTTCATCTCGCCAACCTCTATGGTTACCAGCGCGCTCCGCCTGTGATTGTTCACGTCCTTGATAACGCCCTTATACTCCGCGAGCGGCCCGCTGATTACCTCGATTCTGCCGCCCTTTTTGATCGCCTGGCTTATCCCGATATTGCCCTCGTTTTGCCACAGCCATCTGGCGAACTCCAAATCCGCGCCGCGCAGGGCATACTCTCCGTCCTGATATCTCAGCGGCTTATAAACTCCGATGAGCCTGCCGAGCCGCACCAGATCCAAAACCTTTTCCGAATATACAAAGACGTAGCCGCTCAAAAGCGGAAGCCTGCGCCTTATCCACGTTCCGTTTTTCCGTTCATCCCGCTCAAAGGTTGGAAACATCGCGACCGCTTCTGGAAACTCGCGCTCTATGGCGCGCACCGTATTCGATTCCCGCCCGCTTTCGCAAAAAACGCAGACGACTATCTTGTTCTCCATGGGCGCATTATAGCAGAATAATTTTGCTTTGCACAGAGCATAATAGCAAAAATTCCGTATGGAGGAGCAAAACAACCATGAAACGAACCCTGAGGTTCCTTTCGCTTCCGAAAGTCGTTTCGGGAGCCAGCATCGTCAGCGCGATTGAGGGCGAAGGCCCCATAGGCGATTGCTTTGACATCGTAGCCGAGGACGACAAGATGGGGCTTGACAGCTTTGAAAAGGCTGAACTGCAGTTCTTTGAAAACGCCGTTCGCCTCTGCTGTGACAAGGCAGGGATGCACAAGGGCGAGCTGAACGTTTTGCTCGCGGGCGATTTGCTGAACCAGCTCATTACCGCGAACTACGGCGCGCGCAATCTCGGAATCCCTTTTTTAGGCCTGTATGGAGCCTGCTCCACCATGGCGGAATCGCTGCTCGTGGGAAGCGTGCTGGTGGACGGCGGCTACTGTTCGCCCGTGGCCTGCATCGCCGGTTCCCATTTCTCCACTGCGGAACGCCAGTACCGCTATCCCCTGGAGATGGGCACCACCTCCCCGCCTACCGCACAGCGAACCGTTACGGGCGCGGGCTGTCTCATGCTCGCGTCCGCTCCCCCGCCAAAGCCCGTGTTCTCCCACATCTGCGTTTCCGCCGCCACGATAGGCAAGGTTATCGACCTCGGCATCACCGATGCGAATAACATGGGCGCCTGCATGGCTCCCGCCGCCTGCGACACCCTGCTGACCTATTTTGGCGAAACGAACGAGTCCGTGGACGACTTCGACTGGATAATCACCGGCGACCTCGGAAAATTCGGCTCGGAGATGCTCTTTTCGCTCTGCGGCCGGCATGATTTGGATCTCTCCGGAAAGCACCTCGACTGCGGCTGTCTTATCTACCCGCCCGAGGAAAAATATAACTGCGGCGGCTCGGGTTGCGGTTGCTCGGCGGTTACGCTCGCCGGACACTTTCTGCCTATGCTGGAGCGCGGCGAGGTTAAGCGCATCCTGTTTTTGGCTACCGGCGCGCTGATGAGCCCCACCAGCAACTTGCAGGGCGAAAGCATCCCCGCCATTGCGCATGCCATAGTTCTCGAATACCATTAGGAGGAAGTATGGAGTATCTTTTATCGTTTTTAATTGGAGGCGCGATCTGCGTCATCGGTCAGCTTTTGATAAGCCTGACCCGCCTGACCCCCGCCAGAATCCTCGTTCTCTTTGTATCGGCGGGCGTTATCCTCGGCGGGCTGGGCCTGTATCAGCCGCTCATTGAGTTTGCGGGCGCGGGCGCGACGGTTCCGCTTACCGGCTTTGGCAACAGTCTGGCTCAGGGCGCCATCGAGGGCGCGAAGCAGAACGGCGTTCTCGGCGCCTTTACCGGCGGCATAACGGCGACCGCCGGGGGAATCTCGGCGGCCATAGGCTTCGGTTTATTGTTCTCGCTGATATCCAAGCCCAAAACCAAGTCTTGACTTCGTTTGAGCGACGATTAATCCTGTCAACCCAGTTTAAGCCCGAAGAAGGACGCCTGGCCTATCTGTCCGTCGGGCTGTCTGCCGGTGGTTCCAACCACGATATAGTTCCCGAAAGCTACGGGCGTAGCCTCTATGCTCGCGCCGAGATCGAGGGCACGGCCCAGCGCCACGCCTCCGGTCTTGTCGCTTATATCATAGAGCTTAACCAGCCCCATCCTGTCGCAAGCGACCAGATAGGCGTTGCCCGAGGAGCTGTACAGCACGAGCGGGGAGGAATAGTAGCCTGCGCCGTCCGCCTGCTCCAGCTTCCATACCACGGTTCCGTCGTCGCGGTCGAGCGCTAAAATCGTCCCGCCTATCTCATAGCTCATATTTCCCGCCTCATCATAGACCGGGATTCCGCTTCGATAGAACGAGCATATCAGGAGGTTTGCAATCTCGCCCTGCCCGATATGCGGCGTTCCCTTAGCTCCGCTCTTGGTTGCCGTGCCGTCGATGCTCACCAAACACGGGAGTTGCTGAGTCCAAACTATCCTGCCCGTCAGCCCGTCTATCTTGCGGACGCTGCAATAGCCCCAGCCCTCGGGAAGCCCCGCGGACTGCGTTTCCACCTGGTTGACCGTGTACAGGTATATGGTTCCGTCGTTTCCGTCCTCCTCTATGGCGATGGATGCATCGGTATCGCAGTCCAAATCGACAACATACAGCAGTTCGAGCGTATTAACGTCGATACATTGTAGCCTTCCGCCGTTATCCGCTATATAGAGATAGTTTCTAAACGCGCTAACCGAACCCTGAAAGCCATACCAGCGGCTGCCCGCGCTGTCGGATGCGGAGTAACCCGAACCCGTATAGCGGTATTTTATCCTGTCGCCGGGATCTATCGTTATGGTTTTCGACTCGGCGTTGAAGGTCGTATTGAGCTTTATAAAGTATATGACTCCGGTTTCGCCCGGAAGGATCAGCGTGTCGTCGGCAATCAGCGGCGAGCTTGTGAAGGCAGTCCAGTTGTCCCTGTAAGCGAAGTAGTCCTTGCCGATAAACTCCTTGACGCTCTTGTTTTGAATCAAATCCACCGCAAATACGCTGGCGGCAAGGTTGCCGCGCGCATTCTCAGCCGGCACTCCCTGCCCAACATAGAGCATCGGATACCCGTTCGGGTCGAGCGTCGCCGTCCCGCGAAGGCTGACCCCGAGATTTATCGGCGAGCGCGTTTGCGCGCCCGACTCCAGCTCACAGAAATAGATGTTTCCGTCCGCCGAGGGATAGATAACCTCGGTGAACCCCTCCATCGCCTTGAAGGAATCGGCTATTCCGAGGGTCTGTTTAACCTCCTCGTCCCATTGAATTATCAGCGCCTGCCCGCTCACCCCGTAAAACGAGCCGAGCCCGCCGACATTCTTCGACCAGCTCTGGCTGATCTCCTGCATCGCGGCGGTAACCGTACCAAAGGCAAAGCTGTTGCGATAGTGGTTGGAGCCGAAGGTCAGTATTCCGCTGACCTGGGTATAATCATCGTAGCTTCCAAAGGATATCGAGGAGCTGTTGGGATTTTTCGACAGCTCCGCGCTCTCGTTGTTGCGCCTTATAGAATAGGAAAAACCAAACTGGGACGCGGCGTTTGCGCTGGCAGGGTTGACCGTATAGGTTCCCGTTGCCGACAAGGGAGGCGGGGTCGCCGCCGTCTGCGTATCGGACGAAGCCAGCGCTTCGGGCGAGGTGAGGGGATCGGGGGTCGTTAAGATGCTGTCGAGAACTTCGCTCTCCCTGCAACTTGTCACCTTGTTCTTTATAACAACCGCAAGTATGATGATCCCCGCAATCAACAGCAGGGTTGCAATGATGAACAGGAAAAACCGTGGCTGAAATATTCTCCTTTTACGCCGAACCGCCATAAACGCCCTCCTTTCTCCTAAAACTGCATCCTAAACTCTAAGCCGCTCAGCCCTCGGCATAGGCTTTGACAAGCCCCAAAAGAATCTCGACGCATATATCCATTCCTTCAACGGTGATATGCTCGTATGGCCCGTGGAAGGCATAGCCTCCGGTTCCGAGATTCGGGCAGGGCAGGCCCATATAGCTCAGCCTCGCGCCGTCGGTGCCGCCCCGTATCGGAACCACCTTCGGCTCAACTCCGAGCTTCTCTATGACAGCTCTCGCATTGTCGATAAGGTGCATATGCGGCTCTATCATCTCCTTCATGTTGCGGTACTGAAGCCGGGAATCGACCTTACAGCTCCCCTCGCCGTATCGCTCGTTGAAGAGCTTTTCCAGATGCTCAAGCTGGCCGAGGCGAACGGCAAAATGCGCCGTGTCATGGTCGCGGATTATATACTTCAAAACGGCCTTTTCAACGTTGCCGCTCATATCGGTCAGATGGAAGAAGCCCTCGTACCCCTCGGTGTCACGGGGCGTTTCCCCCGAAGGCAACATCGAGTTGAAGCCCATCGCCAAAAGCGAGGCGTTCACCATGGTGTTCTTGGAGGAACCCGGATGCACGTTGAACCCGAAAAACTCCACCACGGCTTCGGCGGCGTTGAAATTCTCGTATTCCAATTCGCCCTCCTCGCCTCCGTCGACGGTATAGGCGAAGTCCGCATCGAAAGCCTCCACATCGAAGCCGTCCGCTCCCGCGCCTATCTCCTCGTCGGGCGTGAAGCAGACCGAAATCTTCCCGTGGGGGATTCCGTCCTCAACAAGCCTTTCCAGCATGGTCATTATCTCTGCGATTCCCGCCTTGTCATCCGCGCCGAGAAGGCTGGTTCCATCGGTCGTTATCAGCGTGCGTCCCGCAAGTCCCTTCAGATGCGGAAAATCCGCAACCTTCAAAACCCGTCCGGAGCCGCCGAGCGCCACGTCGCCACCGTCGTAGCCGGGATGAAGCATGGGCTTCACACCCACCCCGTTAAAATCGGGCGCGGTATCCATGTGCGCCACAAAACCCAGCTTCGGAGCGTTCTCCCTGCCCTCCGTTGCCGGGAGGGAGGCGTAAACATAGCATTTTTCGTCGATGCGCGCGTCCTTCAGTCCGAGGCTTAGCAGTTCCGTCACCAGAATATTGCCCAGGTCAAACTGGCAGTCGGTGCTGGGGAGAGTTTTTGTTCCGTCTTGACTCGGGGTCGAAATGCTTACATAGTGCAATAAACGATTCGATGCTTTCATGGGCAGATTCTCCTAATTTTTTCATCATTATATCAGTCGCACGGGGGAATTGAAAGACGAATACGGAATAATTCTAAGATTTTTAACGATATTTTCGCATATAATCCCAAATTCCGTCCGGATTTGCGCCAAAGCGGCGAACCGTTTTGGTTGAATTTGGGACGCGGTTGTATTATACTTAAAGCATCAACTAAGGAGGAATCCAATATGCAGGATACCATTTTGGCTTTTAAGGAGCATCTGGCGAAGATCGACGCCTATTCTCACGCGATGGGCAAGCTCTATTATGACAGCGTTACGGTCATGCCCAAGGGCGGCAGCGAGGTGGTCGGCAAGACCCTCGGCGTGCTCTCGGAGGAGGAGTATAAGCTCTCGACCGCTCCGGAGCTTAAAGCGTGGATTGAAAAAATCCTGGAGAAGCCCGACGAGGCGGACGAGGTAACCCGCCGCGAAGCTGAGGAAAAGCGGGACGAACTGAAAAAGCTCGAAAAGATTCCGATGGACGAATACGTCGCCTATCAGATGGACGTCAACGCGGCGCAGGCGGCGTGGCACGAGGCGAAGGAAAAGGACGATTTTGAACTCTTTGCCCCGCATCTGAAAAAGCTGGTCGCCTTCAACCGCAAGGTCGCCGCTTACTACGATCCCGACAAGCCGCCCTATGACGTTCTCTTGAACGAATATGAAAAGGGGCTGACTATGGAACAGCTCGACCTGTTCTTCAAGGACGTGCGCGACAGGGTTGTGCCGCTCTTGAGGGAGATAACCGAACGCGGGCGCAGGATAGACACCGAGTTTTTAAACCAGGACTTTGCCATTGACAAGCAACGCCTTTTCTCCGACTATCTGATGGAGCTGATGTGCATGGACAAGACCCGTAGCGCCATAGGCGAGACCGAGCATCCGTTCACCATCAACTTTACAAAAAACGATGTCCGCATCACGACGCATTACCACTCCGATATGCTCATGTCCAACCTTTTCTCGGTCGTCCACGAGGCCGGCCACGCGACCTATGAGCTGAATATCGGCGACGAACTGGTCAGCTCGTTCCTCGGAAGCGGCGCGAGCATGGGCGTGCATGAGTCCCAATCGCGCTTCTATGAAAACATCGTCGGAAGAAGTCCCGAATTCATCGACCTGATCTACGGCAAGCTCACGGAGCTTTTCCCAAACGAGTTGAAGGGCGTAACCAAGGAACAGCTCTATCTCGCCGCCAACAAGGTGGAGCCTTCGCTCATACGAACCGAAGCCGACGAGCTTACCTACCCGCTTCACATTATGGTGCGCTATGAGATAGAAAAGCGCCTGATTGCCGGCGAATTGGAGGTCGACGAGCTTCCCCAGGTATGGAACCGGCTCTATAAGGAATATCTCGGAATCGACGTTCCCTCCAACAAGAAGGGCGTGCTTCAGGATTCCCACTGGTCGGGCGGAAGCTTCGGCTATTTCCCCTCCTATGCCATCGGAAGCGCTTACGCCGCGCAGATTCTCGATTGCATGAATCAGGACATGGACGTTTTTGCCCAGGTTAAGAGCGGCGATCTGCAACCCATCATCGACTGGCTCAGCGAGAGAATCTACCGTTACGGCTGTCTCAAAAAGCCGGGCGAGCTTATAGAACTCTGTTGCGGCGCGCCCTTCGACCCGAAATACTACACCGAGTATCTCGAGGCGAAATTTAAAAGAGTGTATCAGCTGTGATTTCTGAGCTGATTCGGGCGGTCGAAGCCCAGTTGGAAACTAAGCCCCGCGTTATCGTCGGCATAGACGGCGGCGCCGCTTCGGGCAAAACAACCTTGGCCGCTACATGCAGCGAGGCGCTCGGCGCAACGCTGATTCATATGGACGACTATTTCCTCCCTCCCGCGCTCAGAACCCCGGCGCGGGAGGCGGAGATAGGCGGCAACGTCCATTATGAGCGCTTCTATGACGAGATCGTAGCCCGCCTCGAAGCCAACGGGCCTCTGTTGCTCCGAAGATACGACTGCCATCTTCAAGCCTATCAGGAGGCGCGGCTTGTCGAGCCCGCCAAAGCCATTATCATCGAGGGCTGTTATTCGCTCCATCCCCGCTTCCGTCATATTTACGATATTATGCTCGTACTCTCGACCGACGTCCGGCTTCAGCGCGAACGGTTGCTTAAACGCGAGGGCGAAAAGGGGCTAAAAGCCTTTGAAACGCGCTGGATTCCCCTCGAAAACGCCTATTTAAACACCCTTTCCATGCCACGCGACAAAATCGCCGCATACTGACATTTTTTCCCAATTTTCGTCCATTTTTTCATAATTATACGCATTTTGCATAACTATTCCGCCAAAAATAGACGCATTTTCAACACAATCTGTTAACAATTAGTCAAACATTTATTCAAAGTACCGTGCTATAATGCCGATGATGGGTAAGTATGGGGTTGTATTTTTATTCGAACGGGGAGAAAATTCACCCCAATATGTTGAGTTTAAGGAGAGGCTTATGCGCAAAATGCGGACGACAAAAATAATTTGTTTTGTCATTTTAGCGGTTCTGCTCGTAAATTTTTTAACTTTTATCGGCTGCCAAAAAAACGGCGAATCCGGTGTAGTAATTATACCTGCTTCGGCGGATCCCAACGCCACGGTTCAGTCCATCGTGGTTGAGCAACCGAGCTTTACCCCTACGCCCGAACCGACCCCAACCCCCGAACCCACCCCGACCCCGGTTCCGACTCCGCATAGCGAGCAGAATACCGCGCCGGAGGTTTGGGGCTTTGTAAGCGAAATCGAAATCAACAACCTGCCCGCCGAAAGCTATCAGCGCAGCGAAGCTATCAGCTTTGGAAGCGGGGACGAATACTCCGCGCTGGCGGGCGTTATCGGCTTCCGCAGCGATAACTATCGCCAAAACGCCGCCTATGGTTCAGCCTCCGTAACCGAACGCAAGCTGACGGAGGTTTGGAATGTAGAGACCGGAGAGATGCCCAAGGGCGAGGGCGGAAGCGGAACCTGGACGGGCAGCGGCTGGACGGGACAGCCCATCTTAGTCGAATGGCCCGCCGAGACTAAGAACATAATGAATATGTACGATTGGGCAAAGCAGAAGGACGGTCTCGTCGAGGTAATTTACGCCACGATGGACGGTTATGTGTATTTTCTGGATCTCGAAACCGGCGAACCGACCCGCGACGCGCTGAATATCGGAATGCCCTTTAAGGGCGCGGGCGCGCTCGACCCGCGCGGCTATCCCATCCTCTATCTCGGAAGCGGCGACAGCTACCCCGATGATGACAGCAAGATTACCCGCGCCATGGTCTACTCGCTGATCGACTATACCCGCCTGCTCGAATTTGGCAAGAAGCCCGACCTGTTTTCGCTTCGCCTCTGGCATGCCTATGACAGCAGTCCGCTGATCGACGCAAAGACCGACACTCTTATCTATCCCGGCGAAAACGGCATCCTCTATACGATTCATCTCAATACCGTCTATGACCCCGACTCCGGCACGCTGACGATGAACCCCGATGAGACGGTGAAGTTCCGCTATTATGCCGACCGCACCGGCGAGGACTCCTATTGGCTCGGCTACGAGGGGAGCGCCTCCGTTTGGAACGGCTTTATCTACCTCACCGATAACAGCGGCCTGATGCACTGTGTGGATCTCAACACCATGGAGGTCAAGTGGGTTCAGGACTTGGACGACGATGTGAACTGCTCCCCCGCCCTCGAGGTCGTTTCGGAGATCGAGGCGTATCTCTATGTCGGCAATACCCTCGACAACACCATCGACGCGAATAATCAGGGAACCACCTCCATATTCAAGATCAACGCCATGACCGGCGCTATCGAATGGAAATACAGCAAGACTATCGGCACGACTAAAAATGTGACCGGAGGCGTTATGGGGAGCGTTATTCTGGGGCAGGGCGATATCGGCAACGCCGTAATCACCAGCTTCGCCAGCTACGACGGCGAAACCAACGAGGGTGAATTGGTAGCCATCGACCGTCAAAGCGGCTCGTTGCTATGGTCGCGCCAGCTCTCCGCCTATGCGTGGAGTTCCCCGATAGCGATATATGACGGCGACAAGTCCTATATCATACAGGGCAACAACCACGGAAACCTCTATCTCATAGAGGGTTCAAGCGGAATCATTTTGGATACTCTCAGGCTCGGAGGCAATATGGAAGCCTCGCCCGCAGCCTATAATGATATGATCGTTATCGGAACGCGCATCAACGGAATATTCGGAGTGCGCATTTCATAACAGGGAGGAATCCATGGAGAAAAAAAGAAAAAAGCGCAGGCGCTTGGTCATTCATCCGCGTTTTTACGGGATGCTTGCCCTCGGTCTGCTCGTAATCGCAGCCGTGGTGCTGTTGGTACTGTTGCTAATATCGCTGTTAAAGGGGAATTGCGCCGGCGAAAGCGAAACTCAGGCAACCATCCCCCCCTCGCCCACTTCGACGCCCTCTCCGAGCCCCACCCCAAAGCCCACGCCCCACGCCGTGAGCTCATCGGAGATAGATAACTACGGGATAATCAGCTATATCGAGGCGGACGGCGCCGAAACCTCGAGCTTCTTTCCGCTCATGCGGACGAGCTACTCAAGTTCCGCCAAACTCACCGAAATCTTCCAACTGATGCTCAACGAAACCAGAATTATCTTCCCGGACGCTGAAGCTTACACCGAGCTGGAGGGTATAACCACCTTCCGCGGCAACAACTTCCGCAACTCGCCCTCCTATGGGACGGTTACGATAACCGAGGAGAACCTCACCGAAATCTGGTCGAAGTCGATTGGTTCGCTCCCGCGTGACAATACCGACCGCGAATGGACGGGAAGCGGCTGGACGGGACAGCCCCTGATAGTCAAATGGCCGGACGAGACGCGGGCTGTGATGAACCTCTATGACTGGGCAAAGGAAACCGACGATCTTATCGAGGTTATCTACCCCACGATGGACGGCAAGGTCTACTTCTATGAGCTATCGTCGGGCAGGGAAACCCGCGACGCAATAGATATCGGCATGCCCTTCAAGGGCACCGGTTCGCTCGACCCGCGCGGCTATCCGCTCCTCTATCTCGGAAGCGGCGATCAGTATCAGGACGACAGCCGCAAATCCCGCGCCATGATCTACTCGCTTATCGACGGAACCCGCCTCTATGAATTCGGCATTCAGGGCAGCGATTCCTTTGCAAAGCGCGTGTTCTACGCCTATGACAGCGCGCCCCTTATCGACGCCGAGACCGACACCCTCATATATCCGGGCGAAAACGGCGTGCTTTACACGATGAAGCTCAACTCCTCCTTCGACGGAACCAGCGTTTCGGTTAATCCCGACAACATCGTTAAGCTCCGCTATGACAGCTCGCGCTCCAGCACGGGCATCGAGGAGGGCGTTGACCTGTACTGGCTCGGCTACGAGGGCAGCGCCGTCGCCTGGAACGGCTTTTTGTATCTCTCCTCCAACGACGGGCTGTTTCAATGCGTCAACCTCACCACTATGGAGATAGTTTGGATAGCCGACACCAAGGACGATACCAACGGCTCGCCCGTCCTCGACGTCATATCCGATGACGAGGCCTACCTGTATGTCGGCACCTCCCTCCACTTTACCAAGGATTCCTCCAGCCGCGGGGTCGCGCCCTTCTTCAAGATAGATGCGCTCACCGGCGAGATAGTTAAGGAATATGCCCTCACCGTCTATACCGAGTCCGGAGTCTCCGGCGGAATCCAATCGACCGCCGCCCTCGGACAGCACGATATGGAGGGGCTCGTTTTAATAACCATCGCCCGTTACCCCGACCACAGCCAGGGCGTTCTCGTTGCCCTCGACAAGGAAACCTTTGAACCGGTCTGGACCTTCCCGATGGAGAGCTATTCGTGGAGCTCGCCCGTCATCGTCTATACCCCTGAGGGCAAGGGCTATGTTCTGCAAGCCGATTCAACCGGCAACCTTTTCCTGCTCGACGGGCTTGACGGCACGCTCAAAAAGACGCTCAAGCTGGATAACTCCAACTTTGAGGCCTCGCCCGCAGTATACGACAATATCTTAGTCATCGGTTGCCGCGGACAGAAGGTGTTCGGCGTCCGCATCTCTTAAAGGACGGCGCGAACGCACAAAAATAATATGATTAAATAACGCCGCCTTGCCAAAGCTTCGACAGGGCGGCGCGTCTTAGAGGCTGATCTTAGTCCACTTATCCCCGCGCATTCGCACA
>JAUNBM010000001.1:80302-88249 GCA_030527115.1 Clostridia bacterium
GGGCGGCGCGTCTTAGAGGCTGATCTTAGTCCACTTATCCCCGCGCATTCGCACATAGGAGAACACGAGCCTGAGCGCCTGATCGAAGCAGAGTCCTATCCACGCCCCGATCAGCCCGAGCCCGACGGGATAGCAAAGGACGTAGCTCAACAGCGGTCGAAGCACGCCTACCGATATCAGGGAGGACAGGGCGACATAGCGCGAATCGCCCGCGCCGCGCAAACTTCCGGACAGCACCACCTGAGCGGTCTGCGCAAGGCAGGCGAGCGCAACGAATACCACTATAATCGAGCCCAGCGCAATGACTTCCGGATCATCCGAAAACAGGCCGATCAGTTGACGCCTGAACACAATAAACAAAACGGACAACAGCACCCCTATGCTTGAGGAATACCGCTGACCAACCTTGCTGTATATCATGGCAAGATCCGGACGCTTAGCACCCAGCGACTGCCCGACGAGCGAGGTCGCCCCTATTCCGAAGCCGTCCGCGAACGCAAACGAGATATGGATTATTTGCATACATATCTGATGCGTGGCATATTCGGTGTTCCCCAGCCGCGCCACCAGCGCAACATAGGCAAAGAAGCCGATTCGGAGGAATATCTGCTCCACAAAAGCCGAGGATGCAACCTTGGTTACGCTCCTCATCGTCCTCCTATCGGCGCGCCACGAGCTTGAGCAGAGCAGGGTCATCATATTGTCCTCAGCTCCGACCCCGCGCTTCATCACCGAACGAAGCGCCATTGAAAATGCGACCATACTGCCGAGCGCGGTTGCGATAGCGGCGCCCTTAATGCCGAGCCTTGGGAAGAACCAGATTCCGTTTATCAGCAGAAAGTTGAATACAACGTTGGTTATGTTCGCCGCTCCGTTCGAGAACATCGAAATCCGCGTGTTTCCAACCCCGCGTTGCGCCGCATTGATAGTCATGCCGAGCGAACCGAAGAACTGCCCCGCCATCACTATGCGGAAATACATTATCGCATCGTCAATGTAGACCTCGCTCGCGCCCGCCAAAAGGAGCAGGGGCCGCGCAAGGAAGAAGGCGCATATCGTGACTATCAGGGACAGGCAGGCGCAGATGAGCAACGTTTGCTTCAGGGTTCGCCGCGCTCCCTCATAATCCTGTTCGCCGCGTCTTCTCGCCACCACGGCGGTTATGCCCGTGTTCATCGCAAACAGCAGCGCCATGAGCAAAAACTTCGGCTGTGTGGTGATTCCCACCGCGTTGATAGCGTTTTTGCCCAGCGAGCCGACCATCATGGTGTCGATAAAACCCATCGCCGCCACCAAGAGCTGTTCGACCGCCGAGGGCCATGATATCTTTAAACTCGTAGAATACGCTCCCTTAAAGGTAGGGAGCGGACCGCAAATATTCTTCTCTTTGACCATGTACTTCGGTTCGTACAGGCGTGAAAAAATATTCATGCTCTGATTCTAACATGGGTTTCGACAAAAAACAAGCCGTTTTTCAGCTTCTTTGACTCATATCGTCCAAAGCGCAACTTTTTTAGAGCATAATCAAGCCCGCCTTTTTTTCATCACGGCGGGCAGACTAAATGCTGTTTATAGAAACTAAAAGGACTCCCTCTTAAATATAATACTCCATCGGATAGGTCAGATAAGCGTTCGGCTCGAGCTGATCGCAGGTTACATACCCCGCCGGAGCGCGAAGGAGCTGAGGCAGGCGGTTGACTACCGTTGCGCAGGTATGCTCCACCGTCGCCGGCTTCACCACATGAAATTCGGCGTTCGGCTCGCCAAAGAGCCGCCAGTCGCACATATCGCCGTCTCCGTCGCCGTAGACCTTGCCGATAGTCTCCTCCTCTATCGTAATCCCCTGTAAGGTCTCCACCGTCACCACCGCCGACATCCCGATGCACCTTCCGGCAGGGATTGTCTTGTTCAGGGTGGAGCTGTAGATATCGCGGTCGATTATGCAGGGAACGTGCTTTTGGGAGATCGACTTGACCGTTAAACCGAGCTTACTGCAGATGGCCTCGCAGGAGTTCCACGCATAGGAGGGCTCGAACTTTTTAGGATGCGCTATCTGCGCCTCAAACTCCTCCGGCGTTAAATCACAGCCGTGCGCCTTCGCAAGCGCAAGCCCATACTCGTCCACATTATAGCTGTACGCTCCCTTTATCTTTGTGAGCTTATGACAGCCGCCCGCCACCAAAGCCACCATATTGATCCAAAAGATGTCCTGCATTCCCGAACCCGTTACCGTGCAACCGGTCTCCTTGGCAAGCGCGTCGAGGCGGTTTATCTGCGCCGCCGCCGTCGTCCAGGGATAGATTGCTTCCTCGCAGGTGGTGATAACGTTGATTCCACGCGAAACGCATCTTTCGACCTGCTCATAGATATCGCCTATGAAGCTGAACAGGGTTACGATGGCGACGTCCGCGGCGCACTCGTCCAAAACCTTGTCCGCGTCCTCGGAGATGATAACACCGGTCTTTACGCCCAGGTCAGCAAAATCTCCAACGTCCATGCCCACCACCGCCGGATCTATGTCTATCGCTCCGACGATCTGGGCGCCGTGTTCATAAAGATACCGCACTATGTATTTTGCCATCTTCCCACAGCCGTATTGCACAACTTTGATTTTCTCCATGCCGAGAAAACCTCCTTTCATTTCTTTGTTATATTATAAGGTCTTGTGCGGGCGGAACGTCAATGGCTTTGTTTGCCGAAACTAATAGAACCTTGAAGCCTGCAAGGTATTTTTTAAAATGCGCCGTAAAAGGCGGCTACTCCTCGTTTGAAAGCTCCAAAGCCCTCGCATAGCAACGCTTCTTTGGAAGTGCGAGCGCTTCGGCGGCGGCGGTTGCCGCGTCCCGAACCGGGCAGGTCTTTAAAAGCTGTGTAAGCATGGAGTCCAGCTCCCCCTCCCCTGCCTTCGCCGTCTCAGCTCCGGGCAGAACCGCTATGACACATTCGCCCTTTAAATCGGCAGGAAGAAGGGCGGCAAGCTCGCCGAGCCTTCCGCGATAGACGCTCTCAAATCTTTTTGTAAGCTCCCTCAGCACCGCCGCCTCGGTTTCCGCGCCGAGCCTTTCCTTTAGTTGCTCCAGCGTCGTCAAAACCCTGTGCGGGCTCTCATACAGCAGGCAGAGATGGGAAGTATTGGCAATGTCGTCGAGCATCCTCCGCCTTTTTGCGCTCTCACGCGGAAGAAAGCCGAAGAAGGTGAACGGTTGCGGGGCAAGCCCCGAAAGCGCGACCGCGGTTATTGCCGCGCTCGCCCCCGGCAGAACCGTAAAATCCAGTCCGTTTTCTATGCAGACGCGAACAAGCTCCGCTCCGGGGTCGCTGATGCAGGGCATGCCCGCGTCGGAGCAATAGCAAACGGTTTCGCCCTCCTTGAGGCGCCGCGTAAGCTCCTCGGCCCGAAACCGCTCGTTATGCTCGTGACAGCTTATCAGCGGTTTTTTGATGTTCAGATGGTTTAAAAGCTTTGCCGTCTGCCTTGTATCCTCGCAAAACACGGCGTCGCAGGCCGAAAGCGCCTCGACCGCCCTAAGCGTTATATCCTTGAGGTTTCCAATCGGGGTTGCGCAAAGATACAGCATCAATCCATCCTCTTGCGCAGATCCTCGCCGGTCAGATTTATCATCAGCGTGGTGTCGCGATTGTACAGCCGCGAGGCAAAGCGCTCGGTATACCTTGCGCCCATCTCCTCATAGCTCAGGTTTGTAATAAATACTGTCGCAAGCCGCGCCCCCTGCCGCTCGCTCAAAAGCGAGATAAGGCTTTCACGGGTGATATTCGGAATCAGCGGCTCGATGCCCAAATCGTCCAAAACGAGCAGGGGTAGCGAGACAAACCTATTTAAGCGGTTTTCTCGTCCGGATAGGCCTTCCATTATGTCCTGCACGAAGCGGTAGGAGGTTATGCGCGAACACTCGATTCCATGCTCGATGGCACGGTAGGCTATCGCGTTGCCCAAATAGGACTTGCCCAAACCCGCCAGCCCGTCGAGCAGGAGGATGGGCGGTTTGGGCTTGGGGAGATCGTTGGCATAGGCTTCACATAGCCGCTTTGCCCTGATGCTCCGAAACTTTTGCGCCTCGTCGGGGTAGACGTCGACGGAGAACCTTTCAAAGGTTTCCACATCGTTTATCCTCGCGCCCTCGATTAAAAACTGCTGTTCGTTTTTCAGATAACAGACGCAGGGCTTCTTAATATCCTGGCCCGTAAAGCCCGTGTCCCTGCATACCGGACAAAGATAGCGCATATCGAGATAGGTAGGCGGCAAAAACAGGCTTTTGAGCAGGGTCTCCTGCTCCTCCCTTAGCTGACGGTTTTTCTCCCTGCCCTGTTCGGGGGTAATCCTTCCCCGCGCAAGCTCCTTAAACACCTCGGCAAACTCACGGTCTATCTCAAAAAAGCGCGGGCTTTTGGCATAGGCGTGTTCCCGCCTCTGCTCCAGCGAGCGCCGGTTCTGCTCCCTTATCCGCCCGTATAATTCTTCAAGCTCCGCTCTCATTTAAATATCCTCGTCCAAATTAACATACATGGACGCCACGTCCGCATTGCTGAGTTTTCTCTGCTTCTCGTAGTCGAACATATCCTTCTTCCGGCCCTTGGGCCTGCGCTCCCTGTCCACAAGCTCCTTTTCAGCCTGTTGCACCGTATTGATGCCGCGCTCGCACCAGTCCTTGAGTATCGTTTTCAGCAGGCCGAAAGGTCGCTCGGCGTCCGCGCTCGCCTCGGCGGCAAGCAGAACCACCTGCTTGGGCAGTCCCCTATCGTTTACGAACGCGGCGAGCTGGGCGACATTGCTCTTGGTCGGCGGCTCAATCTTGCCCATGCGGGAAAACACGAGGCGGGCAAACTCCCTGTCGCTCGAATAATCCTTCGATTCTTCAACTATATCCTCCTTGCGCACCTTATGCCTGGAGTACAGCTCGTACAGCCGGTCGTTTAAAATCGCAAAGGTCGGGGTTCCCACCGAAACCAGCTCGGGGCAGACCGCCAAAATAGCCTCGCTGTCGAAGCCCCACTCCTTGATCCAGCGGTCGTACAGGTTCATCTCGTCCAAAGTGGGCTTCCTGCGCTTGTTCCAGCGCTTCAAAACTTCGCTCGCGCCATGCCTGCGGCTCGCGTAATCCTCCAGATAGCGGTTCGCCTGCTCGGTTGTAATCACGCCCTCCTCGCACCAGCTCTGCGCAACGGCTTTCAGATAGTTGGCGGACACGCTCCGCCCCTTGAGCTGCATACAATAGGAAACCAGCTCCAAAACCGCGCCCTCCTCCATGCCGTAGGTCTCGATAAACTCGAATACGACTTTGAGTTCGCGCATATCGAACTGGCGCGGCGCGGTGAGCGCGTTGAGCGAGCGGACGAAGGCATGATGCTTTTGCGGGGTCTCGGTCGTAACCTGGGGCGTCGTGGCGAGCAGATACTCAACTGTTAAAGGCTCGTCGCGAATTATCCTTACCAGCCGCTTATCCTGCCAGTATTCAAACGACTTTTGGACGCTCTCGGGCGGGATCGACAGGGCTTCCGAGATGGATATTTCGCGCATGGACGCATAGTAGCATTGCATCAGCCCGTAGAGATAGACGGCAACCTCCTGCCCGCCCGCTTCGGGAAGATACTCGGTTATGAACAAATTATCGACGGGCGTCTGCTCGCGGCGCTCCGCCTCGACTGAAAAGCGACAAATCATACCGTATTATAACATAGCCTCGTCCTCTTTGCATCAAAAAGTTAAATTTCCGTGAGTATTTCAAAGATTTTACGCGGATTTAATTGACAGCGAAGAAAAATTTTTTTATCATGCAATAAAACACTCGGCCCATGCATTATTAGGGTGAAGGGGGAAGCGATGCTAAATTTTTTGACGGTTGTTACGGAGCTTTCCGAACAGGACGCCGACTTGCTTGAACAGCAGATCTCAGCCATTGCCGGCGGCGACATGGCTGCTCTCGCCGCACTGTACGAGCAAACGAAATCCGCCGTATACGGCTTCGCTCTCTCACTCACAAGAAACCCGCATGACGCCGAGGACGTACTGCAAACGGTCTATGTGCAGCTTCACAAAAACGCGGGACAGTATAGAAGGCAGGGCAAGCCGCTCGCCTGGATACTGACCATAGCGAGGAACACGGTTAGGATGAAGCAACGCAGGGACAACCGCCTCACGGCTCTTCCCGCGGATTACGAGGTCGAGGATACCAAAAATCCTCTCCAAACGAAGGAAGATCAAATGGTGCTTTTAACGGCGCTGAACGCGCTGAACTCCACCGAACGGCAGATAGTTATTCTACACGCCGTCTCCGGAATGAAGCACCGGGAACTGGCGGAACTGCTGCAGCTCCCTCTGTCAACGGTAATTTCAAAGTACAACAGAGCTATTAAAAAGCTGGAACGTGCATTAAAGGAGGAAGCAGTATGAAAAACAAGGATTTGGAACTTCGCTTAAAGACAGCGGTAGAGCATTCCGTGCCAAACGTTCTTCCCTCCATTCTTGCAACGATTCAAGAACAGAAGGGAGAAACAATTAAAATGGAAAACATCAAAAGGAAAAAGCGCTGGCCCGCCTTCGTAGCGGCGGCAGCGGCACTGATACTCGTTGCGGTCGGCGTATTCGCCGGCGTCAAACTCACCTCTGCCAAGGCGGTTGCCGCCGTGGTTCAGCTCGACGTCAATCCGAGCATCGAACTCTCCGTCAACAGCAATGAGCGCATACTCGACGTTATAACCCGCAACGACGCCGCCACGGACGTTATCGGCGATATGGATCTTAAAGACACCGATGTGGATGTAGCGGTAAACGCCATCATCGGCTCCATGCTGACCAAGGGCTACCTCAACGAGGCCGCAAATTCAGTCCTCCTCTCGGTGCAGGGTTCCGAGAAGCTCGACGCGGCAACGCTCAGGCAACGCCTTACGACCGCAATAGACCAGGCTCTGCAGGCCAGTTCCCTCAACGGCGGCGCAATCGTGAGCCAGACGCTTACGCAAAATTCCGATTTGGAGGCTCTCGCGGAGAAATACGGCATCTCCGTTGGCAAGGCCGCCTTCATCACCGGAGTTATCGAGCAGAATCCCCACCTGACCTTTGAGTTGCTCGTCAACCTTTCGATAAACGAGCTGAACCTCCTCTGCTCCGCGCAACAGCTCACTCCCGAATCGGTCGATATCAGCGGGAGTGCCAGCGACGCCGCCTATATCGGCACCGATGCGGCGCTTAACGCCGCCTACGAACACGCGGGAATAACCGCCGCCGAGGCGGAGCGCGTAAAGATTAAGCTCGACTATGACGACGGCCTGATGGTTTATGAGATAGAATTCTATGTAGCCTCCATCGAACACGACTATGAGATCAACGCCCTCACCGGCGAGGTTGTCAAGTTTGAGAGCGAAGCCGGAAGCGTAAAGCCGGCGCAGGGAACGGATACTACGACCTATATCACCGAAGCCGAAGCCAAGGCGATTGCCTTAAACCATGCGGGAATCAGCGAAGCCGATACGCTGTATCTGACAATCAAGCGCGGCAACGACGACGGCGTTATGGAATACGAGATTGAATTCTATTGCAACGGAGTGGAATACGATTACGAGATCAACGCCATAACCGGAGATATCATAAGCGCGGAGAAGGAAACCGAGCGCAAGGCGCAGGCAACCGCCTCCCCGACCTCAAGCCCCGCTCAAAGCACGCAGTATATAACCGAAGCCCAGGCGAAGGCCATCGCCCTGAACCACGCCGGAGTCAGCGAGAGCGACACCACCTATATCCGGGTCAAGATGGAGCGCGACGACGGAGTTATGGAATACCAGGTTGACTTCTATGCGAACGGCTACGAATACGAATACGAGATCAACGCCACCACCGGCAAAATCCTCAGCAGCGAAAAGGATCGCGACGACGATTACGATGACGACGATTGGGATGATGACTGGGATGACGACGATGACGACGATGATGAT